>JAFNAB010000002.1 GCA_017859955.1 Holophagaceae bacterium
TCGACCTGGAGAGTTGTCCGAGTGGTCGAAGGAGCACGATTGGAAATCGTGTATACGGGTGACCGTATCAAGAGTTCGAATCTCTTACTCTCCGCCAGACTTAGCCCCCTCAACCGAGGGGGCTTTTGTTATGGCGGTTTGCCCATGCCTCTGCCGCAGGACTGTTTCGAGCCAAACCAGGTTCAAGGTTGCTGGGAATGCGACGATACACCGTACTAATTGCGCTGTTTTTCAGTGCCAGGAACGTTTTTAACGGCCCCTGCAGGGCCATCCTCCTGCTCCGGCCGATCTTTTCGGGGGTAACAGATGGGCGATCCATGGGGGTCGACAGGGCGGTTCGTGCGGGCCCTCGTCTGGGCCATGCTGGGACTCGCGGTGGTGGCCCAGCCTGCGCCGCTGCGCATCGGCGTCGCCCCGCATACCAGTGCGCGGGTGATCCTGGAGCTGTACCAACCCCTTCGGGCCAGTCTCGAAAAGAGTCTGGGGCGTCCGGTGGAGATCCTCACCGCCCCTGACTTTACGGAATTCGCGCGCCGCGGCCTCGCTCAGGAATACGATTTGGCCATCACCACCGGTCACCAGGCCCGGCTCTTCCAGGTGGATGCTGGCTACCTGCCACTGCTTACCTACAAGGCTGACTTCAAGGCCGTAGCCATGGTTGCTCTGAAGGGCAGAATCCGGACCGCGCAGGACCTGAGGGGCACGGTCACCATCGGCCTCAGCCCTTCTTCCCTGGTCACCCTTTGGGGGCAACACTGGCTCGTGGCCCAGCACCTGGGCGATGTTCCGGTGCGCTATGTGAGTGCCGCCGACAGTGTCGCCCAACTGCTCCTGGCTGGGGAAGGCAGCGCAGGGTTTGTATCCCTGGCCAACTTCCAGAAGCTTTCCCCCGAAGTCCAGAGTCAGCTGCGGATCCTGGCGGAAAGTCCGGCCATGGCAGGCAGGGTTTACGTGCTCAACGCCCGCAACGCGTTTCTGAAGGCCAGGCTCGAGGGCGCCCTGTGGAGCTTTGCCGGATCCCCTGAGGGCAGGGCATATTTCGAGGCCAACAAGCTTGAGGGCTATCGCCATCTCAAGCCGACTGAGCTCAAGGCCATGGATCCCTACGCCGCCGAGGTGCGGTTGACCCTCAAGGGGAAGTGAGCCATGCGGGCCCCCTGGCGTTCGGTTCGGGGCCGTCTCCTCATCGCTGCCGTGGCGGTAGAGGCCACCATGCTTACCTTGCTGGTGGCCAACAGCCTCCGCCTGCTCTCGGGACACATGACCGAGCAGGCGGCGAACCACGCTGCCCAGATGACCCCGGTGCTCAGCGCCGCCCTTGTGGCCCCGCTGGCCCAGCGGGACTACGCCACCATCCAGGCGATCCTGGACGAGAGTCGCGCCCGGCAGGGCATCGAGTACCTCTCGGTGCAGGATGCCACGGGCAAGATCGCCGCCCAAAGCGGCTGGCCCCGGGAAAAGGCACTGCCACCGCCGGACCGGGCTTTCCACCTCTTCGGGGCCGACCGTCAGCCCATCTACAACGTGGCCTCCCCGGTGGAGTTGGCGGGCCAGAAACTGGGCACCCTGCGTTTTGGATTGGACCTGCGTCGGATTATCGCGGCCCACCGCCAGCTGCTCACCCAGGGACTCCTGATCGCCCTCGGTGAGCTGGCGCTTACCGCTGCCCTCATCACCCTGCTTGGCCTCTGGCTTACTCGCCAACTGGCCCACCTCACCCAGGCCAGCGAATGGGTGGCCGCTGGTAGGCTCTCCTTTCCCCCGGTGGCCGAAGGTCCGGATGACGTGGGGCGTCTTGGGACGGCCTTCAACGCCATGTCCCGGGCCGTGGAGGAGCGGGTGCTGGATCTCACCGCCGCCCGGGATGAGCAGGCCGCGCTGCGGCAGGCCCTTGAGGCAGGCCGGGATGAGTTGGTGGCTGCCAAGGAGGCCGCGGAGGCCGGTGCCCGGGCCAAAGCCGCCTTCCTGGCGTCCATGAGCCACGAGATTCGAACGCCCATGAACGGCATCCTC
This sequence comes from Holophagaceae bacterium, assembly GCA_017859955.1. Classification (GTDB taxonomy): domain Bacteria; phylum Acidobacteriota; class Holophagae; order Holophagales; family Holophagaceae; genus Holophaga. Next base: position 2,014 of record JAFNAB010000002.1, read on the forward strand.
GGCATGACCGATCTGGCCCTGGCTGCGGACCTGGCTCCGGAGCAGCGAGAGCAGCTGGGCTGGGTGAAATCCTCGGCCGAGAGCCTGCGAACCATCCTCAATGACATTCTGGACTTCTCCAAGATCGACGAGGGCTACGTCCAGCTGGAAGTCCGGGCCTTTGATCTCCCGGACTTCCTGCGGGAGGTGGTCGGTCCCATGGCGGAGGTCGCACGCCAGAAGGGCCTGGTCCTGGAGGCCCGCATTGCCCCGGAGCTCCCCAGGCGGGTGTTGGGGGACTCCCATCGACTGCGTCAGGTCCTCAACAACATCCTGTCCAACGCCCTGAAGTTCACCCTGGAGGGGTCGATCGTCCTGGAGGTGCGGGGGAATCCGGAGGTCCATTTTGCGGTCACGGACACGGGCATCGGCATCCCCGAGGACAAACAGCAGGAGATCTTCTCGCCCTTCTCCCAGGCGGACTCCTCCACCACCCGGCGCTTTGGAGGCACGGGCCTGGGCCTGGCCATCGCCCACCGACTGGTGGATCTCATGGGCGGCGAACTGGTCCTGGCCAGTGAGGTGGGCAGGGGCACCTGTTTCGCCTTCACCCTGGTCTTCGGCGAAGCGCCCGCCGTGGCCCCTGATACTGTTCCCGCGACAGCGGCCCCATCCCACCCTGACCGTCATTGCACCAGCATCCTCCTGGTGGAGGACACACCGGTCAATCAGGCCCTGGGCCGCAGCATCCTCCAAAAGGCCGGTTATCGGGTGGTTTTGGCTCAGGACGGTGTGGAAGCCCTGGAGATGATGGCCAAGGAACGCTTCAGCCTGGTCCTCATGGATATGCAGATGCCTCGGATGGATGGCCTGGAGGCCACCCGGCACATCCGGGCCCTGGAGCACCAGCGGAGTACCGCCCACATCCCGGTGGTGGCCCTCACGGCCAACGCCCTGGACAGCGACCGGCAGCGCTGCCTGGAGGCGGGCATGGATGCCTTCCTGGCCAAGCCCTTTAAGGTGGAAGAAATGATCGAACTGGTCTCCCGCTTTGCAGGGATCTGACTTGGCGGAGCCGGCCCACGGGCGGCCCTTCACAGATTGGACAGATGGGCTATCTTTCTCCCATGACTTTGCACGGGCCTGATGAAGGTTGGGCCGCCCTCCGCCACCTCATGATCGAGACTCAGATCAAGGCCCGGGGTGTATCAGATCCCAGGGTGCTGGCAGCCATGGGGCGAGTGCCCCGGGAGCGCTTTGTTCCGGCCAACGGTTTGAATGAGGCCTATGAAGACCACCCACTGCCCATTGGCCAGGGGCAGACCATCTCCCAACCCTTCATCGTGGCCTACATGGCCCAAGCTCTCGGTCTGGGGGGCCAGGAACGGATACTGGAGGTGGGCACCGGGTGTGGGTACATGGCCGCAGTGCTCTCCTTGCTTGCAAAGGAGGTCTACGGTGTGGAACTGGAACCGGTCCTTCACCGCCGTTCCCTGGCCCTGCTCGCGGAGCTGGGGTATGCAAATCTCCATCTCCGCTACGGAGACGGTCGTGAGGGATGGCCGGAGGAGGCCCCCTTCGACGCCATCCTCCTCAGTTGCGCCGCCGAGCGCATTCCAGCGGGCCTTTGGAAACAGCTCCGCGCTGGGGGGCGGATGCTCCTCCCCCTGGCTACTCCCCAGGGACACCAGCGCCTGGTGCTGTTGACCAAGACCCCACTTGGTCGCGAGATGAAGGAGCTCATTGGCGTGGTCTTCGTGCCCCTGCGCTGATTGCCGGGCGTTGGCGCCGCAGACCTGCGATGATCAATGGAACTGAAAGGTGCCTGCTTGATCCAGCTCTACGTCGATGCCGATGCCTGCCCCGTCAAGGAAGAGGTCTTCCGGGTGGCGAAACGACACGGCCTGACGGTTCATGTGGTGGCCAACAGTCGGATCAACCTGCCTCGGGATCCCCTCTTCAAGCTGGTGGTGGTGAGCGGACGCTTCGATGCTGCCGATGACTGGATCGTCGAGCAGGCCGGGCCCACGGATATCGCCATCACCTCGGACATCCCCCTGGCCTCCCGCTGCCTGAAGAAGGGCGCCCGGGTGCTGGATCCCAAGGGCCGCGTGTTCACGGACGATTCCATCGGGGATGCCCTGGCCAGCCGGGAGTTGAGCGCCTTCCTGCGGGACATGGGTGAAATGGGGGGCGGCCCCAAGCCCTACAGCCCCAGGGACCGCTCCCAGTTCCTGAATACCCTGGAGAATCAGATCCAGGCCCTGCTCAAGGCCGGGCGTCTCCAGCCCAGAACGCCCCAACCCTGAAGGGAACCCCATGGTGGATGTCATCACTCCCCTGCGCATGCACCTGCTCCAGGTCGTGGCCAAGTACCCGGACATCCGCCGGGAGAAGCTCCTCACCGTGAAAGGGGCCCAGGCGGCGGATATCGCTTACCTGGAGCAGCATGATCTGATCCGGGAGCGGGAGGTCGGCTGCTACCGGATCTCCCATTTCGGCCAGATGGCATTGAAACGAGGGCTTTGATCTCAAGAACCCCAGCGCTTCGACGATTAGGTTCAAGAGTGGCCCTATGTGTCTGGCACGGTTCCAAAAACTCTCTATTCAGAACAAGTTCACCTATGCCGTGATGTCCGTTGCGGCCCTGGCCCTGGGCTTGGCCTTGACCGCCTTCATCCTCAAGGAGACCCTGGCCTTCCGCCACAATGCCACCCATGATTCGGAGATCATGGCAAACATGCTGGCCACCAACAGCCTGGCGGCGGTGGTTTTTGAGGACGGGGAGGCGGCAGAGAAAAGCCTCTCGATCCTGGCGACCCAGCCCCAGGTTGCCTTTGCGGTGCTCTACCTGGGGGATGGCCGCACCCTGGCATCCTATGGCCGGGTGGGGGCTCAACCTTTCCTGCCCTTCAATGAGGGTGTCACCCAGCATTACCCCCTCCTGATCCGGGACCAGGTGATCTGGAACCATGGCGAAGCGGTCGGCCGGCTTCGACTGGCCCTGAGCATGGGGGGGCTCAGCAGGGCACTGGCCTGGGCCTGTGGGGTGGCTGGGCTGATCGGGGTGGCCTCCTTTGGATTGGCCCTTGCCCTTTCCTCCCCCATCCGGCGTCTCTTCACCGGTCCATTGGAGCAGATGGCGACGACCGCTCGGCGCGTGAGCGAGAGCGGCGACTACTCCCCCCGCTTGCCCGGCGCAGGAGAGGACGAGCTGGGACAGCTTTTCCACGACTTCAACAGCATGTTGGCCCAGATTGAAGCCTCGGACCACGAACTGCGCGACCATCGGAGCCGCCTGGAGAAGCTCGTGGAAGTCCGGACCCAGGATCTCAGCCGTGCCGTGGAAAAAGCCGAGGCCGCCAACAAGGCCAAGAGCGAGTTCCTGGCCACCATGAGCCACGAGATCCGGACGCCGCTGAACGGTATCCTGGGCCTCAGCACCCTGCTCCTGAACGCCACTCTCGCCCCCAGGGAGATGCACTTGGTTCAGGAAATCGGTCTCGCCACCGAGGCTCTGCTTTCTGTGATCAATAACCTTCTGGACTATACCCGCCTGGAGGTGGGAAAGATCCTCCCGGAGAAACAGGCCTTCAACCCCGAGATGATGGTACTGAATCTGGTGGAGGTCGCCTCCACCCAGGCCAAGGCAAAAGGCCTGGAGGTCTGCGTCGAGGTCGCCCCGGAAGTCCCCCAGCAGGTGCTCGGAGACCCCAACCGGATTTCCCAGATCCTCCTGAATCTCCTGGGGAATGCGATCAAGTTCACCGAGGCGGGAAGCGTTTCAATCCGCCTGGGCCCTACCCCTGGGCGGCCCGGTAACTGGGTCTTCGATGTCCGGGATACCGGCATCGGCATCCCCATGGAAGCCCGATCGACCCTCTTTGAACCCTTCACTCAGGCGGACCCCTCCTTTGCCCGGCGCTTCGGCGGTTCGGGCCTGGGTCTCTCCATCAGCCAGAAGTTGACCACACTGATGGAGGGGAGCCTGGAGGCCCTACCCGGCGACGAGGGCGGCACCACCTTCAGGCTCGTGCTCCCCCTGGAGGAAGCCGAAGCCCCTCCCTACTTCCCCGCCCTGGATGGCCATCGGGCCCTTCTTCTGGGAACGCTCCCCAGGACCCTGGAGGCCCTGGGGCGACAACTCCAGTCCCTGGGGATCTCGGTAGTGTCCGAGGATGCCAGCCTTCCCTGCGATCTGGTGGTGGTGGCCATGAACCCCTCCCTGGCGTCCACGCTGCCTGTCCTGGACGAGCTTCGCCAGGGTGGGGCACCCAAAAGGCTGCTCTGCCTGCCCTTCGCCAAGTTGCCCGGGGATGGGGTGGATGTGAGGGCCTTCGATGACATCCTCTCCGTCCCCACGACTCGGGACAACTTCCGCAGGGTCATCACAGACCTGCTCAGCCCAAGGCCCGCCACTGCATCTTCCCGGGACTACGCCAGGGAATCCCTTCACGGACTTGAGTTGGCGGTGAGCGTCCAGGGCAAGCGGATCCTTCTGGTGGATGACAGTGTCATGAACCTGGAGGTCTTCGCCGAGATGTTGACCATCATGGGCCACCAGGTCACTTCCGCATCCGATGGGTTCCAGGCCTTGGACTTCCTGGGGCGGGAGACCTTCGACCTTGTGCTCATGGACTGTCAGATGCCCCAGATGGACGGCTTCGAATCGACCCGCCGGATGAGGCTGATGGAGGGATTCTGTGCCACGGTTCCGGTGATCGCCTTGACGGGGAATGCTGGCCAGGAGGACCGGGATCGTTGCCTGGCGGCCGGCATGAACGACTTTCTGACCAAGCCCGCGAGGTCGAAGGACATCCAGTCCATGATTGAGAAGTGGACCTCCGTGCACGGGGGCGTCCAGCCCGATTCATAGATGAAGCATTGCCGGTGTGCAACCGGCGTATCATGACCATCATTCCCCAGGAGATCCCATGGATGCCCTTTTTGCGAGTTTCGGATGCTTCGGGCCGCTGGCCGTCGTCATCGTGGTTTACCTGTTGGCCTGCATCAAGGTCATCAACGAATACGAACGCGCCGTCATTTTCACGCTGGGGAAGGTGAATCCCCAGCCCAAGGGGCCGGGGCTGATCTTCGTGTTCAAGCCCCTGCAGCGGGCCGTGGTGGTCAGCCTGCGCACGGTGGTTCTCGATGTGCCCAGTCAGGACATCATCACCCGCGACAACGTCAGCTTGAAGGTAAGTGCCGTGGTCTATTTCAAGGTGCTGGACGCCAAGCAGGCCATCGTAGGGGTGGAGAACTACTACTACGCCACCAGCCAAATCGCCCAGACCACCCTGCGTTCAGTTCTCGGCGAAGTGAGCCTGGATGAACTCCTGGCGGATCGGGAGAAGCTCAGCGGACGCCTGAGGGAGATCATCGATGCGGCTACTGAGCCCTGGGGTATTGAAGTCAGCGGCGTGGAACTCAAGTCCGTGGACCTGCCGGAGCAGATCCAGAGGGCCATGGGCAAGCAGGCTGAGGCGGAGCGGGAGAAGCGGGCCAAGATCATCGCTGCTGAAGGTGAGCTGATGGCCTCGGAGAAGCTGCTCCAGGCGGCGGACTGCATCAGCAAGAACCCGGTGACCATCCAGATGCGCTACCTCCAGACCCTCTCGGAGATTGCTGTGGAGAAGAACAGCACCATCGTCTTCCCCCTGCCCATCGAGCTTCTGAGGATGATGGATCGAATCGGCAAGTCCGGCCAGGAGTGAGTATGACTCCTCACGATGGCCCTCTGTCGAAGGAGGACTATGCCCAGATTGTGGAGCAGGCTCCCATCCTGATCTGGCGGGCCGGCACGGACACGCTCTGCAACTACTTCAACCAGAGATGGCTGGACTTCACGGGGCGCACCCTGAAGCAGGAGCAGGGCAACGGCTGGACCGAGGGCGTGCATCCCGATGATTTTCAGCACTGCCTGGACATCTTTCTCTCCCACTTCAGGGAACAGAAGGTCTTCGAGATGGAATACCGCTTGCGGCGCTACGATGGCGCCTGGCGGTGGATCTTTGACCGTGGTGTCCCGGTCTTCGATGCGAATGGTTCCTTTGCGGGCTATATCGGGAGCTGCATTGATGTGACGGAGCGGGTCGAGGCCCAGCGGGCCCTGGCCGAGGCCCAGGAGGCCCAGATCCACACCCTTCGCGGTCTCCTCCCCATCTGCATGGTCTGCAAGAAGATCCGCAATGACGGCGGGTACTGGGAAGTTCTGGAGAACTACATCCGGGAGCATTCAGAAGCCAATTTCAGCCACGGCATCTGCCCCGATTGCCTCCCGGACTACCATGCCCGCATGGTGGCGGAGGCCAAGGCGAACAAGCGGGGGTGATGCGCCTTCGCAAACAAAGAGCATAAATTCCACCGCCAAGCAACCCCGCCGCGCGGGGTTGCTTGGCGGTGGAAGTCGTTATTGCGATTTAGGTTATTGATTGGGAATGGGGGTGGATCAGCGGCCCAGAGTCTTGGCGAGGGTCTGCCGCTCCATCTTGAAGCCCGGCACATCCTCCGCTGCCTTCAAGGTGGCCTTGGCCTCGTCACGCCGGTTGAGCTTCTGCTGGCAGGTGGCCCGCATCAGGGCAACCCAGCCCCGGTTCTCGGGCTGTGGTAGGGCAGGGTAAAGGGCCAAAGCCCCCCGCCAGTCGCTTCCCTGGGCCCTGAGATCAGCCACCATGATCACCAGGGGCTCCCGATCCTTGCCTTTCTCCTTCGCGCGGGCCAGGCAAGCTTCCGCCTCCCGCCGGCGGGCAGCGGGGTCGCCGGATTCCGAGGGTCTCCGCAGGTAGGCCATGAGGGCGGCCATGCGCTCGGGACCCGGGGTTGCCCGGGCCAAGGGAGCGCTGGCCTGACGCCACTGCTTGAGGGCCACCAGGGCCTTGGCGCGCTTGAGGGCGTCCTGTGAACTCTCCTTCCTGGGGTTGAGGAGCCCGAGCACTTCCTTGGGGTGTGCCTCCGGGAGCGTGGCCTCGAGGGTTGCCCTGCGAAGTCCATCCCGCTCCTTGGCCGGTGCGAGGCTCGCTACGGTCTGAGCGGCCTCGGGAAGACCCGCAGCCGCCAATTGGGCGACCAGGGCGAGTCTCTGGGCGGGGTTCAGGGATTCCACCCCTTCGGCATCGAGGAGGGGCAGCAGGGGGCCCACCTGTCGATGGTCGAGCTGCCCCTGGGTCCAGGCCCGGAAGGCCTGGCTTCTCAGCTCGGAGGTCGTCATCGCCTCCGCCGGGTTGGGGTGCAGGTCCCGGATTCTGGAAGCCGTGCCCAGGGCCTCCTGCCACTTGCCGTTGTTGAGCTGCAGGCGGAGTTGCACCAGGAGGGGGCGCACCCCGCTGGTGGACTTGGACGTCATGCCTGCCAGAAGGGCATCGGGCGTGGGGAAGGTACCGGCTTCCTTGGGGGGGAGCTTGCCTTCACTGAGGATGGAGGCCAGGGCGAGGCGTGCCTCGTCAGCCTCGGGGGCTTTGGGGGAAGCCTGGATGAGTTGCTGGAAGGCCTTGGCGGCCGCCTTGGTCTCGCCAAGTTCCCCCAGCATCCGACCATGGGCCAGTTGCACCCTGGGGAGATAGGGACTTTGGGGATAATGCAGCCGCAGGGACTTAAGGGAGGCGTCGGCCTCTTCCTGCTGCTTGGCGGCGGCCAGGATCTCCAGGATGGCCACCAGCCCCTTTTCCGATGGCTTGTTCTCCCCCGATGGATAGAGGGATTTCACGATCTCCAGACCTTCGGCGGGACGCTTCTGCTCCACCAGGGCCCACAGGAGCATGTCCTGAGCCCGCCGCTTGGTCTCCACGGGGACATCGGATGCCAGGGCTTTGCGGAGACGCCCCTCCCCGTCCTTCAGACGCCCGCGGGCCACGGCGTACTCTCCCAGGACCACCTGGGCCTCCGGCAGATAGACCGACTGGGGCCAACTCCGTTCCAGCTTCTTGAACTGAGCCACCGCCTTGGCTTCATCCCCCTGGCTTTCCAGAAGGGTGCCCAGGGCATAGGTCACGAACTCTTTCTCCTTGCTCAGCTGACCCCGGAAAAGATGCTTCTGAAGCTTCTTCGTGGCCTCCTGACGGAAGGCCTTATCCTTGCTCGCCAAAGCCTGCCGGGCCAGGCCTTCAGCCTCCGCGTCCGTGAGCTTGCCGTTCTCGGCCTGGATCGGGGCCCCCACCAGGCACACCAGGGCGGGCAGGCCCCATACCGGCCTCATGGGCGCCACTTCGCCAGATGGCCACGCTTGGCGGCATCGTATTCGGCCTCCGAGAGCAGGCCCCGGGTCCGGAGATCCGCCAGCCGCTCCAGCCCCTCCAGGTAATCGTCGCGGGTTTCAGGGGCCGGGCTGAACCGCTGGGCCAGCATCTCCATGCGTCCCTTGGTGGCTTCCAGGAGCTCTACCCGAGCCTGGAGGGAGGCCACTTCGGTCCGAAGCCGATCCCTTTCCTCCAGGAGCGCAATGCGCTCCATCAGGCGGCGGAGGATGTTACGGAACTGGTCGAGGTGGAAGGGTTTGTTCACCAGTCCATAGGCCCCCAGGTCCATAGCCTCGTTGGCTTCCCGCACACTGCCGAAGCCCGAGAGCACCAGCACGGTGCAGCTTGGGTTGATCTGGAGTGCGGCCCGGAGGACATCCATCCCGCTCTTTCCAGGCATCACCAGGTCCGTGAGCACCAGGTCAAAAGGGGGATTCGCCTCGCGGAGCAGCTGTTCTGCGATTTCCCCGTCCTGGGCTGTGACCACCTGGAAGCCTTCGCTGTGCAGGAACTCCACCAGTGTTTCCCGTATGAGCACGTCGTCATCCACCAGCAGGAGTTGGTGGGAGGTCTGACAAATTGGGAGCGTGGATCGCGGCAAGGAATTCCCCTGGATGGAAATTCTTTCGGCTGGATGGCTGCATTACCAAAGCGGAAAAAGGGATGCCCTATCTATACCAGGAACCTGGACGGTGCGAGAGCCCCGGTGTCGGCCTCTCCCAGCAGTGCCCGGGCAGCGAGGTCCCCCACCGCCAGGCCGCTGGTCATGCCGTGGCCACCCAGTCCGGCCACCCAGAAGAGGTCTGGATTGATGGGGTCCGGGCCGATGACAAAGCGGCGGTCCGGCGAGAAGGTGCGCAGACCGCACCACATCCGGGTGACGGGGTAGTCCTGGAAGCTGGGGGCGACTTCCCGGAGAGAACCGCAAAGGCCCTCGAGGATGGAAGGGTCGTTGTCGGGCTGCTCCCCCCGCGGAGGCAGGGGGATTTCCTGCTCTTCGCAGGCGCACATCAAAAGCCCCCCGGATTCCGGACGGATGTAGATGGGGCGATCGGCCCACCAGGCCCAGGACTGGTCGGCGGGATGGGCGGCACCGCTCCATACCAAGTGGCGACGAAGCGGAGTGAAGGGAATATCCAGGCCCCCGGCCATGCGCCCCAACTCCTGCACCCAGCCCCCGGCCGCGTTCACCAGCCTGCGGGTCTCGATGGCTCCCTCGTCTGTTTCCACCAGGAAGCCCGACTCAAGGGGCTGGATGCGCTGTACCATCTGGCCGAACCTCAGGACAGCCCCACCCCGCCGAGCCCCTTCGGCGCAGTATTGGAGGGCGCCATCCGTATCGATGAAGCCGTCCGAGGGAATGCGCAGGAACTCGGAGGCCTGGAGCCCCGGCAGCACGGCCCCGGTCCCCCGCTCCACCGGCAGCCCGAAGGCCTCGGCCTCCCGAGCCAAGGCGTCGGTGCCGCCGGGGTCCGCCCCCAGCAGGAGTCCCCCCCGCTCGTCCAGGAGCCCGGCCTCCATCAGCCGGTTCCGCCCGGCGATGGTCAGGGCCGTGTGCTCGGAACGTCCCGTCAACTGCCGTCCCACGCCGGCATTGTGGCCGCTGGAGTAGAAACCGGGCAGGTTCTCCCGCTCCAGCAGCATCACTCCCGGTTGCCCTGTCTGGGCCAGGTGGAAGGCCGTGGATAAGCCGGCGATGCCGCCGCCAATGATGAGGATCTCGGCCTGTTCCGTGTTCATGAATCGACTCCAGGCCTCATTCTGACAGGGGCTGAGTCGAGATTCCCACGATCGTGAACTGGAGCACGTTATGGAACCAACGGCGCGCTTTCGACGGGCCAGAAGGTATGATCCGAATGGATCACCTTGAGTTCCCATTCCCCGGAATCCGGTTTCTTCCGCCATTGCCCCAGGACCAGCGGGCCTCGGCTGAACTGGTTCCGGTCAAACTTGACCCTCCCCCTCAGGGTTTTCAGATCCGTCGTGCGAAGGGCAGCCATGACCTTTTTCGGATCAAGGGAACCGGCACGCTCAAGGGCATCCACCAGCACCTGAATGTTTCCGTAGGCCGGACCGATGGTGCAGGGGGCGGGCAGGGCATGAATCGCCCGCCACCGCGCATCCAGGCTGCGGGGGGTGGTGCCTGCGAAGCCCAGGCAATCCAAGAGGTTGGGATGCCACCAGACTTCGGTGCAGATCCCTTCAGCCAGGTCATCCCCCCAGCCCCGAATGTCGTCATAGTTCAACACGCCCCGTCCGAGCGCAATGAATTTGGGGCGGAAGGTATTCTTGCCAGCGCTTTGCATGAACGCATGAAGGAAAGGGTTTGGTCCATTGCCCCAGACAACCTCCACCCCCTCCCGCCGCCACTGCTCGAACACTTTGGAAAAGTCGACGGTCCCCAGTGGCATCAGCCCGAGGCTGCGCTCTCCTCCGATGGCTTGGAATCCCTGCTCTGCCAAGATGAAAATGAAACTGGCATACCACATCTGGCCATCCTGGTCGTCCGCTGCGAGGATGCCTACCTTCTGATTCGTTCTGGATCCGAGCATTTCCAAATGGCTGAACCAGGTGTCCCTGACCGTATAGCCTGGGCCACTGCGGAAATCCTCCGGGGGTGCCAGGGAGCTGATCGAAAACCCAAGTGCCCAGGTATGGGGCCAATGGCGAGGATCTTCTGCCTTCATGCCCAACCATGGCTCAATGGGGCCAACGCCAGCGATAAAAGGGATCCGGTACCGGTCCGCAACCTGCGAGAGGGGGGGCTGGATGGGAGGCGGTTCATCCCCTTTTACCAAGAATTGCACGTGGTGCTGCTTGATGAGCTCCTCGGCGGCCTGCCGCGTCGTTTCGGGATCACTGGCGCCGTCCGCCCAGAAGATGCGCACGGGCAATCGTTTCCGACCCACCTTCGCCCCACCTTGGCGATTGAGGTCTTCGACCGCAGCCTGGATGCCGAAAAGCCCCCCCTGGCCCATGGATGAGTAGTGTCCAGTCAAAGACTGGACAACTCCGATCCTGATCTCCTGCCTGTCCCGTGCTTCGCACCTGAACCCGATCAGGAGTGACGAGCACAGAAGTGCCTTAGGTAACCAGTGTGGCAGGGGCATCGGAGAATCTCGGAGGGATGCGGCTGAAGGCCATCTCCCCGGAGGATAGCCCCCGTGTGGCAAGAGGCAAGCGGTAAGCCTGCAAAACGCCCGTGATCTTCCGGATTTTTACTTTGACCAGCCAGCCTCAGCGAGCCTTAGGAGGGGGTCTGGTCGAGGGCCGCCATGCGCCGTTGGGCGCGCTGGGTGCTCCAGAATCCCCAGAGGGCTCCCAGGGCACCGGTCAGGGTGCCGACTGAACCCAGCAGAACCACGCTCCTGAGGGAGAAAAAACCGAGTCTGGCCATCTCGACGAAAAGGGGGGGCAGGCCCCAAAGCCCGCGTTGGATGGGCAGCCACACTGCAAAGAGAGCGAGTACGGCAAAGGCGCTCGCCGCCAGCCCCAGGAAGGCTCCTTCCAGCAGAAGGGGAGTCCGGATGAATCCTTCGGAGGCGCCCACCAGCCGCATGATGCTGATCTCTTCCTCCCGGGAGAGGATGCTCATGCGGATTACGTTCCCCGTGGTGAAGCCCGCCGCGAGCAGGAGAACCACGCCGAGCAGGCTGACGGCGGAGCGGACCAGGCGTGCGAAACCCTGGAGGGCCGCCAGGCGCTCATGGTCGACCACCACATCGCCCACTCCCGGCATCTGTCGCAGGCTTTCCCCCACTTCGATGGCCCGGTGTTCGCTCACAAGGTCCGGTCGAAGATCCAGTTCCAGGCTTTCCGGCAGGGCCTCTCCGCCGAGGCTCTCCAGTAGGAGGCCGGCTTCCCGGGAGGACGCGAGGAATCGGGTCGTGGCCTCCTTGGCAGAGACCCGTTGGACGCGGCGGAATCGGGGATCCCGGCGCAGGGCGGCTTCGGTCTCGTCCAGGTGCCCGCCTTCGGAGGCGAAGATAGTCACCTTTGCCATGGATTCCATGCGCGAGACCCAGCGGTTCAGGGACTCCACCGCCAGGAGGCCTCCTCCAGCCAACAGCAGGCCTGAGGCCAGGGTCAGGATCACCAGTGCATGCTGCCCCCGGTGCCGAAGCAGATCCCTGACCACATCCCGGAGGAGGATGGCGAGCAGGCGCAGCGGGGTCATCGGCTGAAGAGGGCTTTAAGGTGGGCGTTGAGTTCCTTGACGATTTCCGCAGGACATCCCGCTTCCACGGCTCCCCGGGAGACGGCCAGGGCCAAGCCCTTGACTGCGTCCGGCCCTTCACCCTGGATAAGTTGCTGGGTCGCCTTGGAGTGGAGGCGGGCCACCATGTCGTGGTACTCGGCGGGCAGGGCAGATTTGGCAGTCTGGGCGATGCGTTGGGCGAAGGCCGTCAGCTTGGCCGTCTTGGCCGGATCCGCCAGCGGCGCCGTTGGGGGCCGTGAGGAGGGAACCGTATTTTCTGGCTCAAGGGAAGGCAGCGGCTCGGGAGCGGGAAGGGGCTCGGCGTTCACCGCAGCTGTGGGCAAGGGTTCTGAAACGGCGATCTCAGGCAGCTCGGGCTTCCGCCCGGATCGGACACCCTTGAGGATCACATGCCCAGCCATGATCAGGCCATAAAGGTCCTTGGCCACCGAAAGCACAGGCTTGCCCAGCGTCTCCGCCAACTCTGCCACGTTGTAATAGCCCGTCAGGTTGCTCAGCAGGCGGGCTTCACGGGGATTGACGCCCTGAGGCGTTTCATCGGGCAGCAGGACCGAGGTCGGGTACAGCTCCAGGCTGGCGATCTTCTGATTGATCACTCGCCATTCGTCCATGCGCCGATGGAGCTCCATGAGGATGGCGGGGTTTGATTTGGTGATGGAGGTGGGCACTTCGACCGGGCCCTCCTCGAAGTGATATCGACCATCCAGCCAGAGGGCCACGGTGTAAAGCGCTTCGAGCCCCTCCGCCTCGCGGCTGATGGCATGGACAATCCGACCTTCCCGAAGGAAGATCCGGGCACGCTTAGGGTCTTCGGTGACGTGGAAGACACCGCTCTTGCCACCCTGGCACACCAACTGAATGATGTCCGGCAGGGGTGCCCCTCGCATGGAACCTTGAATGAGACCTTGGGACATTGAAATCCCTCTCCAATCCGCATTTGTGCTGGCCAGAATCCTATCACGACCTGATGAGTGATTGTGCCATCTTCCCAGCCGCCCTGGGATGGAGGATGCTGGTAGCTGCCTCGCTTCGCGGGGCTCCATTCCGAGGTTTCCATGAGCACACCCTTTGCGACGATCGAAGAGGCCATTGAAGAAATCCGCAAGGGCCGAATGGTGGTGGTCATCGACGATGAGGATCGCGAGAACGAAGGCGATCTCACCCTGGCGGCCCAACACATCACGCCCGAAGCCATTGCCTTCATGGCGACCCATGGTCGTGGCCTCATCTGCGTGGCCATGGAGGGGGAGCGCCTGGACCACCTCCACATTCCCCTTATGGTGCAGGACAACTCCAGCCCCTTCGAGACCGCCTTCTGTGTCACGGTGGAAGCCCGGGAGGGGACGAGCACGGGTATCAGCGCCGGTGACCGGGCCCAGACCATCCGGAAACTCATCGATCCTGCGGCCAAGTCTTCGGATTTCGTGAAGCCCGGCCACATGTTCCCCCTGCGGGCCCGCTCCGGCGGCGTCCTGACCCGAACGGGCCAGACCGAGGCCTCGGTGGATCTTGCCCGCCTGGCCGGCCTTCATCCTTCCGGGGTCATCTGCGAAATCATGAAGGATGATGGCACCATGGCCCGGGTGCCGGATCTGGTGCCCTTCTGCCAGCAGCACGGCCTGCTTCTGGTGACCGTGGCGGACCTGGTGGCCTACCGCCTGCGGAAGGACCCCCTCATCCGCCACCTCCACAGCCAGCCCACCACGACCCTCTGGGGGCCAGCGACTGTCCATCGCTACAAGAGCCTTCTGGATGACACCGATCACTTCGCCTTCACCTTCGCCGATCCCGGTACCGGGAAGGCTCCCCTGGTTAGGGTCCACCTTGAGTCTCTTCCTGAGGACCTGGCCGGGCTCGGCGGCTCCGACAACTCCCCCTTCCATTCGGCCATGGCCGCCATCGCGAAGGATGGGGGCACCCTGGTCTACCTGCGCCGGAACAGCGAGGCCGTGGCGGAATCCTATCTAAGTGATCGCGAAGTGGGCACGGGCTCCCAGATCCTGCGCCACCTGGGCATCCAGCGGATGCGGCTCCTGAGCCGCAGCAGCAAAAAGTACATTGGACTCAAGGGCTTCGACCTCGATATCGTGGAGCAAGTTCTCATGGACCTCCCTTGATCGACACATCATTCCTGACCGACTCGCTGCTGTTTAGGAACCTGGACGAGACAGAGCGTGCCCAGGTACTGATCATCGGCCAGGTACAGACCTACCAGCCCGACGAGATCGTGTTCAGGGAGGGGGATCCAGGGGATGGGCTCTTTATAGTCATCAAAGGCACTGTGAGGATCTCCAGACAGTCGGCCACCGGCGAGGAAGCCCTCGCCATCCTGGAGCCCAACGCCTTCTTCGGGGAGATGGCACTGATCGACTACATGCCCCGGGCCGCCAGCGCCATCGCCAACGAACCCTGCGACCTCTTCTTCATCCCCCTCAAGGATCTCCGGGCTCTCATTGAGACCCACCACCAGATTGCCCTCAAGGTCCTCTTCGCCCTGTGCGAGGTGTTGACGCAACGACTGAGGGAGACCAACGATCGCTACATGAGCATCTTTACCATCGCCCAATGGGGGGGCGGTGGCCTCAACAACCAGCTCATTCCACTCCCCTGAATCCCAAGAGGTTTTCCATGTCTGATCTCGTCAAACACATCTCCGACGCCGAATTTCCCGCCGAAGTCGCCCAGGGCGTGACCCTGGTGGACTTCTGGGCCCCCTGGTGCGGCCCCTGCCGCCAGATCGCCCCCTTCCTTGATGAACTGGCCGCCGAATTCCAGGGCAAGGCCAAGATCGTCAAGATCAACGTGGACGACAATCCGGGTGTGGCCAGCCAGTTCGGCATCCAGTCCATCCCCACCCTGCTCCTCTTCAAGAATGGCCAGAAGGTCGACCAGAAGGTCGGCGGCCAGCCCAAGAACAACCTCAAGGCCCTGATCGAGTCCGCGCTGTAGAAAAAGCAGGGCTCACGCGGAGGCGCGGAGAGCGCGGAGTTGAACAAGAAAACCCCGGATAGTCCGGGGTTTTTCTCTTTCTCCGCGCCTCCGCGTGAGCTGATCCTTACTCCGCAGCTTCGTGCGAGACCTGCTCGGCCACGGCGGTCTTGATGGGCCGCATGACCGGGAAGAGGATGACGTCCCGGATGCTCTGGTTGTTGGTCATGAGCATGACGGTGCGGTCGATGCCCACTCCCAGGCCGCCGCAGGGGGGGAAGCCGTGCTCCAGGGCGTCGATGAAGTCCTGGTCCAGCATCATGGCCTCGTCGTTGCCCGCCTCGCGCTCGGCGATCTGGGCCTGGAAGCGCTCCAGCTGGACGATGGGATCGTTCAGCTCGGAGTAGGCGTTGGAGAGCTCCATGCCCGCGATGAAGAGCTCGAAGCGGTCCACGAAGCCCGGCTGGTCTGGCAGTTCCTTGGTGAGGGGGCTCATCTCCACGGGGTAGTCCGTGATGAAAGTGGGCTGGATCAGCTGCTTCTCGGCGTAGTGCTCGAAGAGATCCCCCAGCAGGTGGCCGGGGGTCTTGCGGTCCATGTCCTCGACATGGACATCCTTGGCCAGCTTCACGATCTCGGCGGGATCCTCCAGGCGGGCGCGCTCGATGCTGCCGTACTGGGCGATGGCGTCCTTGAGGCTCATGCGGCGGAAGGGCACGGCATAGCTGATGAGGCGGGCCGTGCCGTCCTCCAGCTCACCGTAGGGCAGCTCTTCGGCCCCCATGACCTCCCTGGCGATGGTGTTGAAGAGGTTCTCCGTGAGGCGCATCACGTCCCGGAGGTCGTCCCCGGCGGCGTAGCTCTCCATCATCGTGAATTCGGGGTTGTGGCGCTGGCTGATGCCCTCGTTTCGGAAGCTGCGGTTCACCTCGAAGACCCGCTCGAAGCCACCGACGATGAGGCGCTTCAGGTAGAGTTCAGGGGCGATGCGCAGGTAGAGGTCGATATCCAGGGCGTTGTGGTGGGTCACGAAGGGCCGGGCTGTGGCGCCGCCGGGGATGGGCTGCATCATGGGGGTCTCGACCTCCAGGAAGCCCTGGGTGGCCATGTAGCGGCGCAGGGAGGCCAGGATGAGGCTGCGCTTCTGGAAGGTGGCCATGACCTCCGAGTTGGTGGCCAGATCGAGATAACGCTGGCGGTAGCGCTGCTCCTTGTCCTGGAGGCCGTGCCACTTCTCGGGTAGGGGCAGGAGGGCCTTGGTGAGGAACTGGAAATCCTGGGCCCGGACACTCAGCTCGCCGGTCTTGGTGCGCATGAGGGGGCCGCTGACGCTGATGAAGTCCCCCAGGTCCAGGAGCTTGACCGCCTCCCAGAAACGGGCGTCCGCCTCGTCCAGATCGTTCTTCTTGAAGTAGACCTGGAGCTTCTGACCGCCCTCGGAAATGTGGGAGAAGACGCTCTTGCCCATCTCCCGGATGGCCAGGATGCGGCCCATGACACTGACCCTGGGTGCCTCGGCCTCGAGCTGTTCGGCGGTCCGGTCTGCGAATTCCGCCACCACCTGGGGCACGCCATGGGTCCGGGTGGCCTTGGCGGGATAGGGATCAAAACCCAGCGCCTTCAGCTTTTCCAGCTTCTCGATGCGGACTTGGCGGTACTGATTGGACTCCATGGGCTCTCCAGCGAGGCGAATGCCGCGAATCCGACAGTTTACCAAGAGGAAACCAAATGGCGTTCATTCCCTGCGGGAGGCATGGTCCTGGACCATGGCCACCAGGACATCGGCGATCCGGTCCAGGTTCTCCTGGGAGTTAGCGCCGATGTGGGGCGTCAGGTAGACATTCGGGGCTTTCAGTAAGGGCGAGTCCGGCGAGGGCGGGTCCGATGCGTAGACATCGGTGCAGTAGGCCCGGACTTTCCCGGCGGCCAGGGCATCCACCAGATCCTGCTCCACCACGCAGTGGCTGCGGGCCGTGTTGATGAGGATGACCCCCTCCTTCATGAGTGCCAGGGTCCGGGCCCGGATGAAGCCCCGGGTACCCGGCGTGGCGGGCAGATGGAGGCTCAGGACATCGCACTGGGGAAGCAGCTCCTCCAGGGTGCGGACCAGGGGCACCAGGGAGTGCTCGCAAAGGTTCGGGTCATAGCCCAGGACCCGCATCCCAAAAGCCTGGGCCCGGCGGGCGACCTCGGTGGCGATGTTGCCTGCCCCCAGGAGTCCCAGGGTCTTGCCGTAGAGTTCGGTCCGCAGGAGTTCTTTCTTCAGGAATCGCCCTTCCCGCATCCCGTTGTGCGCCTCGATGAGCCGGGTGGGAACCGCCAGCATGAAGGCCATGGTCAATTCAGCCACCGCAATAGCCGAGGCCCGCGGGGTGTTCAGCACCTGGATGTGTCTGGCCTCGCAGGCCCGGAGATCGATGTTGTCCATGCCCACCCCGCCCCGCAGGACGAGGTGCAGCCTGGGTGCCCGCTCCAGTAACGCCGCATCCACCCTGGTGCGGGAACGCACCACCAGGATCTCGGCCTCGGCGAGCTCCGCCATATCCTCACTGAGCTCCCCGAGGGCCGCGAGGCGCGAGGGGAGCTCAGGGGTAAAAGGGTCTGCGAGCAGGATCTTCATGGCATCCTCCCGGCTCGATGGAGCATGCCCCTATGATGCCTGGGGGGCGGAAGGGTGCCAGCCTTCTTCAGTCCTCGTAGAGCCGGACCAGAAGCCCGGAACGGAGCTTGGGCTCGAACCAGGTGGACTTGGGGGGCATGATCTGGTCCGCATCGGCCACAGACATGAGCTGCTCGATGGAGGTGGGGAAGAGGGAAAAGGCCACAGCGGCCCCTTCGTTGACCCGCCGCTCAAGCTCGGCCATCCCCCGGATGCCCCCTACGAAGTCGATGCGGGAATCGGTCCGGGGATCCTTGATGCCCAGCACGGGAGAGAGCAGGTTGTCCTGGAGGATGCTCACATCCAGCCCCCGGATGGGATCGGAGGCGGGGAAGCTGCCGATCTTGGCCTCGAGGCGGTACCACTTGCCCTTGAGATACATTCCGAAGGTGCGGGGGGCCTCGGGCTTGGAGCGCCGGGTCTCCGAGACGTCGAAGACCTGGGCCACCTGGGCCAGGAAGGCCTCGGGGCTCAGGCCGTTGAGATCCTTCACCACCCGGTTGTAGTCCATGATCTTCAGCTGGTCATGGGGGAAGACGACGGCCATGAAGCTCTCGAAGGGCTCGGTGCCCGTGCTTGCCTCGGTCCGCTTGGCCTGGGCGTAGCGGATGGCGGCGGCGGTGCGATGATGTCCGTCGGCAATATATAAATTGTCAATACCATCAAAGAGGTGGGCCAGCGCGTAGATGACTGTCTGGTCCGAAATCCGCCAGACCGTGTGTCCGATGCCATCGGGGGTCACGATGTCATAGAGGGGCTCCGTATCGCACACCTTGTCCACGATGCCATCGATGTAGGGCACGGATCGGTAGGTCAGGAAGACCGGCTCGGCGTTGGCGCTCTGCGCCGCCACGTGGCGGGTGCGGTCGTCCTCCTTGTCCTTCCGGGTGAGTTCGTGCTTCTTGATGAGCCCTTCCTCGTATTCCTTGACGGAGCAGAGGGCCACCAGGCCGGTTTGCACATGATCGTCCGCCTTCTGCTGGTAGACGTAGAGGCAAGGCTCATCCTCGTGGAGAAGGGTGCCGTCCGCGATGAAAGCCCGGAGGTTCTCGGCCCCCTTGGCATAGACAGCGTCGCTGTGCTCGTCGATCCCCTCCGGCAGGTCCACTTCAGGGCGCCCGACCCGGAGGAAGGAGTGGGGATTGCCGGCAGATAGCTGTCGGGCCTCCCGGGTATTGATGACGTCGTAGGGCACCGAAGCGACCCGGGCGGCGAGGTCCGACTTGGGCCGATAGGCCCTGAAAGGCTTGATCTGCGACATACATCCCTTCCATCAAAGAGCGTGGCGGTTGTGCCCCGAGGGGGCGGTTGGGGGATCTCCGGGCATTGTCCACCAGAGCCCCCCAGATGGGAAGAAAGTTTCAGTTCGCCGTGCCCCAGGGATCATCCGGCTGCTGCGGAGCCTCTGCCCCGAGGGTGTCCTGCTGAAGAGCGACATTCATCAGGATCTCGGGAACCGGCAAGGAGATTGAAGCTTGCACCCGGCAGGTGTCCACGAACTCCACTTCGGGCTTGGGCCAGGCCAGGATGCGGTAGGCGGCCTCCAGCCCTTCACATTCTGCGCAGGTGGCGTGAATGAGTTTGCCCCCCCGCACATAGAGGATTCCGACCCGACCCTGGGACTTAACGGTGAGGGTAGAGGTTTTGAGCTCCCAGTTCATGAGCTGGATCAGGCTCCCGATGTTGAGTCCCCGGACCTTGCCCTCGACCTCACGCTCCCCCAGGGCGCGTATCTCTTCCATCAGTGCCGAAAGCCGCACGGGTTTGGAAAGCACCTTGAGGGCGCCGAGTTCCCGGGCTCTTTCGAAAGAAATGCCTTCAGGCATGGAGGTCAGGACGATGATGGGCACCGAGGGATAGCGGGAATGGACCTCGGCGATGAGGGAAAAGCCATCCATGATGGGCATCTGGAGATCCGTCACCAGGACATCCACCGACTCCTGGCGCATCAGGTCCAGGGCCTTCTGGCCATTCTCGGCTCCCAGGAGACGCCAGCCCTGGAGCCCCCGCAGGCCGGTCTGGTAGAAGCGGAGGGTCGTGGCCTCGTCCTCGGCGAGCAGGACTGTCTTCATGAACGCCCCTCCCGCCCCTTTGGAATCCTGCGCTTCGGCAGGGGTTCCTTGGCGAGGGTGGCCAAGGCTTGGCGGGCATCCTCGGGGTGGGTCCGTTCCCAGTCAAGCACCCAGGCGGGGAGCACCGCGTCCTCATAGTCCCGCACCTTCCGGTGGTGGCTCACCAGGGTCTGAACCATGGCTTCCTGAAGGTTCTCGGGTCGGGGCGGAATGTGCCCCTCGAAGATGGGAAGCGCGAAGTAGTCCTTGAGGGTCTGCTCCACAGGCTTGCCCCAGGGGGCATAGGTGCGGTCAGCCATGCCCCCGATGGGCTTCTGATTCAGGTTCTCCCCATAGAGGTAATAGAACACCGCCTCCCCGTCGCTCCAGTTCCGGAGCACATCCAGGGCCCCCTTCATCAGGTGGTTCTGGAGGCCAGGATCCGCGGGTTTGTCCGTGCGGAAGTCCCAGGGACCCACGTGGGCGTGGGCGACGCTGGGGTAACCGATCTCCGTGATCATGACGGGCTTGGGACCCTTGGCATCCTCGAAGCGCTTGGAAAGGGTGCGGGCTTTGTAGACGATCCACCACCAGCCGTTGCGGATCTGAGCTTCGCTGGGGTAGTCGTCGAACTTGGCGATGGGGTCATAGGTGTTCATGCCGATCACATCCAGGCAGTCGCCAAAGAGGAAGCTGTCGTGGCTGTCGAAGTTGACGCTGTAGGTGATCTTGCCCTTGAAGACCTTGCGGACCTCGGAGACCAGATGCCGCCACTGGTCTGGAAAGGGGTGGGTACTGGCCATCTCGGTACCCACGCTGTACCACTCGACGCCCCCCTCCTGGGCCAGGCGGGCCATCTCGACATTGAAGGCCGTGTAGTTCCGCCACCAGAGCTCCCAGTCCTGGGGCTTGATGTTGCCCCGCCACCACTTGGCGTTTTCGGCCTCATCCCGGAGGTTGATGGTGGGGAAGAACATCATGCGCAGTCCCAGGCGTCGGGCCTGCTGAAAGGTCCTCTGGAGGCTGCGTTCCGTGGGGCTGCTGGTGGGGTGGCGCACCACCTCCACACTGTCGTACCGCTCCATGCGGTAGATGGCCTGGAGGGTGACGCAGGTCGCCCCCGAGGCCGCGATGCGCTCCAGTTCCTCCCGGTAGTCGTAGTCCGGAACACCGGCGTACAGGCCCAGGACCATGCCGCGCGGCTGGGGCACCAGGCGGTGCTGCTGCTTGTGGCGCACCACCCCCAGGGCGATGGGCAGCGCGAGCAGGGCAATGACGATCAGCAGCTTTCGGAACATGGGCCTTCCAGATTCTTCCACTCTAGCGCGAGTGCCTAGTTTTCAACCCACTGACGCCCCTCGTCGATAGGCACTGCAGAGGCCATTCCTGGATGCGAGCCCACCCCTCCATTGTCCTGTCAGCAGCGGTGACGCTGGGGACGGTCTGTACCTCGGTCTTTGCCCAGGCGGAGCGCTCTCCCGAGTACCAGGTCAAGGCCCGGTACATTGCCACCCTGTCGGAGTACACCACCTGGCCTGGCCTGACGCTTCCCAAGGCTCAGGAGGAACCCGTAAGGCTGGGGATTCTTGGCACAGCCCCCTTCGAGGGCTTCATGAAGGACTTGGCGACTAACTACCGCGTCCATGGGCATCGGATCGAACTGGTGACCCTCCGCCAGCCTCTGGATGCCCGGAAATGCCACCTCGTCTTCATCGCCGGGTCCGAGAAGCAGCGCTTGCCTGAAATTCTTGCAGCCCTGCGGGGGAGCCCCGTGCTGACCATTGGCGATACGCCAGGATTTGCCGATAGAGGGGTGATGGTCAATCTCTTCCTGAGTCAGAACCGGGTTCTTTTCGAGATCAATCCGGGTGCGCTGAAGGCCAGCAGGCTGGAAATGAGTTCCCATGTGTTGAAATTCGCTCGGATCGTGGACTAGGCAGGAGGACAGTTGATGCTAAAGAACCTCTCGGTAAAGCAGCGGCTGACCCTCCTGATGCTCTTCATCACCGGGTTGACCATCCTGGGCAGCTACGGCAGCTTCCTGGTTTACGAGCGTCAGGCTCTGCGGGAGGCTCTGGTCCAGAACCTCCAGGCCCAGGCTGGCATGCTGGCCAGCAGCGTGGATGCGGATCTGGAATTTGGTGTGCCCAGCGCCTCGGAAAAAACCCTGAGTACCCTTGCCTCCAATAAGCGAATTCAATACGCAGCTGTGTATGACAACACGGGTAGCGTCTTTGCCGCCTACCCCAGTACCTTCTCCCGCCCAGGGATGCCCCCGACGAGACAGGAGGATCATGCCGAGTTCGGAGCGGACAACCTGAAGGTCTTCCACAAAGTGGTGAAGAATGGGCGCACTCTGGGCATGGTCTTCATCCAGAGTGACCTTCACGAGATCCGTCAGCGTCTGATCTGGGCGCTAGCCCCCATCTCCATCGCCGCAGCGGTGGTCTTCTCCCTGGTCTTTCTCGCCTCCCTGTGGATGAAGAAGCGGATCTTCAGTCCCATTCTCCAGCTTTCGGAATCGGCCCGCCTGGTCAGCGAAAGGAAGGATTACAACATCCGACTGGAACGGCATGAGGGGGGGGAACTGGGAGTGCTCACCGAATCCCTCAACGATATGCTCGCTCAGATCCAGGCCCGGGACGCCCAGCTCCTGGGATACCAGGGCAATCTGGAGGAACAGGTGGCGCAGCGATCCGAGCAGCTGTTGCGGGTCAACACTCAGCTCCTCATCGCCAAGGAACAGGCCGAAGAGGCCAGCAGGGCCAAGAGCGCCTTCCTGGCGAACATGAGCCATGAACTGAGAACCCCCCTCAATGCGATCCTTCTTTACGGGGAGTTGGTGTCAGATGAGATGGAGGAGCGGGGGATGCAGGATGTTCTCCCGGATCTGGAGAAGATTCGCGGGGCCGGCAAGCATCTCCTCTCGCTGATCGACGAAATCCTCGACCTGTCCAAGATCGAGGCAGGGCGGATGACGGCCTACATCGAAGAGTGCCATGTGCCCACTATCCTCGCCGATGTGGTGGCCACGGCGGAACCCCTGGTGACCAAGAACCGCAACACCTTCAGGGTCGACATCGACCCCTCCATCGAAAACATCCGCTCCGACCTGAAGATGCTCCGCCAGACCATCTTCAACCTCCTGAGCAATGCGGCCAAGTTCACCCATGACGGCGAGGTTCTGCTCCAGGTCAGGCCAGATCCATCGCCCAGCTTCGTCCAGTTCTCGGTGACGGATACCGGCATTGGCATGACCCAGGAGCAGACCGTCCGGATCTTCCAGGAGTTCACCCAGGCCGATGATTCCACCACCCGCAAGTTCGGAGGCACGGGCTTGGGGTTGACCCTCTGCCGGAAATTTACTGAACTCCTGGGGGGCACCATTTCGGTCACCAGTCAGCCCGGGGAGGGTTCGCGATTCACCGTCCGGTTGCCACGGAACGCTCCCACCCCCAGCAAGGCCATGGGCAAGTTCGTTCCTGCCCAGACCAGTCTTCACCGGGGCAAGATCCTGATCATCGACGACGATCCATCCCTGCGGGAGGCCGTATCCCGGATGCTGACCAAGGAGGGCTTCTGGGTGGCCATGGCCTCCGATGGCGAAGAAGGCATCCAGATGGCCAAGGTTCTTCGTCCCCACGTCATTACCCTGGATATCGCCATGCCCGGCATGGACGGGTGGCAGGTGCTCGGGAAGCTCAAGGCTGATCCTGATCTCAAGGGCATTCCGGTGGTCATCCTTACCATGCTGGATGGGCGCAGCAAGGGCTATGCCCTGGGGGCGTCCGCCGTTGTCCAGAAGCCTGTGTCCAAGGAGGATCTCCTGGCGGTCATCGCTAGCGTGGAGACCGAGAGTAACGAATCCGCCGTTCTGGTGGTGGAGGATGACCTGGCCACCCAGGAGGTTCTCAACCGCATCCTGACGGATAGCGGATGGGAGTCCCGAAGAGCCCTGAACGGGATGGAGGCCCTGGAGCTGATCCAGTTTGAGCGACCCCGGCTCATCATCCTGGATCTCATGCTCCCAGGTATGGATGGATTCCAGCTCCTGACTGAACTCCAGAATCATATGGACTGGCGCGAGATCCCCATCATTGTCCTCACGGCGAAGGATCTCAACTCCGAGGACCTGAAGCGTCTGGAGGTGGACCAGGTACATCACGTCTTCCGGAAGGGGGCCTGCTCCAAGGACGAACTGGTCGAAGCCGTCAGATCCATAGCCTTGCGTTGGCTCACCCCCACTGAATC
Organism: Holophagaceae bacterium; assembly: GCA_017859955.1. Lineage (GTDB taxonomy): Bacteria > Acidobacteriota > Holophagae > Holophagales > Holophagaceae > Holophaga. The sequence continues at coordinate 26,332 of JAFNAB010000002.1, forward strand.
CTAGAGGGCTTTACCATGGCCAAGATCCTGCTCGTGGAAGACAACGAAATGAACCGGGACGTCCTTTCCAGGCTCCTCAAACGTCGCGGGTACGAAGTGATCTTTGCCGAGGATGGGGAGTCGGCGGTCCAGATCGCCCTGGAGCAGACGCCGGATCTCATCCTCATGGACATCAGCCTTCCGAGAATGGATGGCAATGAGGCTACCCGGCAGCTCCGTGCCACGGAGGCCTTTGCCCTGCAGCCCATCATTGCGCTCACGGCTCACGCCATGGCCAGTGACCGGGAACGTGCCCTTGCGGCAGGATGCACCGACTATGAAACCAAGCCCGTGGACTTTCCGAGGCTTCTTCAGAAGATCGAAGGCCACCTCAAGAAGGCCGTGATATGAATCTCACGGGGCACATCCTTATCGTGGACGATCTGGAAACCAACCGGGAGGCTCTGGCCCGCCTCCTGGGGCGGGAGGGGCTCAGCTCGGAAACCGCTCCCGACGGCAGGGAAGCCATCGAAAGGGCGCGATCGGGCCACTTCGACGTCATCCTTCTGGATGTGATGATGCCCGGTATGGACGGCATCGAAACCCTTGGGGTGCTCAAACAGGACCCCTGGACCCGGGACATTCCGGTGCTCATGGTCTCGGCCCTGGACCAGGGGCAGGCGGTGCGGCATTGCATCGAGATGGGGGCGGACGACTACCTGACCAAGCCCATTGACCGCCTCATGCTCCGCTCACGTCTGGCGGCCTGCCTGAAGCGCAAGCAGCTCCAGGATCGGGAAAGGGACTTCACCACCCGGCTCCAGGCCTCCAATGAAGAGCTTCGCCGGGTGAATCTCCTCAAGAGCCGCCTCCTCGCCATCGCCGCCCACGATCTCAAGAATCCCCTGACGGCCCTTGTGTTGCTGGTGGACCAGTTGTCGGAGTTGGGGGAGTCCTCGGCGCCCTCGATCCAGAAGAAGACCATCCAGCGCATCCGGGGTTCGGTGGAGAAGATGCTGGGCATCCTCCAGGCCCTTCTGGATTCTGCCGCAGCCGAAACGGGCCACATGGTCCTCCACAAGCGCCCCCTGGATCTGCAGGAGATGACCCGTTCCATCGTGGAGGAGAACCAGTCCTATGCCGATTCCAAGCAAATTGAGCTGCTGCACCGGGTGGATGCGGCCGGGGATTGGTGCGTGGAAGTGGACGACATCCGGATCCGGGAGGCCCTGGATAACCTGCTCAATAACGCCATCAAATTCTCACCACCCCGGTCCCGGGTGGAACTGTCTCTGGAGCGTGCCGGAGCCTGGGTCCGGGTCAGGGTGAAGGACCAGGGGCCAGGCTTTACGCCGGAGGACCTCCGCCGGGCCTTCGGCATGTACCAGCGGCTTTCCGCCCAGCCCACCGGGGGCGAATCCTCCACAGGCCTGGGGCTCTCCATCGTCAAGCAGATGGTGGAACTCCATGGCGGTCACATCGAAATCGAAAGCGAGCCGGGGCAGGGAGCTACCTTCCGGCTGGACCTCCCGAGCCTCAGATCTTTCTGACCCGCACCTGGAGCACCCGGGGGCCCTCCATCTGGAGCACGGTAAAGGTCGCGCCCTCCACCTCCAGGCGTTCCCCGGGCTTGGGAACGTGGCCCAGGCGGGCCATGATCAGCCCCGCCACGGTGTCAAAGCCGCTGCGGGACCAGGAGAGGCCCAGGAACTCCTCCAGATCCTCGATGTGAACCTGTCCAGAAACAAGGAATTCGTCGGGGGAGATGGTCTGTATCTCGGAGAGGGCCTCGTGCTCCTCGCCGATCTCCCCCACCACCTCTTCGAGCAGGTCCTCCACCGTCACCAGGCCGGAGACACTCCCGAACTCGTCCACCACCAGGGCCAACTGGCTCCGGACCCGCTGCAGCTCCCGGAGGAGCTCGACGGTGGACTTGCTCTCCGGCACAAAAATGGGTGTCTTGGCCAAGTGATGAAGGTCCACAGCCTCGCCGGGGTTCTTCTGGATGAGGTCCTTGAGCAGGAGGATCCCGACGATGTGGTCCACGGTACCCCGGTAGATCGGCAGGCGGGAGTGCCGACCGGTCCGGAAGGCCTCCCAGACCTCCTCGGAACTCGCATCGTCCGGGATGGCCTGGATGAGGGTCCGGGGCGTCATGACCTCGCGCACTACCGTGTCACCGAAGCCCACCACGTTGCGGATCAGTTCCCGATCATCCTCTTCCAGGATGCCCTCGGCCTCCCCCTCCTCCAGGAGCGCGGTCACGGCGTCATCCGTCACGCCTTCATCCTCTTCATCCCGAACCCGTTCCTGGGCCTCTCGCCGCCGTTCCACGTGTCCGGCCAGGGGCACGACCAGGGGACCCAGGAGTCGGTGGACCGGCGCATAGAAGGGGAAGATCCTCATGAGCCAGGGCGCGGGCTCCCGGGCCACCAGAAGGGCCGGGAGGGCCAGATCCATGCTCCAGAGATAGACGAACACCAGGAGCCCCAGGCTCCAGATCCCACCTGGAATCCACTGCGCCAGGGGCCAGACCAGCACCAGGAGCAGCACCAGCAGGCCTTGGTTCACCAGGGTGATGCCTAGGCCCAGCGCATGGGAGCGCTCCAGGAGTTGGGCCAGGAGGGGGTTGAGCACCGCCTCCTCCTCCAGCAGCCGTCGGCGCTGGATGGAAGGCAGGGCGTGGAAGGCCTCCCGCAGGATCGCCATCAAGGCGCGGTAGACCAGGACGAGGGCCAGGAGGGCCATCAGGAGGGAGGATAGGGGACTACTGGCAGGGTCGCTCACGGGGCCGATTCTAGCAGGCGCTGGTCGTCCTCATTCAGCTTCATCCGTCGCCTGGCCTTTTCCCGAGCCACTTCCAGGGGCTCATGGCTGAGGCCATCTGCGGTGGGCGGCAGGCCCTTGCGGATCCGCGCCTCGTTCAGGAATGGATAGGGTTCCTTGGCCAGTTCAGGGCTCCGCCGGAAGTGGGCGTAAGTCATCCAGCCCCCGGCGAAGAAGTAGAAGCACAGGACCCAGAGTGCGACCCTCTGGATTTTCCAGGAGAGCTCCCCGGCCTGACGTACCCGCTGCCAGCCCCAGGCCGCCAGGAGGTTGAGGAGGATGATGAAGACCGTAAGTCCCAGGGTGCCTCTCCAGCCCAGAGCGTACCAGTCCCAGCCCGTCAGGTGCCGGATGGGAGCCGCAAGCATGAGCCCGAAGATCAGGTTGAGGTGCAGCATATAGAGCAGCAGGGATTCCATACCGGCTGCCATCACCAGATGGGGACCCCGCACCTTGGGGCGCACCCGCTCGAAGCAGCCCAGGAAGGCTCCGGCCAGGCACACCAGGCCGATGCGCTGGGCCACGCTGGGCAGGGTGGTGTTGTGGAGCCGCCAGGCATCCTCTGGAGGCCAGGTGCCATTCCAGAGCCAGGTGCGGGCATAGAGGGAACCCCAGGTCAGCAGCACGAATCCCAGCCCCGCCAGGAAGCTCAGCCACTGGGCTTCGCTCCAGCGGGCGAGGCCTTCCCGGGGCATTACCCGGAAGTGGCGATAGAGGGCCCCCAGCACCGAACCGAAGGCGGCGAAGGAGAACCAGGGAAAGAGGGGGAAGAGGGCTGTGACTCCCCGGTCCGGATTTCCATTGATGAGGCCCCGGACCGGCAGCCAGAGCCCGTCCGCCACCCCATGGCGCCAGAGGTGGGGTGCGGCCCAGGTGGCCCCGACGGCCAGGACCAGAGCCCCCAGGGCGTAGGCCCCGGGTCTGCGGATCACCCGGGCCAGACCCTGGAGGATCAGGAGCGAGAAGACGATGCACTGGAGCACATCGATCTTGAAGAGCTCCCGCAGACGCTGGGTCGTGCTGAGCACCGTCCACTCCGCCAGGGTGAAGCCCGGGGCGTGGAGGGCATAGGCGCAGATCAGGATGAAACCCAACCGCTTTGCCGTGGGCCCGAAGGGGCGCAAGGTGCCATCGGGCCTGAAGGTGGAGAGCACCAGGCTGTAGCCCGCGCAGAGGATGAAGCTGGGGGCCACCAGGCCGTTCAGGTAGTTGAGCCACTCGGGGGTGAGCCCCTTTTGCAGGTACACGTTCACCACGTGGACCTCGATCATGACGATCACGGCCCAGCCCCGGAGCAGGTCAATCCATTCGCAGCGCCGGGAAGGCGTGAGATCGCTCCAGCTCAGCATGAGGGATCGGGATCCAGGGATCCGGAAATTCGGCAATTCTCCTGATGCAGAACGCTATGGCGCCGCCCGTAGGCGAAGTAGATCACGAAGCCCAGCAGCAGCCAGCCGCCGAGACGGTACCAGTTGGCTGCTGGCAGGGAGAACATGAGCATGCCGCAGGTGAGGATGCCCAGGACCGGTACCACCGGCACCCAGGGGCAGCGGAAGGGGCGCTCGGCTTCCGGGTGCTTCTTCCGCATGATCAGCACCGCTGCGCAGACGATGACGAAGGCCAGGAGGGTTCCGATGTTGGTGAGGTGCAGCAGGGATTCCAGGGGCAGGAAGCCGCTCAGGGCGGCCACCGTCAGGCCGATCAGGAACGTGGACTTCCAGGGGGTGCGCAGGCGGGGGTGGACTTCACCGAAGGTCTTCTTCGGGAGCAGGCCATCCCGGGCCATGGCCAGGAAGACCCGGGGGCCGCTGAGCATCATGACCAGGAGCACGGAGGTGATCCCCGCCACGCCCGCCAGGGCGATGAGCCCCTCGGCCCATGGGAGACCATTGGTGCGGAAGGCCATGGAGACCGGGGCACCGATGTCGAGCTTGTGGAAGGGCACCATCCCCGTGAGCACTGCCACCACGGCGATGTAGAGCACCGTGCAGACCACCAGGGAGGTGATGATGCCGATGGGTACGTCCCGCTGGGGGTTCTTGGCTTCCTCCGTGTGGGTGGAGACGCTATCGAAGCCGATGTAGGCGAAGAAGATGATGGCTGCCCCCGCCAGCATCCCCACGGGGTGCCCGCCGCCATCCACCTGTCCTGCCACCCGGTGGCCGAAGACCGAAAGTCCGGTCCACCCATAGGGTGCGAAGGGATGCCAGTGGGCCTTCTGGATGAAGAAGGCCCCGGCCACGATCACAAAGAGGACGGCGGCCAGCTTGATGCCCACGATGAGGGCGTTGAAGCTGGCGCTCTCCTGGATGCCCTTGATGAGGATTACGGTCATGAGGGCCGTGATGAGCACCGCCGGGAGGTTCACGACGGCCCCGGTGGACACCAGGTTGCCGAGGCCCGGGTAGTAGCGCCAGGGCGACTGGGTAAGGATGGCGGGGAAGTGAAGGCCGATCTTGGCCAGCACGCTCTGGAAGTACCCCGACCAGCCCACCGCCACGGTGGCGCTGGAGACGCAGTACTCGAGGATGAGATCCCAACCCATGATCCAGGCGAAGAGTTCCCCAAGGGTGGCGTAGGCATAGGTGTAGGCCGAGCCTGCCACCGGCACCATGGAGGCGAACTCGGCGTAACAGAGGGCTGCGAAGATGCAGGTGATGCCGGCGACCACGTAGGAGAGCATGAGGGCGGGTCCGGCCACATCGTGAGCCGCGGCTCCGGTGGTGACGAAAATCCCGGCCCCGATGATGGCCCCGATGCCCAGGGCGGTGAGCTGCACCGGGCCGAGGATCCGCCGCAGGCGATTCTCCCCCTTGGCCTCCTCCAGGAGCATGGCGAGGGGCTTGCGGGCGAAGAACTGGGAGGGGCGGCGCTTGGGGTCGGCCATCAGGGGGACTCCGTGAAAAGGGCAGGCGGGCCGTCGGGCCGACGGAACGCGTTGGAGAATGGTACCATCCCCCATTCCCCAACCTCCCCATGACCCTCCCTTTCCTTGTGAAAACGCTGGCAATCAGGGCCCGATCAGGGCTTCGCTGCCGTGGCTGTCTGGGACTCCTGGATGACGCCTCCGAAGCGGGACTCTGCGGCCAGTGCTGGGGAGGGCTCCAGCCCCTTCCGGAACTGCGCTGCCCCCATTGCGCCCTGGAGCACGACCCGGAGCAGCCATGCCCAGAGCCCGTGGCCTGGGCGCACGGGGATGCCCTCTGGGACTACCATGGCGGACGACCGCCCCTGGGCCCGCTCCTCCTTCCTGGGATCAAGAGTGGGGAGGGGGGGTGGAGGAAGGCCCTGATCCGGAGAGTCGTCGAGGCCCCATTGCCTGGCTTCTGCTGCAGCGTTGATTTGGTCACCAGCGCCCCCGCCACCGGGCTCCGCCGACTCCTGGGGGGCTTCGATCTGGCGGAAGAGCTGGCCCGCACCCTGGCCCGGCGCATGGACCGCCCCTGGCAGCCCCTTCTGCGCAAGGCCTGGGGTTCGGGCCGCCAGGGGGCCCGCAATGAGACCGAGCGCAGACGCCTCCCCAGGAAGGCCATCACCTTGGCCAGCCTGCTGGACTCCCAGCCGGTCGTCCTATTGGTGGACGATGTCTGGACCACCGGGACGACGCTCCTCCGGTGCGCCCAGGCACTCAAAGCCGGCGGAGCCCGGGAAGTGAGGGTTCTGAGTCTTTTCCGGGCCCTTTAGACCAGTCAGTCCTCAACCCAGCATGTTCATCACACTCTTGAAGGCTGAACCCTGGATGGACTGGACGTAGCTCTGGACCGCAGCCGTATCCGTGGTGTCCAGGCCCGAAACGGCCTGTTTGGCCGCTGCCGTGACAGTGCTCGGCATGCCGCTCTGCTGGTAGGTGTAGGCTGCGAGGGCCAGATTGGCGTTTGCGCTGATTGCGGAGCTGGGCACGCCGCTCGAATCGGAGCTTGTCACGCTGGCCAGAAGGCTGGCGGAACTGGTGGCATCGGCAGTGGCACTGCTCAGGGAGGAAAAGGGGTTCGAGGAGGTGCCGTTCGCACTGGAAGCGGAATAGATCCCGCTCACCAGGGAAGGCAGGGTCGCTGCATTACCCGCCAGCGAGGACAGGCTGTCCGAGGCCAGTAGGCTGCTGCCTGAACTGGTGTTGGAGTAGGCCGTGGTGAGGGCCTGGAGGACCGCGGCATTCTGGTTGCTCGTCGAGCCCTGCAAAGTGCTGAGGTAGCTGTACTTGTTTAGTGCGCTGGTGCTTCCAATATCCATAGCGCCCTCCTGGGGCATCCTACAGGGATAATATCGGCCCATCTTCCTTGCTTGATAAGGTCTTTTTGCTGCAGTCATGGGCGTGGTGGAATTTCCCCGGAGCGGCATCCAAAAGTTGGAAGGAGTTGTCATGGCCTATTCACCGAATTCCAGGATGCCCGTCTTCTACCTGCCCCACGGCGGTGGCCCCTGGCCCTTTGTGGACCTGGGCTTGCCAGAGGCGGAATACCGTCCACTTGTGAATTATCTCCAGTCACTGGCCTCCCTGGTCCCCGAAGTCCCCAAGGCCCTGCTGGCGATTTCGGCTCATTGGGAGGAACCCCTTCCTACGGTGATGACTTCGGAGCGGCCTGGCCTGCTCTTTGACTATTACGGGTTTCCCGCGGCTTCCTATGAGCTGGAGTGGCCCGCCCCCGGAAGTCCGGCCCTGGCGGCCCGGGTCCGGGATCTGCTCCGGGGGGCTGGGACGGGGAGTGCTGAGGATCCCCACCGGGGCTTTGACCATGGCAGCTTCGTGCCGCTCAAGGTGGCCTTTCCCGAAGCCCGGATTCCAACCCTGCAGCTTTCCCTGCTGGAGGGCCTCGACCCCGCGGCCCATCTCGCCCTCGGGCGGGCCCTGGCGCCGCTTCGGGACGAAGGCGTGCTCATTCTGGCCAGCGGCATGAGCTTCCATAACCTGGGGGCCTTCTTCAAAAGCACGGGGCAGGAGGAGGCCCGGGCCTTCGACACCTGGCTGGGGGAGGCTGTTCTGCAGGCTCCAGCGGAACGGAATGCGGCGCTCAAGACCTGGGCTCAGGCTCCGGGTGCCCGCTTTGCCCACCCCCGGGAGGAGCACCTGCTTCCCCTCATGGTGGCAGCGGGGGCCGCAGGTGAGGATTCCGCCCGGCTCGCCTACCATGGCACCTACATGGGACGCCCCCTGAGTGCCTTCCACTTCGGGGAAATGGTATGAGTCAAAGCCAGGGCCACAGCGCGTAGGCCACGGTCTGCAGAACCCGGCGCCAGAGGGGCAGAGCCTGCCATTGCTCCAGGTCCCAGGGGATGCTCCGGTTGCGGTCCTCCTCCAGGGCCCCGGCTATGAAGCCAGCCAGGGAGCGGCTCCGGAGCACCAGATTGAGTTCCAGGTTCCGCCTAAAGCTTAGGGAATCCAAGTTGGCGCTGCCCAAGATCACGATCTCCTGGTCGAGCACCGCCGCCTTGGTGTGGAGCATCCGTCCCTGGCGCTCCCAGATCCGGGCCCCCACTCGCAGGAGGCGGCCGAAAGTCGCCCGGCTCGCTTCCTGGACCGCCGGGTGATCCGAGGTGCCGGGCAGGATCAGGTCGGTCCGAACGCCCCGGCGGGCCATGCGAGCCAGGGCCCGCAGCACCTGGGGGTCCGGGACGAAATAAGCACTGGCCAGGAGCGCCTGGTGTTTGACCTGTCCGAGCACCAGGAGAAGATGCCGACGGAGGGTTTGGCGGCGAGGGCTGAGACTGGAGACCACCTGGATGGGGACCTCGGTTATCCAGGAGCCTGGTGGGAGTTCCGTCAGGGGGAGCGGGGGATCGGCGATGGGGAAGGGCAGGCCCTTCGTCCTGGACCAGGAGGCCGCGAAGTCCTGATTGAGGTGTCCCAGGACTGGGCCCACCAGGTCCAGGCCCAGATCGAGGTAACTCTGGGGGTTCACGTCGAAGTTGTAGTCATCGGACCAGTTGGCGCTGCCTACCACCGCTCGCCTTCCATCGGCGATGGCCAGCTTGCGGTGGTTGCGGCGGGGCCAGGAACGCCAGGGGATGCGCAGGCCGATGGGGTGGTAGAAGCGCACGTCCAGCCCGGCCTTCCGGGCTTCCAGCACCAGGTCTTCGGAAGCCCAGCTCCCGAAGTGGTCCACGATGCCCCGTACCTGGACTCCCCGCTCCCGGGCTCCCTTCAGGAGTTCCAGGAGCTCCCGGCCCGTGCGGTCGTCGGCCCATATGTAGGTCTCGAAGTGAAAGGAGTGGGCCGCTCCCTGGATCATGTCGCGGATGCTCGCCAGGATTCTGGTTCCCGAATCCAGGATCTGAACGGCATTCCCGTCGCTGGCGGGCAGCCTATTCCTGAGCCCGTGGGCCAGGAGACGCCGCCATAGATTCTGGATGGTGCCGGACATGAACTGATACTAGCGGACTCCGGCCATGGCACGGAGGCGAGCCGCGCGAATAGGGATGGGGGGGTGGGTGCTGAACCAGGTCATGACTCCCCCACCCCTGAAGGGGCTGGCAATCATAAGGCTGGCGGTGGCCGGGCGGGCTGTCAGTCCGGCGGGGACGACCTCACGGCTGTATTCGAGGCGCTCAAGGGCCCGGGCCAGGCCCTCGGGGTCGCCGGTAAGGCGGGCGGCCTCTTCATCCGCCAGGAATTCCCGGGAGCGGGAGATGGCGAACTGGATGAGGGTGGCGCCGATGGGGGCCAGGATGGCGAAGGCCAAGGCGGCGATGGGGTTGAGGCCGCCTTCTTCGTCCCGGTCTCCGCCGCCGAACAGGGCCGTCCATTGAAGAATGTTGGCCAGGAGGCTGATGGCGCTGGCCATGGCCGCAGCCACGGTGGCAATGAGAATGTCCCGGTGGGCGATATGACCCAGTTCGTGGGCGATGACGCCCTGGAGTTCCCGTCGGGGCATGGTGTCCAGGAGGCCTTCAGTGAAGGCCACCACGCCGTGGGCCGGGTCCCGTCCCGTGGCGAAGGCGTTGGGAGATGCGTCCGGTATGATGCATATCCGAGGCTTGGGGATTCCGGCCCGGGCGGCCAGCTGGGTAACTTCCGCGTGGAGCTGGGGGGCCTCCTGCTCCGAGACCTCCCGGGCCCGGTGCATGGCCAGTACCAGCTTGTCGCTCCAGAAGTAGGAACCCAGGTTCATGAGCAGGGCAGCTCCGATGGCGATGATCATCCAGCCCTGGCCCATCTGGGCCCCAAGGGCGATGAGCAGGGCGCTGACGGCGCCCAGGAGGAGGATGGTCTTGAACTGGTTCATGGTCCTTTCCTTCAGTAAGATCGCTGGTCCAGGGTGCGATTCACGGTGCGGGTGGCACGACGGCTGGCCTCGGCGATGGCTGCATAAGCATCCGAATGGACCGCCTGGGCGAACTGCATCTGGCGTCCCATGAGGTCGACCTGGATGCGGCAGAGCTTGTCTTCGCCCCCCCGGGGGCCGTTGAGGTCGCTGAGGCGCACGATGACGCTCCTGACCGCATCGGCCCTCCGCTCAAGCATCTGGATCAGATGTTCGCGGATGAAGGCCTTGAGCGCCGTGGTGAGCTTGAATCCCATGGCCTTGATTTCGATTCGCATGGTGAACTCCTCAGCCATTAGGATGCCGCCGCTCTATGGATATATCTAATAGATAAATGCGTGCCAATCGATCTATAAAGTGGATAGATTGAGACATGGATTGGCTCAACTATCACCACCTCTACTACTTCTGGACCATTGCCCGGGAGGGCTCGGTGACGGGGGCGGCCAAGCTGCTTCATGTCTCCCAGAGTGCCCTGAGCACCCAGGTCCGGCAGCTGGAGGATTCACTGGGGGAGCGGCTCTTCGAGCGTTCGGGGCGCAGGCTGGTCCTCACCGATTCCGGTCGTCTGGCCATGCGTTACGCCGAAGATATTTTCAGGCTGGGGGGGGAGTTCCAGAACGAGCTCAAAGGGCGACCCACGGGGCGGCCGCTGCGCCTGGTGGTGGGCATCTCGGATGTGCTACCCAAGCTCATGGTCCATCGGATCCTGCACCCCGCCCTGGAGCTTCCGGAGGCCCTGCGTCTGAGCTGCCGTGAGAGCGGGCTGGCCCCCCTGCTGGCAGCTCTCTTCGAGCACGAAGTGGATCTGGTGCTCTCCGACGCGCCCTATGTGCCCCTGGGGGGGCCCAGGGCCTTCAACCATCTCCTGGGGGAGTGCGGGGTGAGTTTCTTCGGGGAGGCTTCGCTGGCCCGACGCTTTCCCAAACCTTTCCCCGCCTGCCTGGACGGAGCCCCGGTGCTGCTGCCCGCCGAAGGGACGGCCCTGCGCCAATCCCTGGACCGTTGGTTCCAGCAGCAGGGCCTGGAGCCGGTCATCGCCGGGGATTTCGAGGACAGCGCCCTCATGAAGGCCTTCGGTGCGGCTGGCGAGGGCTTCTTCGGGGCCCCCTCCTCCATCGCGCAGGACGTGGTCCAGCGCTACCAGGTGCAGGTCACAGGGGATACTGAAGATGTCCGATTCAGGACCTTCGGGATCTCCACGGAGCGTCGGGTGTCCCATCCGGGCCTGACCGCGGTCCTGGGGGCGGTGCAGCCGATGTAGGGACTACTTGGTGTATCGCCTGCCCCGGGCTTCGACCTCCGCATCCGGCACCTGGTCGTTCCAGCCCCCCTTTGCCCCCTCAGGGATGTCGAAACGCGGGAAGAAGGGCTTGATATCCAGAACAGGGGTGCCATCCAGGATGTCCACGTCCAGGAGGTCCAGGATCGCCCCCCGCCGCCCGGCCAGACGGACAATGCTGAGCCCGATGGGGTTGGGCCGGGAGGGGAAGCGGGTGGCGAAGACGCCCCGGGGCGTGGGGTCCATGAAGGGCTTCACGATGAGGGGTCCCGACTCGGAGCGGTGAAGGTGGTAGATGAGGATGAGGTGCGAGAAACCCTCGATGTCCTTCAGGCCTTCTTCCAGGTGCGGCAGGAGTTCCAGGGTGCCGGGGCAGCCCTGGGCGAAGAGGGGCTGGATGGGCGTGGCTTCGGGATCGGTGTGGGGGCTGCGGACGGTGCCGATGGGAGTCAGGGTGAGGGGTTTCATGCTCTGCCTTTCGCGAGGGTGCGGACGGCGGCCAGTGCGGCGGCGATGTCAGCCTCGGTCGTCGTGGGGCCGGGACTGAAGCGAATGGACCCCCGATCCAGAGTACCCAGGCTCCGATGGGCAAGCCAGGCGCAGTGCAGCCCTCCCCGGGCCGCAATGCTGAAGCGCCGGTCCAGTTCCCCGCAGGCCTGTGTGCAATCCCAGCCCACCAAATGGAAGGCCACAAGGCCCACCTGATCGGCGTCCGGCCCGGGGCCCAGGGCCTCCACACCGGGGATGCGGGCCAGCCCTTCCCGGAGCGCAGCTGTGCGCTCCCGCACTTCCTCGCGGGGCAGTCGGGCGGCGGCCGCGAGCCCAGCCAGCCCCGGCGTGTTTGGGGTCCCGCTCTCGTAGCGGTCCGGAGCGAAACGGGGCTGGTAGGGGCTTTCGGACTCGCTGCCCGTGCCGCCCTGCTGCAGTGGCTCCAGTTCCAGCCCGGGCCGGATGTAGAGGGCTCCCGTACCCTGGGGTCCGCGCAGTCCTTTGTGTCCCGGGAAGGCCAGGAGATCGATGGGGAGGGAGTCTACATTGATGGGAAGGTGGCCGACGGACTGGGCGCCGTCCACCAGGAAGGGGATGTCCCTCTGTCGGGCCAGGGCCCCCAGTTCTGCGATGGGCTGCAGGGCACCGTTCACATTGGAGGCGTGGCAGGCCACGACCAGGCGGGTCTCCGCCTTCAGGGCCTTCTGGAGGGTCAGGGGGCTCATGCGCCCGTGGCGGTCCCCCTCGGCCACCGTGAAGGTGACGCCGATGGACTCCAGGGCCTTGAGGGGGCGGAGGACCGCATGGTGCTCCAGGGGAGAGATGACGGCGTGATCGCCGGGCCTGAGTATGCCCTTGATGGCCAGGTTGAGGGCCTCCGTCGCGCCGGAGGTGAATGCAATGGAGCCCGGGTCAGGGGCACCAAGGAGATCCGCCAGGGCTTCCCGGCATCCAAAAACCAGTTCGTCGGCGGCCGTCGCCATCCGGTGTCCACTGCGGCCTGGGCTGGCGCTTTGTTCCAGGGCCCGGGTCATGGCCTCAATCACGGGCTGGGGCTTGGGCCATGAGGTGGCTGCATTATCCAGGTAGATAAGGGGCATAGCTGAGGCTTCCGTCCTGCTGCCGTTCATAGTGGACGCCCTTGGGCTCGATGCCCAGGCCCCCAGCGGCATCCAGGACAAGGGGCAGGGTGAGGGGGGTGCAGCGGATGGAAACACTGCATCCCCCCGTGGAAATGCAGTGGGGAGACCGTTCGATCTCGTAGTAGGCGCCATCCGCCTCCAGGATCCGCTTGACGCGCTTCACCTGGCTCATGGCGGCGAAGACCACCAGCAGGGCGACCTCGCTGCTCATTTCCGGTAGATCACTTGCTGCATCTGGGCGTCCGTCACCTGGATCCCCAGGAAGAGACCATAGAACTGCCTGGCCTCCTTCACGATATCAATGGGGTAGTCCTTCGGGTAGAGGCTGTGCATCAGCCACTGGATGCCCAGGATGCGCATGAAGGAGGGCGGTCGGTCGAACCAGTTGAAAGGGGTGCGGGGGATCAGGTAGATCCGGCCTTCCTTCACCGCCTTGACACGCTGCCATGCCGGGTCGGACCAGACCCGGTCATAGAAGGCCTTCTCCTGCACCAGGAGGACATCGGGGTTGTAGACCATGACCTGCTCGAGGGAGATCTTCTCCATGCCCATGTGGCTGGTGCTGTGGCAACGATGGACATTGCAGTCTCCGGCGAGCTTGAGGAGTTCGACGTGGAGTGAGTCGTTGCACTCGGTGGACAGGCCATCCATACCCTCGGCGTAATAGACCTTGGGGCGTCTGGCTTGGGGGACGCGGCTCACGGCGGCCCGGACGCCATCCAGGGTCTTCTGGGTGTAGACGGCCAGGCGCTCACAGCGTTGCTCCCGACCCAGGAGCCGTCCCATGAATCGGAAAACCGCCGGGTAGCCCGCCACATTGTCGAGGATGGCGGTCACGCCGGGGATGCCGAACTTCTGGAGGGACTCGTCCGAGTCCTTGGTGAAGGATCGATCACTCTCGGCCCAGAGCAGGAGGAGGTCCGGCCTGCTCCTGAGCAGTACTTCAAGGTTCGTGTTGGCGCCGCCTCCGAATCGGCCACCGATGACCGGCAGGTTATGGACTGCTGGATTCAGGAATGGCTTGTCCGCCTCCTTCAGCGGGAAGATCAGACCTGACATCAGATCCGGGGCCACGGCGTGGAGCATGTAGGAACCGTAGGGTGTGGGGGCATAGATCCGGCGGATCTGTCGGGGGACCTGAACGGTCCGGCCCGTCATATCCACGATGGGCCGGGTCTGGGCCTGGATGGCGACACAGGCACTCAGGAGAAATAGGGAGGCGGCAAGACGCATGGGGCTCCTGTCAGCAGGCAATGGGTTTGAGGCGCAGGGCGGGCACACAGACCCGGACCCCCCCCTGGACATCGAAGAGGCGGACGTCCACGCCGTAGATCTCTTCCAGGCTCTGGGGACTGATGGCGTCAGCACTGCCATCCCGCAGGACGCGTCCCTGGTTGATCATCACGACCCGGTCGGCCACCGAGAGGGCGTGATCCGGATGGTGGGTGGAGAAGATGAAACCGAATCCGTCCTGGGCCAGGGTCTGCAGGCGCTCCAGCAAGCGGATCTGGTTGCCGTAGTCGAGGCCGTTGGTGGGTTCATCCATGATGAAAAGCTGCGCACCCTGGGTCATGGCCCGGGCGATGAGGGCCAGTTGGCGCTCCCCACCACTGACCTGGGTGTAGGGGCGCTGGGCCAGGTGTAGGATGCCCAGGCGATCCATGGCCTCGTGGGCCTCAGCCAAGTCCCGCCGGGAATAGGGGCTGAAGAAGGAGGCGTGGGGCATCCGCCCCATGAGCACCACGTCCTCGACCTTGTACGCGAAGGCCTCCCGATGGATCTGGGGGACGTAGGCCATCCGCTGGGCCACCTCCCGGTGCCCCATGCCGCTCAGCTCCCTGCCGTCCAGCAGGACTTCGCCCTTGCTGGGTTTCAGGAGCCCCAGGAGCAGCTTGAGCAGGGTGGTCTTGCCGCTGCCATTGGGTCCCAGCAGGGCCGTGACTCCCCCCTGGAACTCGAGTTCCACCTCGGCAAGGACTGGCTTGTGCTGATAGGAAAAGCAGAGCTTACGGGCCGCCAGGGTTGCCATCACTGCCATCCTTTCCGGGCGTTCTTCATGACCAGCATGAAGAAGGGGATGCCCACGAGGGAGGTGACGATGCCAATGGGCACTTCCACCGTGAAGAGGGTCCGGGAGAGATCATCCACCAGCAGGAGGTAGCTGGCCCCGAGGAGGGCGGAGACTGGAAGCAGGGTCTCGTTGTTGGGGCCGATGAGCATCCGGGCGGTGTGGGGGATGATGAGGCCCACCCACCCGATGATCCCCCCCAGGACCACTGTCAGGGTGCTGATCAGGGTGGCCAGGAGGATCACGAGGGCCCGGATCCACTCGACATGGACCCCCAGACTGCGGGCTTCCTCGTCTCCCATGCTGAGGGCGTTGAGCTGGCGCGACAGGAGCAGAAGCCCCAGGATGCCCAGGAGGATGGGCACCCCCATGCGCAGGATGGTGCTGCGGTCCGCCAGGGTGAGGTTGCCCATGAGCCAGAAGGTAATGTTGGGGAGCTGGGTGTAGGGGTCGGCCAGGGTCTTGACGATGGAGACCAGGGCCGTGAAGAAGGCTCCACTGATGATGCCCCCCAGAACCAGCATGAGGGTGCTGCGCACCTGATAGATCCGGGCGATGAAGAGGGAGAGGCCAACCGCAGCCACGCCCCCCAGAAAGGTGGCGGCCTGGATGGCGAACCAGCTCTTGAGGAAGACCATGCCCAGGGCTGCCCCGAAGGAGGCGCCAGCCAGCACCCCCAGGAGGCCAGGAGAGACCAGGGGGTTCACGAAGAGGGCCTGGTAGGAGGCACCGGAGACCGAGAGGGCCCCTCCGACGAGACAGGCGTTCAGGATCCGGGGCAGACGGATCTGGAGGACGATGTTCTCCAGCAGGGGCAGACGGTCAGGCTGGACATGCCCCAGGCCCACACTCTTCCAGGCCAGGAAGGCCGCCACCTCCCCTATGGGAAGGGGAAACTTCCCGAGGGAAAGCGAAACCAGGGCGACCACCGCCAGCAGGATAAAGAAGAGCAGGATGGGCAGAGGCTTCATGAGGCGGCTTTCGTAGTATTTGCTTGGATATAACGATTTTCAAAAAATCAAGCCTGGGGCTCGACTGCCCTTAGCTCTGCGAAAAGGCGTTCATCCGGCATGGTCAGGACTTCGTCGGCCCCCTGGTAGAGGTGCTCCTGGAGGCTGATCTCCACGGTCCGGTCGCCGTGTCGCAGGCGCAGACGCCAATCCGTCATGGGCTTGATCTTCTCCGCGAAGTCCATGGTGTGCCGCAGCACGGTGCAGCCCGTGACGCCTTCGATGCCCTGGGCGAAGAAATTGCCACCCACCACTTCTGCATGGTCAGCTTCCCCCCGGTTGATCCCCAGTTCCTTCAGGGCCCGGAGTCCCGTGCGCAGACCCAGGGTGAGCCCCACGTTCATGGTGTCCCAGTGGAAGGTCTTGGAGGTGATGTCGAGGTCGTGGGAGGCGCACCAGTGCAGGGGGGCCGAGGCATTGGGGAAGCTGTCGTAGCGGGCCAAGTAGATCTTGATATCCAGCACTGCGGTGCCGTCAAAGGCGTCCAGGCCCCGGACGAAGAGACGATTGCCTTCCTTGCGGACCAGTTCGCAGACGCAGGTGCCGATGCCGGAGGGACGGGCCGGTGCCCGGGTCGTATAGATGCCCTTGCATGAGGGCTCCCCGGATAGGGGCATGGTGAGCATCTGGGCGTCGGAATCGGCCCAGCCCACGGCCTGTTGCCACTCCTTCCGGCGATGCTGGTGGTAGTAGACGTAGAGATGGGAGAAGTGTTCAAGGCCCGTGAGGCCCAGCTCCAGGTCCTCCCGGATATAGATCTCCTTGATGTCCTCGTAGTTGGTCTTCTGGCTGAAGTCGTTGAAGTCGGTCACCACTACGCCGATGGGGCGGATGGATACAAGCTCTTGGGGGACTTGGGGCATGGGATACCTTTCGTTGGAGTGGTCAGGAATGGGTAACGTTATATTTGTATTTATATTTCGATGGATAAAAAAACCTAACCTAAGGCCTTCGCGTGGGGTGCTATTCCAGGAGTGCTACCGACTTGACTTGGGCGAAGATCGAATGGCCCGGTTGAATGTCCAGGGTGAAGGCGGAGCGTTGGGTGAGGCGTGCCAGGAGGACCGAGCCCCCCACCTTCAGTCGCACCAGGGTCAGGCCTGGATGGTCATCCGGGGCCATGGCTTCCACCACGGCCGGGAGGACATTCTGGATGCTGGTGTGTTCGTAGTGTTGAAGGGCCAGGCTGACATCCCGGGCCAGGACCCGCACCCGGACAGAGTGCCCGGGGGTCAGTCCGGAATCCCGGGTCCAGAGGCTGCCTCCGGGGAAGTTCAGACGGGCAAGGTGCCAAGTGGGGTCGAGTTCGGCCACGGTTGCCTCCAGTACTACGCCGGCATCCTCCCCCAGGTGGATGGGGAGGTCCAGGCGGGCCAGTATCTCTCCAAGGGGACCCTGGGCCACAGTCCGGCCAGACTCCATGACGACCAGATGGTCCGCCAGGCGTGCCACCTCGTCGGGGGAATGGCTGACGTAGAGGACGGGAATATCGAGGTGCTCGTGGAGGCGCTCGAGGTAGGGCAGGATCTCCTGTTTTCTTGCCAGATCCAGGGCGGCGAGGGGCTCGTCCATGAGGAGGAGTCGCGGACTCACCGCCAGGGCTCTGGCGATGGCGACACGTTGACGTTCCCCCCCGGAGAGCTTGTCCGGTTTGCGGTCCATCAGGTGGCCGATGCCCAGCAGGTCCACCGCCTGTTCCAGGCCGACCCGGTGCTCCTGCTGGGTGCGCTTTCGGCCATAGTTCAGGTTGCCAAGCACACTGAGGTGGGGGAAGAGGCTGGCTTCCTGGAAGACGTAGCCCAGGGGGCGCCGATGGGTCGGAAGGAAGCGGTTGGCATCCTGCCAGACCTCTCCATTGACGGAAAGGGAGCCCTCAGTCCGCTCCAGCCCGGCAATGCAGCGGAGCAGGGTGGTCTTGCCCGAACCTGAATGCCCGAAGATGGCCGTGACTCCCCGATGGGGAAGGCTCAGATCGACGTCCAGGCAGAAGTCGCCGAGGGGTTTGGTGAAGCGGGCCAGGATCTGTCCGGTCATACCTTGCTCCAGGCGGAGACTGAACGTCGGGTGTAGAGCACCAGGAGCACCAGGAAGGAAAGGCCGACCAGCACCAGGGCGAGGTGATGGGCCTGGGCGTACTGCATGGCGTCCACATAGTCATAGATCTGGACCGAGGCGACCCGGGTGGCGCCCGGCAGGTTGCCGCCGATCATGAGGACTACGCCGAATTCTCCGACGGTGTGAGCGAAGGTCAGCACGCCCGCGGTCAGGAAGCCACGCCTGGCCAGGGGCAGAGCTACGGTGAAGAACCGGTCCCACGGCCCTGCGCCCAGGGTGGCAGCCACTTCCAGCGGGCGCTCCCCGATACCTTCGAAGGCGGCCTGGAGGGGCTGAATCATGAAGGGAGTCGAATAGAAAGCCGATGCGAGGACCAGCCCCCAGAAGGAGAATGGGAGCGCAGAGATTTCGAGCCACTGGGTGAGGCGGCCCACGGGTCCCTGGGGTCCCAGGGCCAGCAGAAGGTAGAAGCCCAGCACCGAGGGGGGGAGTACCAGTGGCAGGGCAACGATCGAGGCCAGGGGACCCTTGACCCAGGATTTCGTGCGGGCGAGCCACCAGGCCACCGGGGTTCCCACCAGGAGGAGAATCGCCGTCGTGGTGCCCGCCAGTCTGGCGGTGAGAATTAGGGCCTGGACGTCTTCTTGGGTCAGGAACATGGGGAATCTCTAGGGTTACTTCTTGGCCTCACCTGGAAGGGTGAATCCGTATTTGACCATGATGGCCCGCGCCTGGGCGGAACTCATGTAGGTTGCGAACTGCCTGGCCAGGGGTTTGTTGGCGCCATTCTTGAGGAGGACGTAGCCCTGTTCCAGGGGCTGGTGCAGGTTCTGGGGGATCACGGAGTAGCTGCCCTTGCCTTTCATCTCGGGATTCAGGACGAGGGAGAGGGCGATCAATCCAACCTGGGCATTCCCGGTCATGGCGAACTGGGCTGTCTGGCTGATGTTTTCGCCATAGACGAGCCTGGATTCAATTTTGGGCCACATCCCAGTCGCCTTCAGGGCTTCCTCCGCCCGCTGCCCGTAGGGGGCGTGCTTCGGGTTGGCAATGGCGATGCGCTGGATCCTGGGGTCCGCAAGGCTGGAAAGGGTCATGTGGGCTGCGTCGAGGTTGAGGCTCCAGATCACCAGGCGCCCTATGGCATAGGGCTTGACGTCGCCTGCGGCCAGACCGGCTTTCACGAGTTCGCGCGGAAAGGCGATATCGGCGGAGAAAAAGAGATCAAAGGGGGCGCCCTGCTGGATCTGGGCCATGGCCTTGCCGGAAGATCCATAGGCTATGATTACTTCATCTCCGGGGTGGGTCTGGCGGAAAGAGGCGGCCACTTCATCCAGGGCAAACTTGAGGTCAGCGGCGGCCGCGACGGTGATTCTGTCTCCGGCCTGGGCGAAGGAGAGCAGGGAAACGGCCAGGAGGGCCGCAAGGGTTTTCAGATACTTCATAGGGATGATCCTTTCCGGATGGGCTTGGTTGATCAGAACTTGTAGGTGGTCTGGAACCAGAACTTGCGGAGGTCCTTTTCCAGATAGAGCTTGGTGGTGCTGCCCACACCTGTCAGGCCGGTGGCTTCGCTGTCGCCCTTGTAGTCGGCATACTTGGCCAGGACGGAGAAGCTTTTGGTGAGGGGGTAGTTCACCTGGAGATCCAGCTCCTTGCCGAACTTGGTGCCGTCGGTTTCGGCCTTGAAGAGGTGGTACTGGGCCTCGATCTCCAGGCCCAGGGTCTTGGCGCTGGCCTGGAGGTAGGAGTCCACCAGTCCCTTGGTCGAGGTAGTGGCCACCCGGTCGGACCAGCCGTAGAAGCCGTGGAGGGAGGCGTCAGGAGTGCTGAAGCCGCTCTCGAGGGCCTCCCGAACGACCTTCAGGCTGTAGCCCTGGTACTGGTAGCCCAGCATGCCCATGCGGTAGAGGCTGGATGGGACCTTGGCTTCGGTACCATCCCGGTAGGGGCGCTGCTGGGCGTAGGAGGCCTCGTACAGGAGACCCTTCCATGACCCATCCGCCCGGAGGCCGCGGTGCTGGAGGGAGCTCTGGGGGGTGACGGCGGTGCCGACGGGGACGGTTGCGGGGGTGTAGGCGGACACATCGGTCGCATAGTAGAAGGGGGTGATGGCCAGCGCCTTCAGGGGGGTGAAACGGACCCGGGCGAAGCGCAAGTTGGCGTCCCGGTGGGTGCCGTCGCTCAAGAGGACGTCGGAGAGGTAGCCCGCGTGGAGTTCCATCCAGGGCAGGCCGAAGTTTCCCTGGAAGGTGGCGCCAGTGTAGGACTTGGGGGCCTGGGACCAGGCTCCGGCTCCGATGAACCTTTGGTTGTCAACACTTAAGGTCTGACGGCCCACCTTCAGGCCCTTCCAGGCGAGGAAGCCCTGGAGAATACGATCCTGATGGGGATCGCTGACCTTCGCATGGTCGGTCTTGCCATTGAAGCCATCGTTGAAGTTGTCGACGCCGAGGATCGTGCTGACATCCAGGAACTGCAGGCTGGCGCTGACGCCGAAGAAGTCGCCAGTCTTGTAGCCCAGGATGGTGCGATTGGTGAGGGCTGTGGCGGTCTCAGGGCGGTAGACCTTGGTGCTGGGGGCCGTGAAAAACTGGGCCGCATCATCGTTGTCGTATTCGTAGCGGGTGCGGATTTCCAGACTGGCCTTGCCCTGGGTGAGGGCGGATTGGAGATCCTGGGCGGAGGTTCCCAGGGTAGTCAGGGCGAGGGTGCTGAGAAAGATGCGCTTCATGGTGCTTCCTTGTGCTGGGCCTTCTCGGGCGGGTTGGGGGGCGGGTGTGGGGATGCTGTCGGAAGAGGGGAAGGTATCGACGTAGTCATGATTATATTTCGATCGCCGCGCAAATCCAATCCGATCTTGTACTGTCAGGCGGAACATGCGGCTCGCCTGTTGGTTTAATCCTGTTTCCATACTGGCGTTGGTTGGCAGTGTTGGGCTCTGTTGGGTTGTTTTGCATTTTCCGACCTGGATGTGGTGCTCTGGGTTGGCCACTCCGCCAAGGTGTGGTTGCCGGTAGCGGCAAGCGAGATGGGTGCCAGTTTTGGGATCGCTATATTTTTATGGGTATAACGCGTGGGGTATTCGGGGCGGGGCGGAAATTTGCTTCCATCGATTCTGCGATGTGGGGGGTAGGTTGTGGCTAACTATTCTGGTATTAAATATTTGACATTTGATTCCAGATTTCCGGCGATTCGGAAAGGGATTTCCGATTCGGGGGGGTCAGGGGTGTGTTTCTGTCAGCCATTCCTGTACAGCCTTGCGGGTGCTCTCAAAGGCCAGTTCTGGCAGGTCCTTCCTGTCGAACCACCGGGCGTCCGCCGCGTCATCGCTAGCGGCCAGGCTTCCTCCAATGGTCTGGGCCTTGTAAAGGATCACGATAGCCTTGCTGGTTGGGTCGAAGTTCAGTCCCATCTGGCGTTCGATGGTGATGTCCAGGCCCGTCTCTTCCTTCACTTCTCGGATCGCTGCCTTCTCGGGATGTTCGCCCAAGTCGATGAAGCCTGCGGGCAGCGCCCACTTCCCCTTTTCTGGCTGGACGCCCCGTTTGACCAGGAGCACGTGGTTCTCTCGTGTCACAAAGGCTACGGCGGCGACTCTGGGGTTGGGAAAGTGGACAAAGCGGCAGTCGGGGCAGGCGGGTCTCGGGCGTCCATGGACCATCCGGACTTCGGTGGCGTGGCCGCACGCCGGGCAGAAGGCCGTGGCGGGTGCAGTGAATCCCATGGGGGCTCCTGGATCTTTCGCTGTTCGTGTGGCAGTGCGGGCTCGGTCAAGTATGGATCTGGTTTTTGGGGGAAAGCTTTACCATGCGGGCCCCGTGATTGAATACGGAGCGGTCGCCCCCTTGGGCCACGTGCATCCAGACGCGATCTCCATCCATGACGGTAGTTCCTGCCAGGGAGGCAACTCCCCATTCGAACCATTGAGGCGTGAGGGGCACGCTGGGGCCGACCAAGACGATCTGAGTTCGGTGTCCCAATTCCAGGAGGCGTGGCAGGGTCTTGTTGATGAGGGTGACCCCGGTGATGAAAAGGGAATCCTGATCCTCCAGGATGTATTCGCAGGCAGGATCCGGGAAGTCGCCGTTCAGAGGGTGGCGCTCCAAGATCGACAGCTGGCAGATCCGGCCCAGGGGTTCCAGATCCGGGAAGTGTCCCACCACAGTGACCTTCTTTCCTGCCACCTGCTCTTTCATCGTGGTGAAGATGCTTTCGTTCACCGGGGGATCTGGCGGGATGGCCCATTGCTCGGCCAGGGTGGCCTGGGTGTTGTAGTGGGCGTTGAGGGCTGCGACCCCAAGGGCGGCCTCGTAGGGGTGCCAGGACTTGGCGAGGTTGGCCAGTTCGCGGAGGGGGCGGCCTTTGAATGAACCGGCCCCAGGGATGGAGCGGTCTCCTGCGGGGGGTGTCATGGCCATGCCGACTCCTTCCGAGCGCACTAAGGTCCAATGGATGCCAAACATGGCATCGGCTACCACCTTGTCCTCGGGGATCTGGGCAATGAGTTGGTCGTAGATCTCCCACTTTGAGGTGGAGCTGCTTTGGGGAGGTCTGAGGGAATTGGTCATGTTTGCACCTTGAGGCTGGCCGGGGTTGATAATTCGACCTGTTATTTTTGGAACGTTATTAAAATTGTTATATATCGATTGCTCTCGGATGACTGAGGGCTGGGGTGCCGCCCGATGCTCTCCTTGTCTGATGTTTTGTTGTGAGTCCTGGTGTTTGAGGGGTTGGTCGAACAAAAGAATGTTGGCATTCGTTATATGCACGATGATATAACGACTAGGCCCTTTCCGAGTGCATTTCGTGCACTGGGGTTCCTGCATTCCTGAGAGGGCTGGCAGGGAATTGAATCTTCTAAGGAGGCAACTGTGGACATTCATTCGGTTGGGTTTGAAAAACACCTCGAGGAGGCCGAAGCCTTCCACGGTCATCTGTGTGGAGGCATCGTGTCGGGGGTGCGGATGGCCCTTCGCGGGTTGAAGGAGATCGGAATCCGGGACCCCAAAGGGGAGGACCGCAAGAACCTGATCGTCATCGTGGAGATCGATCGCTGCGCAACGGATGCCATTACCTCCGTCACGGGCTGCCGCCCCGGCAAGCGGAGCATGAAGATCAAGGACTTCGGGAAGATGGCTGCTACCTTCATCAACCTGGAAAGCGGCCAGGCCGTCCGCCTCGCATCGAAGGGGCGCAAGGACTCGGAGCAGGCGGGTTCCCTGGAGGATGCCATCAAGGCGGCTTCGGACGAGGAGTTGTTCTGGATTCAGCACGGAAGTGCCCCTTTGGGAGCGGGGGACCTGCCCGGGCGTCCCGTGCGGCGGGTGGTCTGTGCCCGATGCGGCGAAGCCGTCATGGACATGCGGGACCTCTTTGTGAACGGCGAAAGCCTATGCCAGCCCTGCGCGGAAGGCGGTGGCTACTTCATTCCAGGGGGCCGGGCATGAGCGCATCGACGAACGCCACCCTGGCAGCCGAGGCGCTGGACTGGAACCTCCTCTGGAGGGAGGCCATGGCCAGGAAGGATGAAGCGGCCGATACCCGCACCCGCTCGGAATACTGGGACCGTCGGGCGCCCTCCTTTGCCTCCCGCTGTCACGAGACTCCCTATACCCGGACCTTCCTGGATGTGCTCGGTGCCGAGCCCCATTGGTCCGTGTTGGATGTGGGCTGTGGGGCGGGGACCCTCGCGATTCCCCTGGGGAGTCGGGTCCAGAGCATCACCGCCATGGACTTCTCGGAGGCCATGCTCGAGCAACTGGTCCTGCGGCGCGACGAGCTGGGGCTTTCCAATATCCGCACCCTCCACGGGGGCTGGGACGATGACTGGGATGCCCTCGGGGTGGGGGCCCACGATGTGGTCATCGCCTCCCGTTCCCTGATGGTGGGAGACCTGGAAACGGCCCTTCGCAAGCTGGACCGGGCTTCCCGCCTCGGCGTCTATCTCACCGCCCCGGCGGGCTACGGCCCCTCGGATCGCAGGGCCCTGGAGGCCGTGGGTCGACCTTCGCGCAAAGGCCCTGACTACATCTACGTATACAACCTCCTCTATCAGATGGGGATTTTCGCCAACATCACCCTCATCCGGTCCGAGGAGGGCCGACCCTTCGCTGGACCCGATGAAGCCCTGGGCTTTTACCGCACCCTGATTGACGGCCTCAGCCCGGAGGAGGACCAGCGCCTGCAGGCGTACCTCCAGCGGGAACTCCGCCTCCGGGATGGCAAATGGTACCTGCGTCACCAGGATGCCATCCAGTGGGCCCTGATCTGGTGGCGGAAGAACGGTTGACCGGTTCGCGCGTCCAGACCCCTTTCTACCCTTAACCCCTTTCCTCAACCCTGCCGTCTGCTCCTCTTCGAGAGGGGTTAGCGGCGCCATTGGAGGACAAATCATGTCCAGGTTCCCCATCGCCGTTTCGGCATTGACCTTTCTTCTCTGTGCCTCTCCAGCCCTGGTGGCGGGGGAAGGGGCTGTGGAGTCCGCCGCGGCTGATAGCAAGGCCAAGGCCGTCAAAGATGGCAAGTTCCGGATGGGTGAGGTCACCGTCGCGGTGACCGCCGATCTGGATCCCATTGAGACAGCCAATACAACGATCAACGCTGAGCAGATTCAGCAGCTCAATCGGGATGACATCAGTTCAGCCCTGGCCTTGTTGCCGGGAGTGAGCGTCAGTCTTGGGGGTGCGCGCAACGAGGCCATGTTCTACCTCCGCGGGAATGATCCCCGCCAGACCCCTGTCTTCGTGGATGGGGTGCCCTGCTACATCCCCTACGACGGCAATATCGACTACGCCCGCTTTACCACCTCTGATGTGGCCGAAATCCAGGTGGCCAAGGGCTTCAGCTCCATCGCCTATGGGGCCAACACCCTTGGAGGTGCCATCAATGTGGTGACCCGGAAGCCTGTGGCTGCCTTTGAGGGGGATATCCGGGCGGGGATCTTCGAGGGCAATGGCAGGACGACGGCGGTGAACCTCGGCAGCAACCAGGGGTGGTGGTACGCCCAGGGCGGGCTCGCTTACAGCAAGGCCGACTCCTGGCGGATGTCTTCGGATTTTGTCCCCAATGCCCGGGAGGACGGGGGCGAGCGGGACCATTCCGGTTATTCCGACAAGAAGCTGTCGTTGAAGGTGGGTCTCACGCCCAACGCCACGGACGAATACGCCATCGGGATCATCCGGCAGCGGGGCGAAAAGTCGAGCCCTGTGAGCACTGACCTGACCACGACGGCGCGTTATTGGGACTGGCCCCTCTGGAATATGGACAGCACCTTCCTTGTGACCCGCACGGCTCTGGGGGACAAGAGTTACGTCAAGTTCCGCGCTTACTTCGATCGCTATGAGAACGGTATCGATAGCTACACGGACAGCACCTACACCACGCTCAAGACCAGCGGGTCCGGGGCCATGAGCCCATACGGCCACAGCCGCTACCGGGACTTCAGTCATGGCCTGATGGCTGAAGTCGGCACCATGGCCTTTGCTAATCACAGCGTGAAGGCGGTGCTGCAGACCAAGACCGATGTCCATCGGGAGGGTGACTACACCCAGCCGGACACCGCCAGCATGCCCCATTTTGAGGACCGGTACCTGATCATGGGGGTCGAGGATAGCATCACCCTCACTCCCACCCTGGACCTGTCGGTAGGAGCTGGTTGGGATCAGATGAAGCCCGAAAAGTCGGGCTCCACCTGGGAACTCTCCGAATCCCGGAGCAAGTGGCACGGCCAGGCTGGTCTCTTCTGGAAGGTGACCCCCAGCACCCAGGTCTACGCCACCCTCGCCCAGAAGGATCACTTCGCCACTCTCAAGGATCGCTACTCCCTGCGATTCGGGACCTACTATGCCAACCCGGGTCTGGTGCCCGAGACCTCCACGAACTACGAGGTTGGGGTCAAGTCGAATCCCACGGCCTGGTTGCAGGTGGAGGCCGCGCTCTTCCGGAGCGACATCAAGAACCTCATCCAGTCCGTGTATGTCGAGACCGTCGGTACCACCAAGATGTACCAGATGCAGAACATCGGGAAGGTCCAGCACGAAGGCGTGGAACTCGCCCTCGGTGTGAAGCCGAACAAATACGTCAAGGGCGGGCTGGGCTATACGTACCTGGATCGGGATAACCGGAGCGGTGCCACGGTTCTCACCGGCACTCCCAAGCACCGGGTTACGGGCTATCTTCGGGTGGATCCCCTGGAGACCCTTTATGTGCAGGCCAGTGTCCAGTCTCAGGGCAGGGTTTGCGATAGTTCATCTCAGGCTTCCGCGACAGGCCTTGTGACTTCAACCTATGTCGGCGGCTTCGCCACCGCCGATGTGGCCATTGGCTGGCAGCCCGCGGCCAAGCTCGCCTTTGACGCTGGCCTGAAGAATGCCTTGGACCGCAATTACCAATACAGCACCGGTTACCCCATGCCGGGCCGCACCTGGTTTGCCAACGCGCGCTACACGTTCTGATCTCCTGTTCTCCATGAAGGCATTTGCGCTGGGGGCGAGCCTGTCGGGTCGCTTCCAGCGCAATTGCATATCGTGGCGAGCCGTGCGGGATGCTTGTCTCGCCTTCTGGGCAATGCCACGATGTACGCCGAGTCTGGAGCCAGAGAATGTCCAAGAACAGCGCACCTCAGATGGAACTTGCCGGATCCCTCTGGGTCCAGAAGGCTGGCCAGAAGGTCTTTGCCGAGGAACGGATCGCGCTGCTGGAGAAGATCCACGAGCTGGGGAGTATCACTCACGCCGCCAAGGCCGTGGGGATCAGCTACAAGACCGCCTGGGACGTGGTCAACCTCATGAACAATCTGGCGGATCGTCCCCTGGTGGAGCGCAATGCCGGCGGCAAGGGCGGAGGGGGCACGGCCCTCACGGAAGCGGGGCTGGAGGTTGTCCGGCAGTTCCATGTCTTTGCGGAGGAACATCGCCGCTTCCTGCAGAACATCAGTCAGCGCATCGAGGGGGGCGGGGACCTTTATACCTTCCTGCGTCGCATGTCCATGAAGGTCAGTGCCCGCAATATCTTTGCGGGTAGGATCACGACCCTCTCCAGGGGGGCGGTGAATGCCCTGGTGGTGCTGACCATGAAGGGGGGGGGCACCATCTCTTCCACCATCACGAATGCCAGCGTGGCCAGTCTGGAGTTGGAAGTCGGCAAGGACGCCTACGCCATCATCAAGGCCAGCTCCGTCATCCTGGGAACGGATCTTCATGGGATGAAGCTCAGCGCCAGGAATGTGCTCTGCGGCAAAGTGACAAAAGTGCTCGATGGCCAGGTCAATGCCGAGGTGGATGTGGACCTGGGCGGCGGCAATACCATCAGCGCCGTAATCACCCACGACAGTGTCCTGAAGTTGGGGCTGCAGCCGGGGGTCCACGCCTGCGCCATGTTCGAAGCTTCGAGTGTGATCCTGGGGGTCTGATGTCGTCGGGAATGGATTTCCGGTGACTGTTCTTTGGGAGGATCGCCATGAAGCTTAGTGCCCGGAATGTCCTGGTCGGGCAGGTTGCCGAAGTGACCCAGGGGACCGTCAGCACCCTGGTGGGGCTTACACTCAAAGGTGGGGCCAGGCTCTACGCAACCATCACCAACGACAGTGTGGCTGCTCTTGGTCTCCAGCCAGGGACAGAGGCCTTCGCCATCGTCAAGGCGAGTGCCGTGATTGTCGGGACCGACCTCCACCGGGCCAGGGTCAGCGCCCGGAACCTGCTCTGCGGCAAGGTGTGCAAGGTGGTGGACGGCCCCGTGAGTGCCGAGGTCGATATCGAGGTGGCACCCGGAGTTGTGATCAGCGCTGTGATCACCCATGAGAGCGTCAAGTCCCTCGACTTCCAGATCGGGGACCACGCCTGTGCCCTGTTCAAGGCCTCCAGCGTGATTCTGGGGGTAAATTAAATTCTTTTGCCAAGGATGACCTTTCTTGGGTATTATTAGAAACTCTGTCATTCTATGACATGCCGTGATGCCCGCGAGGTGCGGTCACCACGAAAACACTTTGATCACCCTGCCTGGGGGTGTCATCGCAATCATGTTCCAGGCAATCGTAGGAATTCATCATGGCCCAAGGCACCGTCAAGTGGTTCAACGCCGAAAAGGGTTTCGGTTTCATCACCCCCGATGAGGGTGGTCCCGATCTCTTCGTCCATCACTCCGCCATCCAGACCCGCGGTTTCCGCACCCTGGATGAGAATCAGCGCGTCAGCTTCGACGTCGCGCAGGGCCAGAAGGGGCCCCAGGCCACCAACGTCAACAAGCTCTAATATACCGTTAAGATAATCAAGGAAAGGGCGGCTTCGGCCGCCCTTTCTGCTTTACGAAGGGATCGGCCGAAGGCATGGTGTTGGGGGTGGTCAGGAGGGTGCGCAATGCCGGTCCCTACTCATGAAGTCGTCGTCGTCGGTTGTGCCGGAGTGGATACCCAGGTCTACCTCCCGGATGGGCGACTCGAGCTCGGACAGGAGGGCCACTTCTCCGAGAACCTGGACTGCGCCGGTCAGGCGGGGACCTATGCAAGCCGGAGCTATGCCCGGCTGGGCTGGAGGACCGCCTTCATCGGGTGCCTCGGGGAGGACTGGGCGGACAGCCTTGTGCGGGAGGCGTTGGCCTCAGAGGGCATCAACCTGGAGGGGCTCTTTGTCGATCCTGCTGGCACTGCCCGGAGCGTCAATCTCATGTTCCGGGATGGCCGCCGCATCAACTTCTACGACGGCAAGGGCCATGCTGGGCTGAGCCCGGATCTCGGCCATTGTCGTCAACTGTTGCGTTCAGCCCGCCTAGCCCACTTTGCCATTCCGGACTGGGCCAGACAGCTGCTGCCCCTGGCCCGGGAACTGGGGGTGCCGATCGCCTGCGATCTGCAGGACATTGTCCTGGCTGATGACCCCTACCGGCAGGCCTTCATCCAGGCCGCCGACTATCTGTTCTTTTCGGCCGCCAACCATCCGGACCCTTTCCCGTTGATGGAGAGGCTCCTGGAGGCCAGCTCGGGGAACCTGGTCCTGTGCGGCATGGGACGCCGGGGATGCGCTGTCGCGACCCGGGAAGGTTACCGTCAGTTTCCGGCCGTAGAGCTGCCGATGCCCGTGGTCGATACCAATGGGGCTGGCGACTGCCTGGCGGCGGGCTTCCTAACCAGCTTTGTGCTGGAGGGCCGCCCCCTGGAGGAGTCGGTCAAACGGGCCCAGATCGGGGCCCGTCACGCCTGCACCCTTCGGGCAAGTTCTTCGGGCTTAATAAGTTCGGACCAGCTCGAAAGCTGGTCCGAAGTCATCCCCTGAAGGGGGGGTTATACGCCGCGTCGGCTGCTGCTGGGACCGGAGCTGCGCCGACCCTCGGGG
>JAFNAB010000168.1 GCA_017859955.1 Holophagaceae bacterium
CAAGGACTGCCAGACCTGCGACCGGGACGGCAACTGCGAACTGCAGCGGGTGGCCTACCGCCTGGGCGTCCGCGAGCGCCTCTTCGAGGGGAAGCGGAAAGAATACCCCACCGATGAAAGCAGCAAGTCCGTGATCCGCACCCCCGAGAAGTGCATCCTCTGCGGACGCTGTGTGCGGGTCTGCGCCGAGGTCCAGGGGGTAGGCAACCTCAGCCAGCATGGCCGGGGTTTCCATACGGTGGTTGGCCCCGCCAACCTAAGTTCCATGGATGATTCCGTCTGCATCCAGTGCGGGCAGTGCGTCGCCGTCTGCCCCACCGCCGCCTTCCTCGAGCAGGACCACACCGAACGGGTGTGGAAGGCCCTTTCCCTGCCCAAGGACGTCAAGCATGTCGTGGTGCAGGTGGCCCCGGCCATCCGGGCCACCCTGGGTGAGATGTTCCACCTCCCCATGGGCACCCCCGTCACCGGAAAGCTGGTGACAGCCCTGCGCCGCCTGGGTTTTGATGAGGTCTTCGACACCAACTTCGGAGCCGATCTCACCATCGTCGAGGAGGCCACGGAATTTCTTAATCGAGTACAGAAGGGGGAGAACCTTCCCCTCCTCACCTCCTGCAGCCCCGGCTGGGTAAGCTTCCTGGAGAAGTTCTACCCGGAGATGATCCGCTACACCTCCACCTGCAAGTCGCCGATGCAGATGACCAGCACCCTCATCAAGACTTACTATGCGGAGAAGAAGGGACTGGACCCCAACGACATCTATGTCGTGGCGATCATGCCCTGCGTCGCCAAGAAGTTCGAGGCCAGTCGGCCCGAGCACACCATGGCCGATGGCACACCTTATACCGACGCCGTCCTGACCACCCGGGAGCTGGGCTGGATGATCAAATCCTACGGCATCGACTTCAACGCCCTGCCGGAGGGCGAGTTCGACCGCCCCCTGGGCATCTCCTCCGGCGCAGCGGATATCTTCGGCGCCACCGGCGGTGTGATGGAGGCAGCTTTGCGCACCGCCGCCGTCAAGCTGACCGGTGAAGAACTGGGGCCCCTGATCTTCGAGGATGTCCGCGGTGTCACCGGCATCAAGGAGACCACCATCAGGGTGGGCGGCAAGGACATCAGCATCGCCGTCTCCAATGGACTGAACAACGCCAAGCACCTCCTTGACGCCATCAAGAGCGGCGAAAAAACGTACCACCTGGTAGAGATCATGGCCTGCCCCGGAGGCTGCATCATGGGCGGCGGCCAGCCCTACCCCAAGGCGGATCATGATCCGCTGGACCCCGAGACAGCCAAAGTTCGCGCCAAGGCCCTGTACGGCATCGACGCCCAGAAGCAGCTGCGCCGTTCCCACGAGAACCCAGCCATCGAGCATCTCTACGCGGAGTTCCTTGGTGAACCCAACGGCGAAAAGGCGCACCAACTGCTGCATACCCACTATCAGGCCCGCACACCCAGGGGGATTCGGTGAACCATCAGACCTCTTCTACAGACAACTGGGAGACCGTCAAGGCAGGCTGCCTGGACATCCTGCCCGAGCACATCGTCGCCTTCATTGAGAAGAACCGGGACATGGAGCATTCCGAGGGGCAACTTATTGCGACCCTGCACATGGTCCAGGCCCACTTCGGCTTCCTCGGGCGCGACAAGATGCACGCCGTGGCCCAGCTTGCCCAGGTGCCTCTGGCCAAGGTCACCGGCGTGGCGACCTTCTACCATTACTTCCGACTCCAGCCCCGTGGCAAGCACATCGTCAACGTGTGCCTGGGGACGGCCTGCTACGTCAAGGGAGCCGACAAGCTGAGCCAGCGGTTGATGGACGACCTCGGAATCCAATTCGGGGAAACCACCAAGGACGGCGTGTTCTCCCTGGATAGCACACGCTGCCTGGGCACCTGCGGCCTGGCTCCGGTTGTGATGGTGGATGACCAGGTCTACGGCCCCGTCACGCCCGGGGAGATCAGTATCATTCTCGAGAAATATGCCAAACAGGAGAAGCAGCTCAAGGCCAAATGAACGGCTGTTTGATTAAAAAAAGTCTGACGCCACACCTGTGACGTCAGGCTTTCTGCCTTACGATGCGAACAGTCCGGAAGCTCCCTGCATCCTAGATGAATCACCCTTTTCAAGGAGTCCCCATGTCATTCAAGGATGATTTCAAAGCCTTCATCATGAAGGGCAACGTGGTCGATCTCGCCATCGCGGTGGTCATCGGCGGCGCCTTCGGCAAGATCGTCACCGCCTTTGTCAGCGGCATCGTCATGCCCATGGTGAGTTACGTCCTGCCCAAGGGAGACTGGCAGGCATGGACCCTCGGCAAGCTCGAGATCGGCAAGGTCCTGGGAGCGGCCGTGGACTTCTTCATCATCGCCCTGGTGGTCTTCCTGGTGCTGGTGAAGGGAATAAACGCCCTGACCCATCTCCGAAAAAAGGAAGAGTTGCCCCCCGAGGCTCCCACCACCAAGGAGTGCCCCTACTGCCTGGAACAGATTCCCCTGGCCGCTCGCAAGTGCAAGCACTGCACCAGCGAAGTCTAACTGAATGCATGGACCCCAAAGGCAGCTGCATGCGCCTTTGGGGTCCACACTTGGTCAGCTACCGCCCTAGGCGGGCATCGCCTGAAGCCCAACGGGGAAGTGCCGATTGGCTTTGATGGGTTCCACAGCGGACCAGCTCCAGGCACTTGGATCGTCGAGGAGAGCTTTGACCAGGGCCACATGCATAGCGTGACCCGCAGCATGGGCAGATACCAGACCCTGGAGCGGAGCCCCGAGGAGGGCAAGGTCGCCGACGAGATCCAGCATCTTATGGCGAACCGCCTCGTCCTGGTAACGGAGGCTGTCATTCAGGGGGCCCTTGGGGCCGAAGACCACCGCGTTCTCCAGGCTGCCACCGAGGGCGAGCCCCCGGGAACGCATGAACTCGATGTCGCGTTCCATGCAGAAAGTCCGGGCAGAAGCCAGTTCCCGCTGATACTTCTCTGGCGTCAGGGTCAATTCCCTGGACTGGCGGCCGATGGCCGGGTGGTCGAAATCGATGGTGTAGCGCAGACGCAGGCCAGGATAGGGTTCCACCTTGATCCACTTGTCCCCGCTCCGGACTTCCACGGGCTTGAGCACCCGGATGGAGCGACGGACGACATCGGGAATCTCCCGAAGGCCGACGCCCAGAATGGCTTCAACCCATGGAGCCGCACTGCCATCCAGGATCGGCAGCTCCTCACCGCTCACCTCGATCAGGGCGTGGTCCACGCCCAGCCCCATCAAGGCAGAGAGCAGATGCTCCACCGTAGCGAACCGGACTCCATCCTGTTCAAGAGTCGTGGCCAGACTCAGGTCTCCAACTTTCCCAGCCAGAGCCCGGATTTCAACCCCGGAGGCGGCGTGGCGGAAGCGCAGCCCAGTCGGTTGATCCGTGGGATGGATCGTCACGCGACATAAGGCATTACTATGAAGTCCGCGGCCTTCAACGGTGATTGATCGCTGGAGAGTCTGGGAGAAGAAAGATGACATGGAATCCTCAGCGATCCATCAAGCAGGATCCATTCCAACAATCATCACCTTTATTAACAACAACTTAGCGCCACACAGAAGACTTGAACCTGTGGGTAAGAAGACCACACACCGTGGTCAACGCTGTGGAGCCCGCACCCAATCCTCGGGAGTAGTCAGTTTCAGGTTCGAGGAAGGCGAGGGGATGATACGGACCCTCATCCCCATGGCTTCAAGAAGAGATACATCATCTGTCCCCTCGAAACCGCTTTCTACTGCCCACCCGAAAGCCCGGCGCCAGGCCTGCAGCCTGGCCACCTGAGGCGTCTGGGCCCGATAAATCTCCTCCCTGGGCACCGTGGCAAGCACGCGCCCCTCCGGATCCACCCGCTTGAGCGTATCGGTCGAAGCCTCTGCCAGTACGGCTCCGTCCCAGGCCTCCAGGGCCGCGATGGCCTGCCAGATGGGCCTGGCGGGCGGAAAGGGCCTCACGGCGTCGTGAATCAGGACCGGCATATTCCCGGACACCTGGGCGGCTTCCAAGGCCTGACGAACGGATTCCTGGCGGGTGCCCCCCCCTACAACCACCCAGGTGGGAACCCCGAGCACCCAGCTCCGAACTTCCTCAAGGTAGTCCGGGGGCACCGCCAGGGCTATCCCAGCAATCGGAGGCATCCCCGGCCCCAGGAAGGCCTGGATTGTAGCCCTCAGAAGCGGTACGCCACCCCAGTCCCGGAACTGCTTGGGTACTCCACCTCCCATACGAACCCCACGCCCACCGGCGGGAATAAGGAGCAGAACACCCTCAGCTGCGTCGGTGGATGAAGGGCTCGGGATGGGGCAAGGGATTGCGGCGTTCATTAGGCATCTTCCCAGCTTCCACCAGGGAAAGGAAAGCCCCAGTCATAACACGACGGACATCCCGTCCGTTGGAGCTCTGGGCCTGCTGATAGGCCGAGGGGCCAAATACCAACTCCAAGGCCTGCTGAAGCAGCCCCAGGTTGGAGGGCGCCACAAGGGCGCTGGGTTCATCCACAGCGGTAGGAACCGGCAGCGATTCCTCACAGACCTCCCGGAATATCACCCGGGCAGTTCCGTACGCCAGAAAGCCCAGTTCCCGGGCAGCCTGGAGAGAAACATCCAGGACCCGACCTCGCACAAAGGGGCCTCGATCGTTGACCCTCAGGATCGCCCGCTTGCCGGAGTCCAGGTTCTCCACTTCGATCAGGGTGTCAAAGGGAAGGGTCCGGTGAGCACAGGTCAGGCCAGCGGGGTCCAGGCGTTCGCCACTGGCGGTGTTCTGACCGCCAAACCCATCGCCCTGTCCCCCATACCAGCTCGCAAGCCCCGACTCGGTATAGATGGGCACGGGAGCAGACTTGGGCTGGACGACGGACTTCTCAATGGAGGCCCCGCTGCGCAGAACCGGAGAGGCCTGAAGCCGAGCGCAATGCAGGCAGAAGAAGGGAATGATCGCTGGTGCTGCCAGACGTGTGATGTTCCGGATCCTGCCCAGGAATCCTCCGGAGTGGACGCGACGCTCTTCGGTTGGCAGAAACTGAACCTGGATGCCCTCGATCCAAATCGAGAAGGCCCGGCTCACGTTCTCGCCGACAAAAGTTTGAAGATCCATGAAGCTCCCGGGGACGATGTGGGCCCTTAGACCCAGTCCATCAGTCTAACCCGATTTGTCGCTTTGTAAAGGTTTGGGAGGAAACAGGGGGTCCACCCCCCCTCCATACAAGTAAATTTCGACACATAATGCGACATTATGCAAAAAGAGAACATGCCTTACAAGTAGACACAAAAAGGCCCCTGGGAGAAGCAAGTTGTCTCGACCAGGGGCCTGCAAAGAAGGGGCTGACTACTGCCGGGCGGGAATGCCATCCAACCTGTAAGGCTTCGGGCGTCCACCCTCGTTTCTGAAAGCAGCAGGAAGCTTGGAGACATGCTTCTCAGCTTCGGCAGAGCTTGCGAACTCTCCGTAAAAGACCTGGTAGCAGTCTCGACCATCCCGCAGCACCATGGGGCGCAGGAAAAGGTCCACCTGTCTTCCTTCAAAAAGCTCCACGGCATGCTTCACCGTTTCAGGCTGACAGGCCAGTTCCAGCCGAAGAGACCAGGAGGTCTTGGGCCGCTCCTCCAGGAGCTTGGCACCCTGCGCCAGGGCCATTGTCATGTCCCCCTTCCGGAGCGTCTCCAGGCGGCTGGCAAGGGAACTGTCCACCGCGGGGGCCTGAGGGGGGGG
>JAFNAB010000169.1 GCA_017859955.1 Holophagaceae bacterium
CGCTGGCTCGGGTGAAGGGGCGGGGGCAGGCAGCGGTTCGGGCGCAGGGGCTGTGGCTGAGAGCTGGGTCACGGGGAAGGGCTGGGTGCCGGGCCGCTCGTGGGGCCGGGCCTGGATGAAGGTGCCCAGGGGGGTGCGGCCCAGCTGGATGTGGAAGCCCTGATCCCCGGTGCTGTAGTCGAATTCCGCTTCGCCCGTCACCTGCCAGGTGTTCAGGACTTCGGAAGGCACCAGTTCCCGGGCCAGGAGTTCCAGCATGGTGGCGGGGACCGGATTGGCCAGCAGGGGCGACTGGATGCCGGAGGGCATGTGGAGCATGGGGGGCTTGTTGGCCTCCAGGCGCAAGGCTTCGGCACCCTTCGGCAGGATGTGGATGAGTAGCTTGTCCAGCTGAGCCATGATCTCTCCCGGAGGGAAACGAGTTGATTGTAGCCGTTCCCGCATCAGTGCAGGGGCTTAACCGAAGGGGATGCACTACACTGGGTCCGCCGGCATCCCAGTGCGGGGAGGGAGTGGATGAACATTCACGAGTGGCAGGCCAAGGAGCTTCTTTCGGCCCACGGGGTGGCGGTACCGCGGGGAGCGGTGGCGACGGACGCCTCGCAGGCCGCGGCGCTGGCGGAATCCTGGGGCGGCCGGGCCGTGGTGAAGGCCCAGATCCACGCCGGGGGCCGGGGCAAGGGGGGTGGCGTCAAGCTGGCCGCGAGCCCTGCCGAGGCCTCGGCCATGTTCGAAAAGATGCTGGGGATGACCCTGGTGACCCCCCAGACCGGCCCCAAGGGACGGGTGGTCCGCACCGTCTACCTTTCGGAGACCGTGGACATCGAGCGGGAGCTGTACCTCAGCATCCTGGTGGACCGGGGGAGCGCCCGGGTCTCCCTGCTCGCCTCCACCGAGGGCGGGGTGGAGATCGAGAAGGTGGCGGCCGAAACACCCCAGAAGCTCTTCCGTCTGGCCATCGATCCCGCCACGGGCATCGGGCCCCATCATGCCCGGGATGTGGCTGCGGCCCTGGGCTTCCATGGGGAGGTCTTCAAGCAGTTTCAGGGGTTTTTGGTCAATCTTTATTATTTGTTTATTAAGATGGATTGTTCCCTGGTGGAGGTCAATCCCCTGGTGGTGACGAAGTCCGAAGCTGTCCTGGCCCTGGACGCCAAGATCGCCCTGGACGACAACGCCCTGGGGCGGCATCCCGAACTTGCGAAGCTGCGGGATCCCCACGAGGAATCCCCGGAGGAAGTCGAAGCGGGGCGTTTCGGCCTCAATTTCATCAAGCTGGATGGCAACATCGGCTGCATGGTCAACGGGGCCGGGCTGGCCATGGCCACCATGGACATCATCAAGCTCTGCGGCGGTGAACCCGCCAACTTCCTGGATGTGGGCGGCGGAGCCTCGGAGGAGGCGGTCAAGAACGCCTTCGGGATCATCCTGCGGGACCCGGCGGTCAAGGCCGTCCTGGTGAACATCTTCGGCGGCATCATGCGCTGCGATATCGTGGCCCGGGGCATCATCAACGCTGCCCGGGAGATGGATCTTCGGGTGCCGGTGGTGGTGCGCCTGGAGGGGACCAACGTGGAGGAAGGCCGCAGGCTCCTGGCGGAGAGCGGGCTCAACCTCCGGGTGGCCGAAGACCTGGGTTCGGCAGCCCTGGCCGTCGTGGCCGCGATCGCGTGAGGAGAGAGGCATGAGCGTTCTGGTTGGCCATCACACACGCCTGATCGTGCAGGGCATCACGGGGAAAGAGGGGCTTTTCCACGCCAAGGGCTGCCGGGACTATGGCACCCAGGTGGTGGGCGGGGTGTCGCCTGACCGGGGGGGCTCGGAGGTCGAAGGCTTCCCCATCTTCGATACGGTCCACACGGCCCGGGAGCGCACCGGGGCCAATGCCACCATGATCTTCGTGCCTCCCCTGGGGGCCGCGGACGCCATCCTGGAGTCCATGGAGGCGGGCATTGAGCTGATCGTCTGCATCACCGAGGGCATCCCGGTGCTGGACATGGTGCGGGTCAAGCGGGTCCTCATGGACTACCCGGGCTCCCGCCTCATCGGCCCCAACTGCCCGGGCGTCATCACCCCCGGCCAGGCCAAGATCGGCATCATGCCTGGGCGCATCCACAAGCCCGGCCCCATCGGGGTGGTCAGCCGTTCCGGGACCCTGACCTACGAGGCCGTGGGCCAGCTGTCGGCTCTGGGGATCGGCCAGAGCACCTGCATCGGCATCGGCGGTGATCCCGTCAATGGCACCAGCTTCGTGGATGTTCTGAAGCTCTTCCAGGAGGATCCGGAGACCCAGGGCATCATCCTCATCGGCGAGATCGGGGGAAGCGCAGAAGAAGAGGCGGCGGCCTTCATCCGGGCCCACGTCACCAAGCCTGTGGTGGCCTTCATCGCCGGGCAGACGGCCCCGCCCGGGCGGCGGATGGGACACGCGGGCGCCATCATCTCCGGCGGCAAGGGAACGGCGGCGGAAAAGGTGGAGGTGCTCCAGCAGGCGGGGGTGACCCTGGTGGCGAACCCCGCTGAAATGGGGCTGGCCATGAGTCGCAGGATGCTCTGAAAACGGGATGGCCCGGCGATCGAAGACTGCGTTTCCGGTCGCCGCGAATGGAAACGCCTGATCTATCATGGGGGTATGCCTCTCCTCGCCATGCTCCTGCATGAACCGGCCGCGTCCACCGTGCGCGGCTGGTGGGATTTGCTGGAGCGGGAGCTGGGGCTGCAGGGCTTGCGGCGGGTGCCTTTCCCCCACGTGACCCTTCTGGGCTATTCCGGTCTCGACCAGGGGAGATTCCGAAGGGAGCTGGAGACCCGGGCGGAACACCTGGGGCCCATCACCCTCCGGACCTCGGGCCTCGGCCTCTTCTTCCAGCCGCTTCCCGTGATCTATCTCCCGGTGGTCCGCTCCCGGGCCCTCAACCGGCTCCATCGGGAGATGTGGGAGACGGTGGAAAGTCTGGAGGGAGAGCTGAGTCCCATCCACGCCCCCGACGCCTGGAGTCCCCACCTCACCCTGGCCCAGTTCGATCTGACCCCCGAGCTTCAGCAGGAAGCCGTCCGCATCCTCTCCCGCCAGGACCTGAGCCTGGAGTTCGAAGTGCGGAACCTCACCCTCTTCGAATGGATCGGTCCCCGCTTCGAGCCCCTGGACCGCTATCCCCTGCTGGGGGAAAGGGTCGTTACCCCCGGCTAAAGCTGCCCAGGGACTTTCCGTCGCTCAGGCGTACACTTGAGACACGATCTCTTGCGGGAGGCGGCGATGAGACGTTTCTGGCAGTTCCTTTTCCTCATTCCCTTGGCCCTTCTGATGTCCGGCTGCTCGGGTTCCTCCGGCGGGGGAGGAGGGGTCAACGTCAAGCTGGTGGATGCCCCCACCCGCGACTACCAGGAGATCAACGTCCACATCCTGGCGGTGGATATCCATACGTCAAGCGGCTGGGTCACCCTGGGAAGCCCGGATCTGACCGTCAATCTCCTGAGTCTGACCGGCGGGCTGACCCAGACCCTGGTGTCCGGAGCCTCCCTGCCGGAAGGGCAGTACGAGCAGATGCGCCTGCTGCTGGGCACCGGCAATACCGTCCGTCTTTCGGATGGCAGCCTTCAGGAGCTGAAGGTTCCCTCGGGGCTACAGACCGGAATCAAGCTGCCCCTCAGCTTCACTGTGGCGGCCGGGACCACCAAGGATATCTTCATCGACTTCGATGGGGCCCATTCCGTTCAGGTGACCCATGCTGGGGGGTCGGGCCAGTACCTGCTGAGGCCGACGGTCCGGGCCTACGATCAGGTCGTCACGGGGTCTATCAGTGGCACCCTGACGGATTCGGGCAGTGCGGCGGCCCTGGGGGGTGCCACGGTCCTGGCGGAGACCCTGGACGGCGGAGTACCAACCCTGGTGCGCTCCACCCTGACCGACACCGCCGGGGCCTATGTGCTGGACCTGCTGCCCGTGGGCGCGACCTACTATGTGGTGAGCATGCCCAGGGTCGGGAGCCCGGTCCAGGCCTATGATCCCCTGGCCAGCGGCGGCATGGCGCTCAGCCCGAGCAGTCCCCTCTTCACCTACAGCGCGGCCTTCACCGCCAGCTCAGCCGTGGGAGCCATCGCGGGGGGGATCACGCCTGTGGTGGCCAGCGACCAGAGTGATATTGTCTGGCTCCGTCGGCTGCTCGCCGTGCCGTCGGCCTCCACCCAGCTTTTCATCGTGGACTCGGCCATGGCCACGGTGGACAGCTCTTCGGAAAGCTATGGCTTCACGAGCCTGCCCCTCGGGGACTACTCGCTGCTTGGCGTGCGCACGACCTGGCTCTCGGGTGGAGACAGCAGCACGGCGGACTCCGGGGCCGTGGACGCTACGGTGACCGCGGACACCACCACGACGGCGGATCTCGTTTTCTGAAGGGTTCACGGAGTCAAAGGCGAAGTGCAGTCCGGGCTGGAAGCCTGGGCTGCGCTTAGATCACTGGCTGAGCCCACGGGTTCCGGGCTTTGCCTCACCCACACCCGGAATGGGGGATAGTATTCATATTCAATAATGGGGAGGTGTCCGTGCGGGATCGTCGGCCTTTCTTTGGGAGTCTTCTGGTGTTCGCCAGTCTGGGCCTGCTGCACTGTGGGGGAGGGGGAGGAGTCAGCGCGGGACCTGGTCCCGACGGAGGCGGCATCACCTATGGCAATCTCTCGGGGGCTGCCCTGGGGGCCGGGGCCGACCTGAACGGGGCCATCCCCTTTCCGGCCGATAACGCCTGGAACACGGATATATCCTCGGCTTCGGTGGATCCCAATTCCGACGCCATTCTGGCCAACATTGGCCTTGGCACCGGGCTGCACCCGGACTTCGGGGCGGGACTCTACAACGGTGCGCCCATCGGCATTCCCTATGTGGTGGTCGCCGGCACCCAGCCCAAGGTGGCCGTGACCTTCCTGGACTACCCCGACGAAAGCGATCCCGGCCCCTATCCGGTGCCCGCGGATGCGCCCATCGAAGGGAAGCCAGCGGACGGCTCGGCCTTCACCGGGGATAGGCATGTCCTGGTCATCGACCGCGGTGCCAACCGCCTCTACGAACTGGGCAACGCCTATCCCCAGGGCGATGGCACCTGGAACGCGGCCTGCGGTGCCCTCTTCCACCTGGATTCCAACACCGTGCGCCCCGGCGGCCAGCCCGGCTGGACCAGCGCCGATGCGGCAGGCCTTCCCCTCTTCCCCGGGCTCGCGCGCTACGAGGAGGCCACCAGCGGGGTTATCCGCCACGCCCTCCGCTTTACCGTCAGCACGACCCGCAGGGCCTACGTGCCACCCGCCACCCATTGGGCCTCCAGCAACACCAGCGTGGATCGCCCCCCCATGGGGATGCGGGTGCGCCTCAAGGCGAGCTACGCCATTCCGAGCAACTTCAGCACCGAGTCCAGGGCCATCCTGCAGGCTCTCAAGACCTACGGGATGCTCGTGGCCGACAACGGCAGCAACTGGTTCATCAGCGGTGCTCCCGATGATCGCTGGAACAACGAAAAGCTGGTCAGCGAGCTTGGGAGCGTCAAGGGCTCGGATTTCGAAGTGCTTCGGATGGACGGCCTGGTGACGCCCTGAATCCGGGACGTCCCGGACCCGACCCCCTATACTGGAAGGCCTGTGGGAGCACCCATGTCGGCCCTCGTCAAAGCACATCTGGATCATCGGCGCAGCTGGTGCCACTTCGAACTGCCTGCGTGGAGCGCCTGGCCGCCCTGAAACGCGCTCGGGGCCTGGACGAGGTCAAGCTGGTGCTCATCACCAACGCCACCCGCCTCCAGGACCCGGAGGTGGTCAAGGGCATTGATCTCCTGATGGCCAACGGCGGGGAGATCTGGGCCAAGTTGGATGCGGGTCTGGAGGCGCCTTACCGGACCTTCAACCGCTCGGCCGTGCCCTTCGATCGCATTCTGGAGAACCTGGCCTTCGCCGCCGCCCGCTGGCCGCTTTACATCCAGACCCTTTTCCAGGAGTGGGAGGGGCAGGGGCCTTCGGAGGAAGAACTGGCGGCCTACGTGGAGAGGATCGAGGCCCTCCGGGCTTCCGGCAAGCTCCTGGGCCTCCAGGTCTACACTGTGGCCCGTCCCACCCCAGAAAGCGCTTCCAGGCCCCTGGGGGCGGCTGCCCTGAACGCGCTGGGCGAGAGCCTGCGGCAGCGGCTGCCGGGCCTTCCCATCGACCTTTTCCACGGACCCGCAGCCTGATGCGCCGCGCCTCCCTCGCCGGACCAAGGCCCCCGGGGAGTGACCGAGACCCTCGAACACCTGGGGAGCCAGGGGTTGCGGGCCCTGGGCAGCGGCCGCGACCGGGCAGAGGCTGAAGCGCCGCAGATCCTCGAACGGAAGGGGCTGCGCATCGGATTCCTGGGTGCCACGGACCTCTTCAACAGCAATCTGAACCGTTCGGAACAGGGGCCCTGGGTCTGTGGCCTGGAAGGGGATCGCCTAGTGGAGGCGGTGCGCCGTCTGAGGCCCCAGGTGGATGGCCTGGTGCTGAGCCTCCACTGGGGTATCGAGTACCAGCATCGGCCTTCACCCCGCCAGCAGGAGCTGGCCCGCCGCCTGGTGGAGGCCGGGGCGGATCTCATCATCGGCCACCACCCCCACGTCCTCCAGCCCCTGGCCTGGGTGGAGGCCGGAGGGAGGCGAGGGGCCGTGATCTACTCCCTGGGGAACTTCATCAGCAACCAGGACCGGACCTACAACCCCCAGACCATGCCCGAACAGGCCGGAGACAGCCGGGACAGCGCCGCCCTGGAAGCCACCTGGATCAAGGAGGCCCCGGGCCCGGCCCGCCTGTCGGCGGTCCATCTGGAACCCCTCTGGACGGACAATGCCTCCCGCGGTGGC
The DNA here is from genome assembly GCA_017859955.1 of Holophagaceae bacterium. Taxonomy (GTDB): domain Bacteria; phylum Acidobacteriota; class Holophagae; order Holophagales; family Holophagaceae; genus Holophaga. The sequence continues at coordinate 6,855 of JAFNAB010000169.1, forward strand.
AAAAGGGTGATCCGAGTCCTGCGCATCGGCCAGCAGACCGATACCCTGGCCCAGCTCCGCCAGCGCCGTATCCAGGCGACCCTCGAGGACCGGCTGCCCCGGGCCACGCTCCAGGCTGCCCTCAGGCCGGTCCGGGTGCGCCCCAGGCGACGCCCCCCTGATCCTGGCCATCCTCGCCAGTTGGGGCATCGCCTTCTTCGAATACGTCCTCATGGTGCCCGCCAACCGCATCGGCTTCGGCCGCTACACCCTCCCCCAGCTCAAGGTGATCCAGGAGGTCGTCACCCTCTGCGTCTTCGCGGCCTTTACGGTGTACTACATGAAGGGGCGGCTCACCCTGAACCACGCCTGGGCGGGGCTGTGTCTGGTGGGGGCGGTGTACTTTACGTTCAGGAAGTGAACTTCGCGGCACCACGGCTATCGGGTTTATAAGTTCGGTTGATTATTGTCTTATGGTTGGCTGATGGCTGTTTCAATCGTCGGAGCCGTCCATGAGCCTCCTGGATTCCACCCTGTCCATGTCAAGGAATTGCCTTGCAGATTCTGCACTCAAAAAATGCAACGAAGTTTTCGGTTACCCTTGGATGTTCATAATCAACCGGAGATTCTCATGAGACTTCATGCCATTGTTTTCTGTATCGCTGTTCCAGCTCTTATCGCAGCACCCCCCAAGGAGAAGGTTGATAAGCCCGGAAGCCAGGATCACACCCTCTTCACCCGCATGCCGGGCTTCATCATCGATCGCTACAAGACTTCCGACTTTGATCGCGAGGAGTTCACGGTCAAGAGCGTCAAGAAGGGTGAGAAGCGGGAAGTGGAAGGTAAGAAGACCTTCATCGACTACCAGCTGAGCAAGGGCGCCGACATGCCTTCTCCGGTGGAGGTGGTTCGCAACCACGTGCAGGCCATCAAGAAGGTGGGGGGCGAAGTGATGTGGGAGAAACAGGGTGGTACGGCCGTTACCCTGCGCCTGAAGAAGGGCTCGGCGGAAACATGGGCCTACGTCTATGCCTACGGCGGGTGCAAGAGCTACAACGTGACCGTAGTGGAAAAGGGCCAGATGGAACAGAAGATCAGCTCCAGCGCCATCTTAGACGCCCTCAACAAGGACGGCTTCATCGCCTTGGATATTCACTTCGATACTGCCAAGGCCACCATCAAGGCCGACAGCACCGCCCAGGTGGATGAGATCGCCAGTCTGCTTAAAGCCAATTCCAAGCTGAAGCTGAGCGTGGAAGGCCATACGGACAACACGGGCACCCCCGAAGGCAATCGCAAGCTTTCCGATGAACGGGCCAAGGCGGTCAAGGCGGCTCTTGTGGCCAAGGGCATCGAGGTAGGACGTCTCCAGTCCAAGGGTTTCGGGCAGGACAAGCCTGTTGCGGACAACCGAACGGAGGAAGGTCGTGCCAAGAACCGCCGCGTTGAACTGGTGAAGTTGTGAGGCTGACACTGCTGATCCCTGTGCTGGCCGCTTCGCTGGCGGCCCAGGAAGTCCCCGGGCTTTCCTTTGAATCCTTTCAGGCCTGGATGAAGGTCACGGCTGTTCCAGGCTACAAGCTGGCGGAATGTGAGCAGGATGGTGGCGAATACACGGCCGCCTTCATGGGGGCGACGCCCCAAAAGGTGCTCATGGTGCGTTGCAGCCCCCTGAGTTCTTTTGATGATGCCATGCGCATGCCCGGTGCCATCCAGAACCTGAAGGAGGGCCTGCTCCACGGCCTGCGCACCCGCAGCTACGCTATGGCTGGCATGCCCATGCTGCAGATCGAACTCAAAGCAAAAGGCTGTACCATCGGTCTCGCTGGTGGCGAAGGCATGGGGGCAGGCGAACTCAACAAGTTCGCAGCAGGCCTGAAGCTGGCCGAGAAGGCCAAGTAGCCTCGGAGATCCCATGTTCTGGCCTATCCTCCCTCGCCTCGGATGTATCCTTCTGGTTCTTCCCCTGTCCGCCCAGGCGGGCAAGGGGGTGACCACAGAGGTGGAGGTGCGCTCCGAGCAATCGCGCCGCAATTTTGAGGACGAAGAGAAGGCCGGTGCGAGCCGCAGCAGCGCTCATACCTGGGGCTCGGATGGGTCCGAAAGCTTCAAGTTTCGTCGGGCCACGGACAACTACTACGAAGTCACCGAGGATGTGACGCTCAGTGAACCGAGCGCCAAGGGCTTTTCACGGGTGACCCGCACCCGGGTCTATTTCCGGGATCCCGCGACAGGTGACTACATGCGTTACGAAACTTGGGTCTACTACGACGCCAAGGGTGAGCCCTCGGTGGTGAAGGGTTCCACCGAGGGTAACAAAAAGCTCTGGAGCAAATTGCGGGCAGAGCGCGAGAAGGGCGAGAAACAGCTGGACGAAGATCGGTCCAAGCTAGACCACGCGACTTCCGAAGAGACTTCGGGCGGCGACCAGGTCGGAGGTGGTGCCGGGGAGCTGGGGGGAGGTGGTGCCAACCCGACACCTGACAACGGCGGCTCTGGAGGGACGGCTGCGGAAAAGGGGGCCTTGGCCGCGGCCAAGGTTTTGGTGGAGCGGTGGGGCGAGCGCGTCCGCTTCGAAAAGATCGTCCACGACATTCTTTCCCGCTACGTGGACGGTGCACGATTGGGCAAGCCTGATCTGCTGGCAAATGCCTGGGCGAATATGCCGGGAAAACGAGCGGAGGCTCGGGCCCTCGCATCCAGCGAATCGAACCGCAACCGGGCCATCCACGAATTCGGACCCATCGAGTGGGACGATGCTGGGCGGATCGAGACCAGCGCCTGGGCGCGGATGATCGATGATGAAGGGGCAGCCAAGACCTTTCGCTACGATGCCCTGATCATTCCCTACCTCGGCGAATGGGGGCTCTGGACCCTTGCGATCATGCCGGAGGAGTAGTGCAAACTTTGGAAGGGTCCAGGTTTTTACATGAGTGTTTCAAACCACTGCGTGAATCTGCTACTCCGATTATTCGAGTCACACAGTAGTCCTCATTGCTTCGCGACCACCTGCTCGAATTCCCTATCAATTCCGAAGACCGGCCTGAATCGGTCCCGTCTGCTTTGGATG
>JAFNAB010000170.1 GCA_017859955.1 Holophagaceae bacterium
GGAAGCCTCTATATCTGGATGGTTGACCTGGAAGGGGTCACCGTCGCCAATGCCCGCAACCCGGGCCTTGCCGGAAAGGACGACTCCGAGCGGAAGGACCTGGACTCGGTCCCTTTCATCCAGCAAGCCGTCCAGATCGCCGAGACCAAGGGCAGCGGGTGGTTCTCCTACCGGTATTCCATCCCCGACTCCAAGCAGATCCAGGAAAAGGTCTGCTATGTGGAGAAACTCGATGCCGTGGTCATCGCCTGCGGCGCCTACAAGAAGTGAGCCAGGAGGGACCATGTCTATCCGCAGCCTAGTTTCCACCATCCTTGCCACGGCCCTTCTGGCCACGCTCCAGGCCCAAGGCCCCGCCGACGCCGAGGCCCTGGTCAAGGAGGCGGTGTCGTACGCTAAGACCCAGGGCGCGTACAAGCTCATCAAGGAGGCCAACACCCCCGGGGGGGCCTTCCGGAAGGGTGAACTCTATATCTGGATCGTGGATATGGAAGGCGTGATGCTCGCCAACGGGGCCAACCCCAAACTGGTCGGCAAGGATGCCTCGGAGAAGGCCGATAGCGATGCGATCCACTACGCCCAGGAGGCGGTCAAGATCGCCGAGGGGCCCGGCAAGGGCTGGTTCACCTACAAGTTCACCAATCCCGTCACCCGCGAAGTCCAGCAGAAGCAATGCTATGTGGAAAGGCTCGACGAGATCGTGATCGCCTGCGGCGCCTACAAGAAATAGAACGCCTGTTCACCGGAGCTGATCAAAGACGTCCCCCCGCTTTCCAGGCCGTGTCGGAGCAGCGGGGGTGAGCTTGACCGCTTTCCGCTTGCCCCGGGGCCGCAAAACGGGCTCCGAGGAGGGGGCTTCGGGCTCCGCCACAGGGGGGGGCGGAGTCTCGATGACCGGCACAATGGCCTTGGGAAGGGGCTCCAGGACGAGTTCCAGGTCCTTGTCCCCCTCCTGCAGCTGACGGGCAAGGGGTTGGTACCCCTCCACCTCTGCCCGAAGCGTGCCTCGGACCGGCTTGCGAAGCTCAAGCACCAGTGGTGCCTGGCCCAGCCTGCGGTCATCCAGACTCAAGGCAGCCCCCGCAGGAATGGATCTGAGGCGGATGGATACCTTCCGGAAGGGGAGGGCTGCAAGGGCCGCGACCCCCAGCAGCACCGGAATCGCAAGGAGCGGCAGCAGGAGACGCTTCCTCCTGGAGGCTGTCGCAGGCTCCTTGCCTGGGTCGAAATGCCATTTTCCCGTTTCCGATTCAGGCATGGTTCCATCCCAGGCTTCGTCCTGGAAGGTGAGTTCAGGATGGCTGGCATCCGTATCTTCATCCTTGAAGCGCATGGCCTCCATGAGGACTTCTTCAAGGCGACCCTGGATCCGACGGGTGGGGTCGTGGAGCTGGCTCTGGATCTCTGCCCTGGGAGAGTCCGCCGCAAGCAAGCGCACAGCCGCGTCGAGCCCCTCGACATTCCTGAACCTCGCATTGATCAGCTCTCCTCCCTGCATGTAGAAGAAGCCCACCCGCCGCCCGGAGCTCACCCGGATCGTGCAGGTCTTCCGCTCGATGTTCAGCATCTGGAGCAGACTCGGCAGGCTCAGCCCCTCGATCACTCCCCGGGCCAATTGACGCATCTCCCCCAGGAAGGCCTGGACCAGCGCCTCCCGCTCCAGGGGCTTGGGCAGATAGGTCATCAGGGGGAAATAGCACTGAGGGAAGTGGGCTTCGTATCCACTGACATTGGGCTCCACCCCGGTACCCACGCCGACTACCGGAATGGCCGAGCGCAGCCTGGCTATCTCCGAAAGAAAGACCTCGGCGACAGGAAGATCCAGATCCACGAAGAGAAGGTCCCCCTGGCCCCGTTCAAGACACCGGAGCAGTTCCTCCGGCCCGCCCAGGAACCTGGGCTCACAATCCGGCCCCAGCACATCCACAACCTGCTGGACCAGGGCGCGGACCCGGGAATCGAGGGGCGCAAAAAGGACGATGGACATCTGGAACCGCTATTGGATCTTGTTGAGCATGGCCTTGGCCACATCAGCAGGAATGGCGAGGCTGCTGGTGGCTACGGCAGTCTGCCCCTCGCGGGAAAGGGCGAAGGTCAGGAAACCCTGGACAGCTGGCGGCAAGGGGCGCCCCGGTGCCTTGTTCACATAGAGGTACAGGAAATGGGTCAGGGGGTAGTCGCTTTTCATGATGGTGTCCAGGGTGGGCGTCACCTTGGTTCCTCCCACCAGGATGGGAACCAGCCTCACAAAGGACGTGACCTCGGAAATCGGAGCATACCCAATGGCCCCAGGCGAAAGGGAGACACTCTCCACCACCGAGGCGGAGTCCTCCAAGGAGGGGATGCCGGGCCGGAACTCGCCCTTGAGCAGCACCTTGTCCCGGAAAAACACCCGCGGCCCGGCATTCTCATCCCGCCCATACATGGTGATCCTGCGGCTCGCCAGATCGCCATTGACGCCCAGCCCCCCCCAGGAGGTGATGGCATCCTTGGCACCCTGCTTCCGGGTCGTCGAGAACATCGCATCCAGTTGTTCCAGGCTCAAGGCCGGAACCGGGTTGGAGGGATGGACAAAGACACCGAGGGCATCCAACCCCACCACCAGCCGGGTGGGCGGATACCCGTACTTGGCCTGGAAGGAGACCACTTCGGATTTGCTCATTTCCCGGCTCATGCTTGCGATCAGGCTCTCCCCCTCCAGGAGGGCAAGCACACCGGCCGTGGATCCCTCAGAAGAAGCTTTGAGGGTTACGTCGGGATGGTACTTGCGGAAGAGCCCAAACCACTGGTGCACGATCGTCTCGAGATTGTCGGAGCCGATCACATTCACCGTCCCGGTGAATCCGACCGTCGGCTTGTACGGAAGGAGTGATGGGTCGACACGGCTCACCTGCGCCGATCCAAAGACCGAAGCCAACGCGAGAAGTAGGATGGGGATGCGAAAACGCATGGAAGCCTCCATAGGGATTCGTCTGAGTTCGATCCACCACGGAAAGTCGGGGTCTCGCCTAGTTGGGAAGCGCGAGCCAACTCCCCGCAGTAGATAGAATGTCCATTCGACAGATTCAGATGGGGACATGAATTAAAACACAAAATATCGAAACTTTTTGTCGTTTTTTTCCATGCTTCTACATCTACAACTAGCAGAATTTACCCATTACAACAGACCATGATCCAATCCCCAGCACCGACACCGCGGGGCCAGGAGATGAATGAATGAGAGAATCCAACCCAAATCGCCCATGCAAGGCCGACATGGATCATCCTGCGGATCTCAGATCCCGATGCGGATGGTGCGGCACAGACCCTGCCTATGTGGCCTACCACGACGAGGAGTGGGGCGTGCCTTCCCGGGAGGACCGGCATCTGTTTGAGATGCTGACCCTGGAGGGCGCTCAGGCTGGCCTCAGCTGGCTTACGGTTCTCCGCAAGCGCCAGGCCTACCGCCGGGCCTTCGAGAACTTTGACCCTGAAGCCGTGGCCGCCTTCGGTCCCGATCGCATCGAGGCCCTGATGAAGGATCCGGGCATCGTCCGGAACCGCCTGAAGCTAAGTTCAGTCCTGACCAATGCCAAGGCCTTCCTGGCAGTCCAGGCCGAGTTCGGCAGCTTCGCCACCTACCTGTGGGGCTTTGTGGGAAACCACCCCAAGGTGAATGCCTGGCATTCCCTGCAGGAAATCCCGGCAGTGAGTCCCGAGGCTGAAAGTCTCTCCAGGGATCTGAAACGCCGGGGTTTCAAGTTCGTCGGTCCCACCATCATCTACGCCTATATGCAGGCTGTGGGTTTGGTGGATGACCACCTGATGAACTGCTGGCGTCGCAACCCCTGAAAGGGCTCCGCCTACCCATTGAGTTATTTTTTCGCTTTTTCGCTTGACGTCCGACAAATAAAAAGCGAAATTACTCCCATCCTAGGTTCGCAACATTGACCGATGAGGGGGTGCTCAGTGTCCAAGTCTTTTGGTTACAAGCTGCCGGGTTACTTCATGGAATACGGTCCCATCGAGGCCCGCAGTGAGGCGGAGGCGAAAGGCATCATTCGCCATAAGCTCGGTGTCTCCCGATTGCCCTGGGGCCTTCAGGTCTGGGACCTGTCCGAGCGTCCCCTGGCCCGCTGGCGCGTGGCCTCGGCTTCATGACAGGCTGGCTATCCCCACTATCGCAATGACGGCCAGGGCTGAAAGCCCTGCCAGCATGATGGCCGCCCAACGCCCTGTACTGCGGTCAGCGAACCCGATGGCATAGCCGGCCTTCGCCAGGTTGTTGCAGGAGGTGGCGATGGTGATGCCCACCATGGCCACCAGCATGGATGTCCCGGTCCCGGCACCCTGGGTCAGACCCATGACGAAGGGGTCCACATCCGCCAAACCCATGATCGCGGCCAGCGAGTAGACGCCGCCCCGTCCCAGGTTGGTCACCGCAAGACGGGTGGCCACCAACATCACCAGGAAGACCAGGGCGAAACCGAAAGCGGACTGGAGCTGCAGGGGATTGCGGGCCAGGGGCTCCACCTCTTCGGAACCCTCGCCTGCATCGGGCTGCCGGGACCAGAACCAGCCCCCGACGAGAGCCAGGAAGGCCAGGGGGAGGAAAATCGGTGCCAGGCCCCGGGCCAGGGAGAGGTTGAAGACTCCCACCAGGATCACCACGCGGATGTACATGAGCCCCGTGGCCGCCAGGATGGCCCCACTGTAGGCGTGGGGGCGGCCCCCCTGACGGGCCCGCTTGGCCAACACCACCGTCGTGACCGTGGAGCTATAGGCTCCCCCCAGCACCGCCGAAAGGAAAATGCCCCCCCGGCCCCGGGTGACTTTCTGGAGCAGGTAGCTCCCGTAGGAAACGGCGCTCACGGCCACCACCACCAGCCAGGTCTTGTAGGGGTTGATGGCGAAGGGCCCGAAGTCCCGGTTGGGCACCAGGGGCAGCACCACGGCTGAAAGCAGCAGAAATTTGGCGAGGGTCACGATCTCCTCGCCGTTGACCCGCTCCGCCAGTTTTTCCAGGACATCCTTGAGCTCCAGGAGGAGAAGGTTGGCCACCACTAGGGTGCAGGCGAACCAGATGTAGTCGAAATAGACAAGGGCACCCATCAGATAGACCACCAGGCCCGAAAGCTCGGTGGTGATGCCGGCCCCCCGGCTATCCCGCTGCTTGAACCAGTAGGAGACCACCATGAAGGCCGCCACCACGCAGAAGCCCAGAAGTACCGCCATGATGCTCCCCTTGGCCATGTAGGCGATGGTGTAGGCCATCAGGGCCACAAGGGGGAAGGTCCGGACCCCGCCAAAGGCACGACGTCCACTCTGCTTCAACTCCTCCCGCTCAAGGCCTATCAGGAAGGAGAGAAAGAAAACCAGCACCAGTTGGAAAGCCTCCCGGGGGAGAAGGGACAGCAGTCGCTGGACCATGGACACCTCTTGGAAAAGATAGCAGTGCTTGGACGGACTGCACCCTCCCGAACCCACGGGTTTACAGGGAAGCGTTCTCATCCTAGGCTCGTACGTTTGGACCCGAGGTTCCGTGATTGCCTTGAGACCCGACAACCCCCTGATCGTGCAAAGCGACCGCACCCTCCTCCTGGAGGTGGCCCACCCGTCTTTCGAGCAGGTGAGGGACGAACTGGCGGGCTTCGC
>JAFNAB010000171.1 GCA_017859955.1 Holophagaceae bacterium
CACCACCGGGACATCCCGGGGCTGTCAGCCATCCTCCAGAACATCAACCAGGTGACCTCCGAGCTGCAGGAACAGGTCATGCAGACCCGCATGCAGCCCATCGGCACGGTCTTCAACCGTTTCCCCCGCATCATCCGGGACATGGCCAAGGCCCTCGACAAGAAGATCGAGATCCAGATCATGGGGGCGGGGGTCGAACTCGACAAATCCATCGTGGAACTGTTGACGGATCCCCTGACCCACATCATCCGCAATTCCGCAGATCATGCCATCGAACCCCCTGAGGAGAGACTCAAGAAGGGCAAGCCGGCTTCCGGCCAGATCGTCCTGCATGCCTACCACCAAGGAGGCCAGGTCAACATCGCCATTTCCGACGATGGGCGGGGCATCGATCCCAAGAGAGTCCTTCAGAAGGCCATCAGTAAAGGCCTGGTCGCCGAAGGCGCTGCCCAGGAGTTGACCGATCGCGAGATCGTGAACCTCATCTTCGCTCCAGGGTTCAGCACCGCAGAAACGGTATCGGAAATCTCAGGCCGTGGCGTCGGGATGGATGTGGTCCGCACCAACACCGAAAAACTGGGGGGCCGGGTCGAGGTGGAATCCGAGCTGGGCATGGGCACCACGGTTCTCCTGCGCCTGCCCCTCACCTTGGCCATCATCCCCTGCATGATCGTGGGAGTTGCCCTCCAGCGTTTTGCCATTCCCCAGGTCAACATCGTTGAATTCGTGCGGATCAGGGCCCGAGAAGTCCGCACTCGCATCGAACGGATTCAGGGCGCCCAGGTACTCCGCCTGAGGGATCAGCTCCTGCCCCTCATCCGCCTTTCGGATTCACTGGAAGTGCCCCGGACCTTCGATGATCCAGAGACCCAGGAAAGGCGACCTGACCGCCGCGAGACCATTGCGGATCGGCGGGAGGCCCCGGATAGGGAGGATCCAGGAAACGAAAGACGTCAAGACAAGCGCAGCGACTACAACATCGTGGTGCTCCGCCTGGGCGCGCACCAGTTCGGCGTCATCGTGGACCGGCTCTTCGACATCGAGGAGATCGTGGTCAAGCCGCTCTCCAGTTTCGTTGCCGACTGCAAGTGTTTCAGCGGCGCCACCATCCTGGGGGATGGCCGGGCCATCATGATCCTGGACCCGGCAGGCATCGCGTCCCTGGGCAACCTGCGATTCTCGGATATCCAGGAGGAGGAGAAGCGTCGACGGGAACTGGAGTCCCAGGAGGCCGCCATCAGGGCCTCCCGCACCCGGGCTGTCATCCTTTTCAAGGTCTCGGAAGAGGAGCGCTTCGCTGTCTCCCAGGAACAGGTGAAGCGCCTGGAACGCATCCGACCTGAAACCATCGAGCGGGTAGGGAACCGAGAGTACTGGCAGTACCTGGGAGAACCCCTCGCCCTCCTTCGGCTGGACAAGGTCCTGGAGGTGAGTCCCGTGCCCGAAGGACGCCGAGAGCTCTACCTGATCATCCCCAAAGGAAAGGACACTGAGACCGAAGACAGCGCGACAGCGGGCATCATCATCTCGGACATCCTGGATGCCCTCGATGTGGACGTGGAGCTGAAACCCGCAGACTTCCAGGGGCCAGGTCTGCTGGGTTCAGCCATGGTGAATGGTCGCCTGACCCTCTTCCTCGACCCCCTTCAGGTGGTCGCCGCTGCGGGGGAGGTCCTCTGATGACCCAATACGCCACCTTCAGACTGAACGGCCACACCTTCGGCATCGAGATCGGTGTGGTGCGGGAGATCATCAAGGTCTTCGAGATCACGCCGGTACCGAGGGCAGCCCGCCATATCCGGGGCCTCATCAACCTGCGGGGTCAGGTCGTCACCATCATGGACCTGGGGGTCCGGCTGGGTTCCCCATCCAAGGACCTCTCTCCCGAAAGCCACATCGTCATCCTCAAAACCAATGCAGAGCTGAACACCCTTCAAGCCAGGGGTCAGCGGGCGACCCCATCGACCTGCAACGACATTCTGGGGCTTCTGGTGGATGCCATCTCCGACGTGGTGGATGAGGACGCGGATACTGCGGAACCACCACCCGCCAACGTCACGGACACCGGCAACCGATTCCTTTCCGGCGTGATCAACGGTCGTAATGGGCTCACGGTGTTATTGAAACTTGAAGAACTTATTAATAATTAACCTTTTGGAGATCCTATGAATTCCCTGAACAACCTGAAGATCAAGTCCAAGCTCCTGGGAGGCTTCCTCATCCTGGCCCTGTTCCTAGTTGTGATGGCTATCATGAACTACTCAAGCTTGTCATCACTCAACAGAGGCACTAGCAACCTGTACGAGAACCGCACGGTCCCCATTGCCCAACTGGGACGGGTCAATGCAAATCTCTGGGAGATCCGGGGAGATCTCAACCGGATGATCCTTTCCCCGGAGGTCAGGACCGACCGGGCGACCAACATCCAGAAGAAGCTGGAGTCGGTGGAAGAAGAGCTGCGGCGCTTCAAGTCACGAACCCTGAGCGCGGAGGAGAAGACCGAGATCGAGAAATTCCAGGAATCCTGGCCGGTCTACAAGCAGGAACTGCTGGCCATCCTTGAGGAGGTCAAGAAGGGCAACACCGAATATGCCCTGAAGAACCAGGCCCCCACGTCAAGAGTCGTGATGGCGCGGAACAGCATTGTGTCCGCCGCCGACAAGCTCACCGAGATCAGCGTGCGGGAGGCCGAGAACCTCAACAAGGAGGCCCAGGGCACCTTCGTCTCCGCCAGCCGTCTTTCCTTCATCCTGGGTCTGGTGGGCCTGATCCTGGCGGTGGGCATCGGGCTTCTGCTGACCCAGAGCATCAATGAGCCGCTTGCCCAAGGTGTGGCCATGATGCGGGAACTGGCCAAGGGCCACCTGGGCAACCGCCTGCGCATGGACCGCCGGGATGAAATCGGGATCCTGGCCGCGGAGATGGACCAGTTCGCCGACGACCTCCAGCAGAACGTGGTGGGGACCCTCAAGAAGATCGCAGATGGCGACCTCAGTACTGACCTTACCCCGAAGGATGCCGCTGACGAGATCCGCCCGGCCCTCAAGCAACTCAGCGAAAACCTCCAGACCATCATCAAGGGCGTGGGGCGCATCTCCCAGAACGTCCAGAACGGCAAGCTGGATGACCGTGGCAACGCAGACCTGTTCAAGGGTGACTGGCGCAAGTTCGTGGAGGCCATCAACGGCCTCGTCGACCAGCTGGTAGCTCCCATGACCCTGGCCTCGGAATTCATCGCCAAGGTGTCGGTGGGCGCAGACCTGGAGAAGATCACCCAGGAATACCGTGGTGACTTCAATGTCCTCAAGACCAACATCAACAGCTGCATCGATATCCTCTACGGGCTCATCGGCGAGACCTCCAGGCTCGCCCAGGCCGGGGTGGAGGGGCGCCTGGATGCCCGGGCGGACGTCCAGAAATACAAGGGTGGTTGGGGGGTCATTCTCAAGGGGATGAACGACACCCTGGATGCAGTCATCGGCCCCGTGAACGAAGTCATGCGGGTCATGGCTGCCCTGGAACAGGGTGACCTCACGGCCCAGATCCCCCAAAGCTACCAGGGCAAGCTCCAGGAGCTGCGCAACGCTGTAAACAACAGCGTTGCCAAGCTCGGAACCACCATCCGCGAAATCTCGGCGGCCTCCAACACCCTCGCCAGCAGCTCGGAGGAACTCTCCGCCACCGCCACCGCCATGACGGGAAGCGCCGACAGCATGACCCACCAGGCCAACACGGCCGCCGCTGCCACCGAACAGGCCTCGGTGAACGTGAAGAACATGGCGGCCGGAATCGAGGAGATCAGCTCCAACTCCAGCACCGTGGCCTCCGCCACCGAACAGGTCTCCGCCAATCTGACCACCGTTGGCGCGGCCGTGGAGCAGATGTCCACCAACATGAAGAGCATTTCGGCCAATGCCGAGCACATGACTTCGGCTGTGAACACCGTGGCAGCAGCCATTGAAGAAATGAGCGTCAGCCTTCTGGAAGTCTCTAAGAATTCCGGACAGGCCGCATCCGTGGCTGGCAAGGCCGCAGGCTCCGCCAACAGCACCGCCGAGATCGTGGACAAGCTGGGCCACAGCGCGCAGGAAATCGGCAAAGTGGTGGACATGATCAAGGACATCGCAGCCCAGACCAATCTCCTGGCCCTCAACGCCACCATCGAGGCCGCCAGCGCAGGCGATGCGGGAAAGGGCTTCGCGGTCGTAGCCAATGAAGTGAAGGAACTGGCCAAGCAGACCGCTTCAGCCACCGAGGATATCCGCACCCAGGTGGAGGACATGCAATCCAATACCCAGAACGCCGTGAAGGCCATTGATGAGATCGTGAAGGTCATCAACGAGATCAATCTCATTTCCGGGAACATCGCCGCCAGCGTGGAAGAGCAGACAGCCACCACCAACGAGATCGCCCGAAGCGTGGGTGAATCCGCCCGCGGTGCCAACGAGGTGAGCCTCAATGTCCAGCAGGCCGCCACAGGGGCCCGGGAGGTGGCCCGCAACGTTCACGAGGCCATCAAGGGGGTCAACGACATCACCCGCAGTGTGAGCCAACTGGCCCAGGGGGCCAACGATGTGGCCCGAAACGCCTCTGAAGCAGCCCATGGCATGAACGATGTGGCTCGCAATGTCGTTTCCGTCAGCGGCGCCGCCAAGGAGACCACCCGAGGTGCAACGGATACCAAGGGAGCAGCCCAGGAATTGGCCCACTTGGCTGAAAAGCTGCAGCTCTCGGTCTCCAGGTTCAGAACCTAGTGGCGCAGCAGGGCGCCCCCAAGGGGTGACAGCCCGAAAAGCACCACTTTTCGGGCGTCATAGGGAGCCTGCCCCCATGGAAGTGCGGCATCCCCAGCACCAGAATTAGGTATGAGATTTCGGGGATGTCGCACGAGCCTGCCTCCCTCAGGTTTTGAATAATCCACCTTTTCCACCCGGGCAACGTGAGACCATTCTCAGGCTCCGTCCAACCCTGCCGACAAGTAACCCATGCACTCTGCCAAATTAAGCGTCCTGGTGGTGGACGATACCGTCGTCTACCGCAAAATCCTGAGCGAGGTCCTGGAATCCATAGAGGATGTCCAGTTGATGGGAGTTGCCAGCCATGGGCGACTCGCACTTGCGAGGATGGAACAGAGTCCCGCCGACCTGGTGCTTCTGGATGTGGAAATGCCGGAAATGGGTGGGTTGGAGACCCTGCAGCACATCCGGAAACGTTGGCCTGAGACCGATGTAGTCATGGTGAGCGGCACCAACATGAGCTCGGCCGAGATCACGGTCCAGGCCCTGGAACAGGGGGCCCTGGATTTCATCCGGAAACCCGAGGGCACGGATCCGGAAGCGAGCCGCCAGGAGCTCCGGGATAAGCTACGCCCCCTGGTGCGCCACATCAACACCCGCCGCAACATGCGCAGCCCCGCCCCCTCCAGGGTGGAGCTCCCCCAGGAGAAGACGCCACCACCC
>JAFNAB010000172.1 GCA_017859955.1 Holophagaceae bacterium
CGGGTGGGACGCAAGCTGGTGGAAAGCCTCCGCAATCCGACCGTGGTCACCAACGACCTGGCCGCCCGGACCTTCGACCTCCGACCAAGGTCCGTATCCCAGGCCCTGGCCCGGGCCCTGGTCAATGAAGACCGGGCCTTTGCGGAAACCCGATGGTCCGATGCCCTGTCCGCCGGAAGTCATCCCCCCGCCTGGGGCGGGATCTCCTTCGGTTCGCGGCTGGTGGACTCCCGTGCGGTCTCTCTGCATGTTGCTCCCGAACAAGCCTTCGCCCCTGTCGGGCGGATCGGTGGGGATACCGGCTGGTACTTCGCCTCCTGGCTCTGGCGGCTCAGAGGCTTCCTGGACCTGCTGGTGGGTGGCGTGGGGGTGAGGCGGGGGCGCCGGGATCCCGAGAATCTGCGGGAAGGGGATGCTCTGGACTTCTGGCGGGTCGAATGTTTTGAACGGCCCCGCCGGCTGCGCCTTCGCGCGGAAATGAAGCTGCCGGGCCGGGCCTGGCTGGAATTCGAGGTGACCGGGGAGGGGCTTCACAGCACCCTCCGCCAGACCGCCATCTTCGATCCCCGGGGACTGGGGGGGCTCCTCTACTGGTACGGCATCTACCCGGTGCACCGGCTGGTGTTCTGGGGCATGCTCCGGAACCTCGCCAGGGCGGCCCAGGCCGAAGCACTGGCCCCGAAGGGGTGATGCCGCCTCAAGGCCTCAAAGGTATTCAGGCTCCAGCACCAGGCCCGCCGCCACGGTGTTGTGGGTGGCTTCATCAATGAGGATGAAGGAGCCACCGCTGCGCAGGACCGTGTGGGCGTCCGGGGCGATGGGCCCCTGGAGCTTGAGGGTGACCGTGACGATATCGTTCATGGCCACATCCTCCACCGGCACGGGTTCCAGGGCCTCCAGATCGAGACGGCTTTCGATCTCCCCCACCTTGGTCCGGACTTCCCGGGTGCCGTGGCGCAGGACCAGGCGGCCCGTGCTGCTGAGGGGCTTTTCGCCCAGCCAGGCCAGGGTGGCGGTGAGGGATCGGGTGGGCACCGGGGCGTGCTCGGCGGAGGCGATGAGATCGCCCCGGCTGATATCCACTTCGTCCTCCAGGAGGAGGGTCACGCTCTGACCCGCCACGGCCTCCGGCAGTTCCTTCCCGTAGAGCTCGATACGGCGGACTCTGGAGCGGGCCCCCGAGGGCTGCACCGTGATGGCGTCGCCGGGCTTGATGCGCCCGCTCTCCACCCGGCCCTGGTAGCCCCGGTAGTCGATGAGCTCCTCGGTGCGGGGGCGGCAGACCAGCTGGACCGGGAAGCGGAAGGGCTGGTCCTGCTCGGAGGAGTCCAGCTCGATGCTCTCCAGGAGTTCCATCAGGGTGGGGCCTTGGTACCAGTCCAGGCGCTCTCCCCGGTCCACCACCATGTCTCCCTTGAGGGCAGACAGGGGGATGAAATGAAGCTGGGGAATGCCCAGCTTGCTGGCGAAGGCTCCCACCTGGGCCTGGATGGTGCTGAAGACGGCCTGATCGTAGTCCACCAGATCCATCTTGTTCACGGCCACCACAATGTGGCGCAGTCCCATGAGGTGGGCCAGGGTCGTGTGGCGGCGGGTCTGGGGCAGCACCCCCTTGCGGGCATCGATGAGGACGATGGCGAGGTCCGCGGTGGAGGCCCCGGTGACCATGTTGCGGGTGTACTGCTCGTGGCCCGGGGCGTCCGCCAGGATGTACTTGCGGGTGCCGGTGCTGAAGTAGCGGTAGGCCACGTCGATGGTGATGCCCTGCTCCCGCTCGGCGGAAAGGCCATCCGTCAGGAGGCTCAGGTCCACTTCCTCCAGGCCGCGCTTGCGGCTGCTCTTGGCGAGGGCATCCATGGCGTCCGCCAGGATGGCCTTGCTGTCATAGAGGAGGCGGCCGATGAGGGTGGACTTGCCGTCGTCCACACTGCCGCAGGTGATGAAGCGAAGCAGACCGTTGTCGGGAATTCCACCACCAAGACTCGAAGGCACCAAGGAAGCACCAAGAAAAGCCTCTTTGTCTTTCTCTTGTTCCTTTCTTGGTGCTCCTTCGTGCCCTTGGTGCCTTTGTGGTGTAATTTGCTTTTCCATCAGAAGTACCCCTCTTTCTTCCGCTGTTCCATGGAGGCCTCACTGGTCTGGTCATCCAGGCGGGTGGCGCCCCGCTCGGTGATCTCAGTGGTGGCGGTTTCCTTGATGATGTCTTCCACCGTCCTTGCCTCGCTGAGCACCGGCGCCGTGCAGCTGATGTCGCCCACGGTGCGGAAGCGCACGCTGCGGCGCACCGAGCTCTTCCCGGCGGGGATGGGGGTCAGGTCAGTCACCGGCAGCAGGGCGCCCCCCGGCAGTTCCACCACTTCCCGTTCGTGGGCGAAGTAGATCTCCGGCAGCTCCAGGCCCTCCTCGGCGATGTACTGCCACACATCCAGCTCAGTCCAGTTGGAGATGGGGAAGGCCCGCATGTGCTCGCCCTTGTGGATGCGGGCGTTGTAGAGGTTCCAGAGCTCGGGCCGCTGGTTCTTGGGGTCCCACTGGCCGAACTCGTCCCGGAAGCTGAAGACCCGTTCCTTGGCCCGGGCCTTTTCCTCGTCCCGTCGAGCCCCGCCGATGAGGGCGTCGAACTCGAACTCCTCCACGGTATCCAGCAGGGTCACGCTCTGGTGCCGGTTGCGGCTCTCTGTGGCACTGCGCAGGACGATGCGGCCCTTGGCGATGCTCTCATCCAGGGTGCGGACGATGAGCTTCTCGCCCAGCTCCGCCGCCCGGCGGTCCCGGAAGTCAATGACCTCGGCATAGTTGTGGCCGGTGTCGATGTGGACCAGGGGGAAAGGGAACCTGCCGGGCCGGAAGGCCTTCTCCGCCAGGCGCAGGAGCACCACGCTGTCCTTGCCGCCGCTGAAGAGCAGGGCCGGGTTGGTGCATTGCCCCGCCACCTCCCGCAGGATGTGGATGGCCTCGCCCTCCAGGCGTTCGAGGTGGGAGAGCACGCGATGGGTCATGGGAACTCCAGATCACAGATTCAGGAAAGAAAGGTCACGCGGAGGCGCGGAGTCGCGGAGGGAATGAGGTGGGCGGGGAAAGACTCCGTGATCTCTTTCTCCGCGCCCTCCGCGTCTCCGCGTGAGACTGCTTTTATCTTTTGTGCAGCCCGCACTCCTTGTGCTCGGGGTTCTCCCACCACCAGCGTCCGGACCGCAGGTCTTCGCCGGGCTGGACGGCCCGGGTGCAGGGGGCGCATCCGATGGAGGGGAAGCCCTGGTCGTGGAGGCGGTTGTAGGGGAGCTTGTGCTCGCGGATGTACTCCCAGACCTGTTCCTCACTCCAGTCCGCCAGGGGGTTGAGCTTGAGGATGCCGCCGTGGGCCTCGTCCCGTTCCACCAGGGCGAGTTCGGTGCGGGTCTGGGACTGGGCGCGGCGCTGGCCCGTGATCCAGGCCTCGACACCCTCCAGCGCGCGGCCCAGGGGCTCCACCTTGCGCACGTAGCAGCAGGCCTTGCGGGCCTCCACGGACTCATAGAAGGAGTTGGGCCCCGATTCCGTCAGCAGACGCTCCAGGTGGCCAGCCTGGGGAGCGTAGACCTCGAAGGAGCGCCCGTAGCGGAGCCGGGCCCGCTCGATCAGATCGTAGGTCTCCTGGTGGAGCCGTCCCGTGTCCAGAATGAAGACCCGAGCCTTGGGGTCTGCGGCCAACAGGAGATCCAGGAGCACCATGTCCTCGGCGCCGAAGCTGGAGGCAAAGGTGAGCTTCTGCCCGAAGTGCCCGACGGCCCAGGAGAGCAGGCTCTCGGCGGTCGGAAGTTGACTCATCAGATCCCCCAGGTTCCGGTGGCTTCGGTGGGCTGGTCCAGAAAGACCTTGGCCTGGCGAGGCGTTACGAAGACCACCTCCCCCAGGGTCAGGCGCAGGGCGCGCAGGCGCTCGAGGGGCAGGGCCGCTTCCAGGTCGCGTTCGGCTTGGTGGTCTCGGAGCTGGACCCGGGCCAGGGGGCCGAAGCTGTGGATGGAGGTGATCTCCGCCACCAGGGCCCCTGGTTCAGGCTCCCGGCTGAGTTCGACATCGTGGGGCCGCACGAAGGCGACGGCGGGGGCGTTCTCGGCGCCCTCATGGCCAGGGGCCGGGAGGCTGACGCCCGCCAGCTCCGCCTGGCCCTGGTGGACCCGGCCATGGAAGAGGTTCACATCCCCGAGGAAGTGGAAGACGAAGGGGTTGGCGGGGTGCTCGTAGACCTCCTCGGGGGTCCCCTCCTGCTCCAGGCGACCCTGGTGGAGGACGGCGATGCGGTCTGCGACCTCCAGGGCCTCCTCCTGATCGTGGGTCACGAAGAGGGAGGTGATGCCCGTGTCGTCGTGGAGCTTGCGCAGCCAGCGCCGCAGCTCGGCCCGCACCTTGGCGTCCAGGGCGCCGAAGGGCTCGTCCAGGAGCAGCACCTCGGGTTCCACCGCCAGGGCCCGGGCCAGGGCCACGCGCTGGCGCTGGCCGCCGGAGAGCTGGTGGGGGTAGCGGTCCGCCACCCAGTCGAGCTGCACCAGGGAGAGCAGCTCCCGCACCCGATCCGAGATGTCCTTCTTGGAGGGGCGCTGGGCCCTGGGGCGGACCTGGAGCCCGAAGGCCACGTTCTCGAAGATGGTCATGTGACGGAATAGGGCGTAGTGCTGGAAGACGAAACCGACCCGGCGCTTGTCCAGGGGGTCCTGGGTCGTGTCGCGGCCATTGAGGATCACAGTACCCGCATCCGCCTGCTCAAGGCCGGCGATGATGCGCAGGATGGTGGTCTTGCCCGATCCCGAAGGGCCCAGGAGGGCCACCAGTTGCCCCGTCTCGACCTTGAGGTTCAGGTTCTCCAGGATGGTGTGCTGGCCGAAGCGCTTGTGGAGGTTCGCAATCTCGATGCTCATGAGGGGATCTCCAGGGCTCGTCGGGCCGCGGCGCGGATGCGCCATTCCAGAAGGGATTTCAAAAGCAGGGTCACCAGGGCCGTGAGGGTCAGGAGTGATGCGCAGGCGAAGGCAGCGGTGAACTGGTACTCGTTGTAGAGAATCTCGACGTGCAGGGGCAGGGTGTTGGTTTCACCCCGGATGTGGCCGGAGACCACGGATACTGCGCCGAATTCCCCCAGGGCCCGGGCGGTGCAGAGGACGATGCCCGAGAAGAGGGCCCAGCGGATGTTGGGCAGGGTCACGCGCCAGAAGGTGCGCAGGGAGGAGGCCCCCAGCATGCGGGCGGCTTCTTCCTCCTCGGTGCCCTGGGCCTGGAGGGTGGGCAGGATCTCCCGGGCCACGAAGGGCAGGCTGACGAAGGTGGTCGCCAGGATGATGCCCGGCAGGGCAAAGACAATGCGGATGTCGTGGGCATCCAGCCAGGGACCGAACCAGCCCTGGGCGCCGAAGAGGAGGACGAAGATGAGACCCGCCACCACCGGTGAAACAACGAAAGGGATATCCAGGAGGGTGGTGAGAAAGCCCTTGCCCCGGAATCGGAAGCGGGCCAGGAGCCAGGCGGCGGCAAGGCCGAAGATCGTATTGAGCGCCACGGCCACCGCCGCCGCCACCAGGCTCAGGCGGATGGCCGCCCAGGCGTTGGGATCCTTGAAGGAAGCGAAGTAGAGGGCCAGGCCATCCTTGAGGGCCTGGTGAAAGACCGCCACCAGGGGCGCCACCAGGGCCACCGCCAGGAAGGCCAGGGCCACCAGGGTCAGGAGCAGGCGCACCCAGAAGGGTTCACGGACAGAGGCGGCGGACATCAGGGTCTCCAGGAAAGGGGCCTCACGCGGAGGCGCGGAGCACGCGGAGAGGGCAGGGCAGGCAGGAGAGCAGTCTTTTTGGCGTTTCCTCCGCGCCCTCCGCGGCTCCGCGTGAGATATCTTTCAGCTGCCATGGTTCACCTTCCGGGAGATGCGGCGCTGCAGGAGGTTGATGCCCAGGAGTAGGACGAAGGAGATCAACAGCATCACGACGGCGATGGCGGTGGCCTGGGCGTACTCGTACTGCTCCAGCTTCGTGATGATGAGCAGCGGGGTGATCTCGGTCCGCATGGGCATGTTGCCGCTGATGAAGACCACGCTGCCGTATTCCCCGATGCCCCGGGCGAAGGCGAGGGCGAAGCCTGTCAGCAGGGCCGGGCCCAGTTCGGGAAAGACCACCCGGCGCAGGGTCTGCCAGCGGGAAGCCCCCAGGGTGGCGGCGGCTTCCTCCAGCTCGGTGCCCAACTCCTCCAGCACTGGCTGGAGGGTGCGGACCACGAAGGGCAGGCCGATGAAGAGCAGGGCGATGCTGATGCCCAGGGGAGTATAGGCCACCTTGAAGGGCAGGAGATGACCGAACCAGCCTTCCGGGGCGTAGAGCTTCGTGAGTGAAATGCCGGCCACCGCCGTGGGCAGGGCGAAGGGGAGGTCGATGACGGCGTCCACGAGGCGCTTCCCCGGGAAGGGGTAGCGCACCAGGACCCAGGCCACCAGCAGGCCCAGCACGGCGTTCACCACCGCCGCCGCGAAGGCGGCGCCGAAGCTGATTCGGTAGGAGGCCAGGACCCGGGGCGAGGTGACGGTCTCCCAGAAGACGCGCCAGGAGAGGCTGAAGGTCTTGGCTCCCAGGGCGGCGAGGGGCAGGGCCACCATCAGGCTCAGATAGCTGATGGTGATGCCGAGGCTGATCCCGAAACCGGGGCTGCGGCTGGAACTGGATCGACTCATGGGCGGGATCTTTCGAGGCTGGATAGAGAAAGGCCTGCCCACACGTGGCGGGATGGCCGGGCAACCGCAGGCAAGCGTGGATTCAGCGACAGTCGCGATCTCTCCCTGAGGGTGGCTGGGGGATTCTGGGATCCGGGGAGTGTCGCATGGGGTCTCTTGCTGGATGTGATTCTTACCAACAGAGTAAGAAGCATGGGGAATTATTGGGCCCCTTGATGGCTAAGTCAAGTGGTAAATTTGACTATTTAAGTTAAATAAAAACAAGTATTAGGATGGTCTTGTGAGATTTTCCCGGGGGTTATTCTTACTTTTTTTGTTAGTATTGCCCTTCGTGATGGGGTTGGGATGGAACGCGAGGAGATTCTGCATTGGTTGAAGGAGCGTGATGAAGCGCGGCTGGAGGATCTCTGGGCCCGGGCGGACGCGGTCCGGGCGGCCCATGTCGGGCCCGAGGTCCATTTCCGGGGGCTCATTGAGATCTCCAACCATTGCATCCGCCAGTGCCAGTACTGCGGCATCAGTGCCGGCGCCGTCGGCATCCGCCGCTATCGCATGAGCGAGGCGGAGATCCTGGCCTGTGCCGAGGAGGCCAAGGCCTATGGTTACGGAACGGTGGTGCTTCAGGGGGGAGAGGATCCAGGGCTCACCGAGGCTTTCATCACCGAACTCGTAGTGCGCATCAAGGAGCGGACGGGCCTGGCGGTGACCCTCAGCTTGGGGGAACGGGAGGAGCACGAGCTGCGAGCCTGGAAGGCCGCGGGGGCCGATCGCTACCTGCTCCGCTTCGAAAGTTCCGACGCTGAACTCTACCGCCGCATCCACCCCTCCCGGCCCGGGGCGCTGCCGGACCGTATCGCCCTTCTCAAGCGCCTGGGCGATCTGGGCTACGAGGTGGGCAGCGGCATCATGGTGGGCATCCCCGGCCAGACCTGGGACATCCTGGCCCGGGATCTTGAGGTCTTCCGGGAGTTGGACCTGGACATGATCGGCATCGGCCCCTTCAT
Organism: Holophagaceae bacterium; assembly: GCA_017859955.1. Taxonomy (GTDB): domain Bacteria; phylum Acidobacteriota; class Holophagae; order Holophagales; family Holophagaceae; genus Holophaga. Next base: position 7,693 of record JAFNAB010000172.1, read on the forward strand.
CCCCAGCGAGCGCACCCCCCTGGGCGGCGCCCTGGCCGAGGAACTGCGGCTCCAGGCTGGGGATCAGCAGGTGCCCAACGACGAACTCACGACCCTCAAGACCGTCGCCCTGGCCCGCCTGATCTGTCCCGAGGCCAACCTTCCCAGCACCACGGCCCTGGCCACCATCGATCCGGAGCAGGGGAGAGAGCTGGGGCTGTGCCGGGGGGCCAATATCGTGATGCCCAACATGACCCCGCCGGAGTACCGGATCCTTTACGAGATTTATCCCGGCAAGGCCTGCATCCAGGAGACGGCGGGGATGTGCCGGGCCTGTCTCTCGGGACGCATCCACCGGATCGGTCGGATTCCCGGGAAGGGGACCGGGAGTCGCCTGGCGGCTCTTAAAAAGGCTTGATGTCGGGCCGTCCGGGTGGAAGATCGAAGGAGATCGGGGGTCTCCATGGGGACTGGGTGCAATGCAGGGTTCACGGGGGAGCTGCTCAAGGCGCTTTCCTTTGCTGCTGAAAAGCACCGGAACCAGCGGCGCAAGGATCCGGAGGCTTCTCCCTACATCAACCACCCCATCGCCCTTGCGGATCTGCTGGTCAACGAGGGTGGCGTCGAGGATCCGGTGGTCCTCTGCGCCGCCGTGCTCCATGACACCATCGAGGATACGGAGACGACACCAGAAGAGCTGGGGCGGGTCTTCGGTCCGGCGATCCTGGGCATCGTGCTGGAGGTCACGGACGACAAGTCTCTGGAGAAATCGGTCCGGAAGCAGCTCCAGGTCGAGCATGCCCCCCATTGCTCCCCTGGCGCCAAGCTGGTGAAACTGGCCGACAAGATATGCAATCTTCGGGACATCCTCAGTTCCGCGCCGAGGGGATGGTCCGTGGAGCGCCGCCTGGAATACTTCGACTGGGCGGGTCGAGTGGTGGCGGGGCTGCGGGGCAGTCATGCCGGCCTGGAGGCGATCTTCGACGGGGTATATGCCCGTCGCTCAGAGTTGCGTTGAGCGGGGCCTGCATCTCAGGGGCAGACTGAATTCCTTGGCAAGTCGTTGGGCCAGGCTCTCGCCCACCTCACTGAAGGACCAGTAGAAGAGGGCCTGGATGGGGTGCTCTGCGCAGATGGCTTGCAGCGATTCGCGGATGAGCCGCTGCGCGATGCCTTGGCGGCGGTGCTCGGGCAGGACCAGGGCGGAGCAGAGATAGACGGCTT
>JAFNAB010000173.1 GCA_017859955.1 Holophagaceae bacterium
CATGTACGCGTAGTCCGCATTGTCCAGAACATCCGTATTGGGGTAGAGCGGATGGTACATCAGGCGCGCCATCGACCCCGAAAAGTCGAAAATCGTCAACATTTCCGGCTTCACCTTGGTCTGGGTGGATTGCTGGTACAGATCCAGGAAGTCCGTATTGCTGCTCTGCAGGCGGGTGTCGAGCTGGGCGGACAGCGGCAGGCCCGCGCACGCCGCGAGCAGAAGAATGGCCATGAATGCGCCACGGATATGAGTCAACATGAAAGCTCCCACGACTACTGCACTGGCGTTGAAATCCAGACTTCCTTGGCGTGAGTGAAGGTCACCCCCGCCACGCCGACCTGGGAATCGCTTCGGATGGCCCAGAGGTCCGGGGCCTGCTTGGCTTCACTTCCGGTGGACGGGGCATAAGCTCCGCTTCCCGCCCCCTGGCTGGTATCCGCCACGGGCAGCTTGCCCATCCGGGTGATGCCCAGGCCGAAGGTCTGGGTGTGGATGGTTCCGGAGGTGCTGCTCACACTGGGAAGCGTCACGGCGGACAGGCTGCCCGGAACATAGCTCGTCGGGGTGGCAGGCGTTCCGGACATGACATCCCAGGCCTTACCGGCCAGGGTGGAATCCGCCAGCAAGGCCGTCTTCAAGGCGACCAGGTTGGATGCCGCCCCGCTGGCGCTGGAGCTGTTGTTGAGGTCCATCCAGAAGATGGACCACTCGATGCCGGAATCCGCCCCATTCCGGGCCATGGCCCCCTGGCGGCCCACGCCTGAGCTCACCACCTCTCGGAAGGAATTCTTGGCCATGCCCAGGGCGGCGATGGTCAACAGCACCAGAAGCATGAGGGTCACGAGAATCGTGACCCCACCGCGCTGGGCCTCATGTCGGCGTAGCACCATGGAACGGACCACGGGGAAACCTCCCATCAATTCATCGTCAGACCGAAGTGGCGAGGCACCATGACCAGGCTCTGGGTCTGTTCCTTGTAAGCCAGGGTGGGTGTGGCCGAATCCGAGAACTCCGTCCGGGGATTGGCCGTACGCGTAGTGACGTCCACTCTCACCACCACCGGAATGGACCGGAACCAGTGCTCACTGTTCTCGGTGGTCGTGTAATCCGCCCGCCCTACCGTCGCCAGCTGGGAGTCGATGGCCGCCCGGATCAAGGCCCATGTCGAGTAGGCACTGCCTCCGATCCAGTTGCGGCCGGAGTCTGCACTCAGATAGACCCTGAAACCCGTAACGTTTTCACTGACAATCTGCCGGAGGGTCGTATCCGCGGTGAATCCAGAGGTGCTGTAGGTACCCTGGTCACGCACGAGACAGGGTATGCCAGCCGGGTTCCGATTGTCTGGGTCGGGGTCGAGCTTCAGAAGCTGGATGCTGTATTTGACGAGCTGGGCAGGCTTGATGAAGAGGACACCGCTACCGGTGATGTGCTTGGCCTTGGATGGGATCCCCAGGGAGCCGCTTCCCGTGATGGAAGCTGCCGCATTGGTCCCAGCCACCACCGTTACCGAAGAACCCGACACGGAAACGGAGTTCACGTACCCGCTGTCCCAGGAGTCCTTGAAGATGAAAGTCTGTCCGACCTTGACCATCTTCGCGTAGGAAGACTCCTGGCAGTCCACCGTGTAGGTGTAATCGGAGGCGGAGGCGGCACTTTCCGAAGCAACCAGTTCCGCGGCTGTCTTGGTCGAACTGGCACTGCTGGAAAGTGTTCCTTCGAAAGGGAGGGGCTCGTCCATGTAGAAGTAGAGTTCATCTGCCCCCTGGGTGACCCCGGTGATGGTGCTGGGGTTGGGCACAATGCGGAAGGGAGGGACATCAGCGCTTACGGAAGGGGGGGTGGCCAGATCCGCGAGATACATCCCGGCGCTGTTCAAGTCTTCGCCGATGAGGTCAATGGACATGCGATTGCGACGTTCACTGGAGAGCTTTTCTCCGCTGCCATAGAAGGTGCCCAGACTGGCTTTGAACACCGAGGCCATGCCGGTCATGAGAAGCATGGTAAAGACAAGCGCCACCAGGAGTTCGACCAGAGAAAAGCCCCGCATACTTCGGATCTCAGCCATGGAGCACCCGCCTGGTGAGCGTCACGGTTCGGGAAATGGGGGTGCCGTTGGAAGTGGTCTGGTCCACAAAGGTCACGGTGACGGTGTAGTCCGAGTACTTCCCCGTGCTCCCCGTGGTAGCCGCCCCTTCTACGGCGGTGGCGACGTAGAAGGCCGTGGGCTTGTCCGAGACGGGAGCGGAAGTGGTGGCCACCCCCATGGCATCGAAGCCGAGGTAGACCGTGCCCTTGCCGATGTACTGGAGTTGCGACAGGGTGCCAGGGGTCGTATAGGCGCTGTCCGTGATGTTCAGCCAGCCCAGCCGTCCTTCCATCTCGATCTGGTCCATGACCCCGTCGGCCAGCTGGACGGCGGTATGGAGGCTTTTCCCACCACGGGAGGCCCTGAGGGACATGGCCTGGAGCATGGCCAGCCCCAGGATGCCAATCGCCAGGATGAAGGCTGACATCAGCATCTCCACCATGCTGAAACCGGATTGCCGGTACCGAAGCCGCCCTCGATTCACAGCTTCCTCCATGCATCATTCCCTTCACTCGAGCCAGGGTTGTAGAACTTGTAGATCGTGGCCCCGTTGTTCAGGACCACGATCAGCCCCATGGGACCACCCGTGATGGCCTCACCATTCCGGATCCCCACCACCGCAATGTAGAAGGAGGTATTGAAGCGTTTGTTGACGCCACTGATCCTCACCGCCCCCAGACTGGAGAGGTTCCCCGGGTCTGATCGGGGATCGCTGAGCAGGGATTTGAAGGAATCCATGTTCTTGAAGGGGTCCACGGAGGACAGTGCCGTATTGCCGGAGGCGGCCACGGACCACCAGTCGCTTCCCGTCACCACGACCCCTGCATGAAGGCAGTCGCGGCTCGTGGGAAGGAAGCGATAGGCTTCGGACGAGGTCAGCCCTTGCGTGAGAATGGTCGTACTCGGGACCGCCACGCCAGCCTGACTCGTTGAGTCCCCATAGGCCAAAAGGAAAGGGTTGGTACTCGTCCATTCACCCTGGACGGCGATGGTGACGTCCCGGCCCGTGGCCACACAGCGTTTATGGGCTGTTGACAACGTGCCTTCCAGCTCGTCCAGGGTCGCGCGCACAGCCCCGCCTGAACGGCTGCCGATCTTCGACACACCGACCATGACCAGCACGCCCACGATGACCAATACCACCAGCAGCTCGATCAGCGAATAGCCTTGGCGGCGCAGGGTCGACAAGGCCGAAGCAACACGGGTTCGAGACCGGACGCGGATGGGGGACCTCCTGAGGAACCACGGGTTCGCGCTAAGTTTGCAACCCTGGCCCTTCTCCCCGAACAGCCTGACGCCCAACCGGCATGCCGGGGCGACCAATCAACAGAGACTGTCGCCCATCCGGGCAGTGCCATTCAGCTCCGCCAACTGTTTCCGCTCAGTCCCAGGGCTCCCAGCACTTCCTCCGCAGCCCTCAGTCCGTGATCCTGGGCTTCCTCGAAGAGGGCGAAACCCGAGAGATCGGAGTGGGCGAAGTGGATACCCATGAAGGGCTGGCGGGCCAACTCGAGTTCAGGCCCCCAGAGAAGGCCGACCCGGGGCCGCACCATGGCGTGGGCCCAGCGCATGATGTCGATGCGGGTGACGCAAGCGTCGATATCGGGATGCACCCGCCGCAGGTCCCCCAGGATCAGATCCCGACAGGCCGCAGGGTCCAGCGTGAGCATGCGTATCCATTCGCTGCGGATGCTCTCCCCGGTGAAGGGGTGGTAGTAGGTCCAGACCGTAGGTCCCCGATCATGGGGGGTCTGATGGGTGGCCACCACGTAGCCCAGGCCGGAGCTATCCCGGATGACGTTGTCCCAGGCCACGGGGAAGCCCGTCTCCCGGGGTCTGGCCTTCAGCGTGAGATTGGCCACCATCCATGGACTGGCCTGGAAGGCCTGGAAGTGGGTCTTCCCGCGCGCCTGGGCCAACTGGGGGATCAGCCGCCCGGCCATCGCCACTGGACCGGCGAAGACGACCTTCCGGGCCCGCCACCCCACCGCCCTGCCCTGCCTGGCGTCCCAGGCCGCCACTTCGATTCCACCCTCCACAGGACTGATCCGGGTGGCAGCCATGCCCGTGCGGACCCGATCCGCGCAGCAGCCCTTGAGGTGATTCACCAGGAAACCGTTCCCCTCGGGCCAAGTCAGGAGAGGGCGGCTCTCTTCCCCCGGCCCCTCCTTGCGGGAGGCGTAATAGAAGAGTCCGGCCCAGGCGCTGACGGTCTCCAGGCGCCCCCCGAAATCGTCCCGGCAGGCATAGTCCAGGAACCAGCGCAGCCGCTCTGAAGTGAGCCCCCGTTCATCGAGCCACTGGGCGAAGCTGAGGCGATCCAGGGCCCGCACCTCCGGGGCGTCGGATCCCCGGAAACGCGGCAGGGTGAAGGCCCGGCGTCCTTGTCTATCCCTCCATCGGGTCCAGCGATCCACCTCGTCGAAAAAGGTCTTGTATTGGCGCTTTTCCTCCGGGCTCTCCCCCAGGTGGAGATACAGCCCCTCCCACCACTGCCCCTTCTCGAAGATGCGCTCCTCCGGGGCATGGATCAGGTGCTGTTCGGCGAAGATGGGCTCCCCCTTGGCGTCGTAGCCCTCCATCACCCCCGCCTCGTCCAGCAGCCGCACCAGGGCCTTGACCTCCCTGGTCGGGGCGGGGACGTAGTGGGCTCCCCAGGGGAAGGGGCTGATGGCGTTGGCCCCGGAACGGCTGGTACCCCCGACTTCGTTTTCCATTTCCAGAAGCACGTAGTCCCTGAATCCCGCCCCCTCCATCCGCCAGGCCGCGCTGAGCCCAGCGATGCCAGCGCCCACGATGAGAACAGGCACCGATTCGTAAGAGTCAGGCGGTGGGAGCACCCCTTCCCTCAGGGCGTGGCCCAGTTCCAGGGAAGGCCCCGCAAAGGCGCAGGGGATCTCCGGAGCCTTCTTTTTCCCGCAGGCCAGGGAGGCGAGCGGCAGGGCGACGGCGGCAGAGAGGAAGGTGCGGCGTTTCATCACGACCACCGCTTCCACTCCGCCGCATACAAATGCACCAGCACCTGGTTGTCCAGGCGGTTGATCTCCAGCGGTAGAAACGGGTGGTGTAGAGCTTGCCAACGGCATAGCTGTTGGGGTCCGGGAAATCCACAATGGCCACATCGAAGGGGGCCTCGCTGCGGTCCTCCAGAACCCAGATCATGGCGTCGGCGTTGACCACCTTCACCCGGGGGTCCGAGAGGCTCCCGCCGTTCAAGGCCCGGAGCATGGGCATATCCTTCGCAAGCTTGGTCATGACCGGATCCAGATCCACCAGCACCACCCGCTGGACCTCCGGATGCTTGAGGATCTCCCGCACCGCCAGCCCATCCCCGCCGCCGCAGACCAGGACCCGCTTCGCCCCGGGGCGGGATGCGAAGGCCGGATGCACCAGGGCCTCGTGGTAGCGGTACTCGTCTGCGCTGCTGAACTGGAGATTGCCGTTGAGGAAGAGCTGAAAGCTCCCCCGCCCGCGGGTCAGAACGATGCGCTGGTAGGGGCTGTCCTTGGCGTAGACGATCTCATCGGTGAAGATCTCCTCCTCCACCGAGAGGGTGAAGCGGTTGGCCCCCAGCACCCCCAGGGCCAGCAGCACCATGACGATGACGCAACGGATCCGCAGGGCCAGGATGCCGCTCAACTGGGAGCGCAGCAAAAAGGTGGTCCACAGCCCTACCCCGGCATTCACCAGTCCGAAGACCAGGGAGGTCCTCACCAGCCCTAGCTTGGGCATGAGCAGCAGGGGGAAGAGCAGGCTGGCGGCCAGGGCGCCGATATAGTCCAGGGTCAGCACCTGGGCCACCAGATCCTTGAAGCGCACCTGGTGGCGTAGGATGCGCATCAGCAGGGGGATCTCCAGGCCCACCAGGGTCCCGATGGCCGTCACCAGGCCGTAGAGCACCACCCGGAAGGCATGGGTCTGGGCAAAGGCCAGGAAGAGGATGGGCGCGGATATCCCTCCCACCACGGCCACCGCCAGTTCGAGGTCCACAAAACGCTGGGCCAGACCCCGGGTAATGAACTTGGACAGGTAAGACCCGAGCCCCATGGCGCTGAGGTAGACCCCGATCACCGTGCTGAACTGGAGGACCGAATCCCCCAGCAGGTAGCTAGAAAGGGTCCCCGCAACCAGTTCGTAGATCAGCCCGCAGGCCGCAATGAGAAAGACGCTGATGAAAATGAGGGGGGCCTTGAGGGCGGGTTCCCCCTCGACCTGCGGATCAACCATGGATGGCCGCGGCGATGATGATGGAGATCCCCAGGATCAGGGCCCCCAGGACAATGCCCAGGGCGGTGTTCTGGTCCTCCTCCATCTCCTTGCGAAGGGAGAAGGGCAGCACCTTGATGAGAAAGAGCCAGACCAGCCCCAGAATGATCAGACCCAGGATGCAGAAGAGCGCCGCATCCCGGAGGTGCGCCAAGAGAACGGTTGTTTCCATCACTTGCCTCCTCGAAAACCGTGGTTGTGCAGGAAGGTGCGATACCCCCCGGGAGTCTGTCG
>JAFNAB010000174.1 GCA_017859955.1 Holophagaceae bacterium
AGGTGGGGTTGGTGGTGGGGACGATGCCGCAGATGATGCCCACGGGCTCGGCGACGGTGGCGGTGCCGAAGGCGTCCTCCACGGACAGGAAGCCGCAGGTCTGCTCGTCCTTGTATTTGCTGTAGATGTACTCGGAGGCGAAGTGGTTCTTCATCACCTTGTCCTCCATGACGCCCATGCCGGTTTCGTCGGCGGCCAGACGGGCCAGGGGGATGCGGGCATTGGCGGCGGCCAGGGCGGCGGCGCGGAAGATCTCGTCCACCTGTTCCTGGGTGTAGGTGGCGAAGACCCTCTGGGCCTTCCGCACGCGCTCGACCAGCGCATCGATGGACAAGGGCTCCCCTGCCGCAGAGGCCTGCGGAATGACGTCTACGGGTTGCATGGACATGCTCCTTTTCTGGATAGAAGCTCCCTGCGGGGCAGGGGCTCCGTGGTGAGGGTGGTACTTGGACGGTCGGTTACGGCTCAGGGCCGAAGGGTGGATTCGGCCTCGATGGCCTCCCGGGCGCGGGCGGTGAGTTTGGCGGAGAGGACGGCCAGCCCGATGGCGATGTCCTGGTCCTGGATGATGACCTGCTCGGGCAGCAGGAGGGTGCGACCCGTGAAGTTCCAGATGCCCGTGATGCCGGCCTGCACCAGCTTCTCGGCGACGGCCTGGGCCGATTCCGGAGAGACCGTGAGGATGGCCATGGCGGCGTCCAGGCTTCCACCCATCGCGTCCAAGTGCTGCACCTCGACCCCGTTGATGACGGTCCCCACCCGATCCGGGGCGATATCAAAGGCGGCGTTGATGTTGAGGCCGTGATAGCCGAAGCCGCGGTAGTTCAGAAGGGCGGTGCCCAGATGGCCCGTGCCCACCAGGATGGCATCGGACACCCGGTTCCAGCTCAGGCCACGCTCCATGGCCTCGATCAGTTCGACGATCTTGAAGCCTGTCTTGGGCCGGCCGGTGATCTCGAGGTAGCCGAAGTCCTTGCGGACCTGGATGGCTTCCAGGCGGAGCATGTCCGCCAGGTTGGCGCTGGAGACGATGCTGCGGCCCTGGCGTTGCATCTCCCGCAGGGCGGGCAGGTAGGTGGCCAGCCGCTGGACGGTGGTGATGGGGATGCTTCCGATCTTGTACCCGTAGGCCATCGGGTGGCTCCTGTCCGGTGTATCGAGAAAAAAGTATCGATACCGTAGTAACGAATATACGCCCCTTCCCGGGTTGGTCCAGACCTTATTTCATTTCCTTGGCTTTGGAGGTGATTGGGATCACTCCAGGAGCTGGGCCTGGTCCCCGTGGAGCCCCTTCCCTCGTGGCGGTCGGGGTCTCACACTGCAAGGGTCACCCAACCCGGAGCCTCCCATTTCCCTCTCCCGCGACGAAATCCTGAACCACCTTCGTGAAAGGATGGTGGCCTTCGCGGCATCCCGTTATGCAAGGGAGGCCGCCGAGGATCTGGCCCAGGAGGTGCTTGTGGTGCTCCACGAAAAATACAGCCATGTGGAGCTGCTGGAGGAGCTGGTGCCCCTCTGTTTCCAGATCCTGCGTTTCAAGCTGGCCGCCTGGCAGCGGAAGCTGGCGCGCAGGGGGGAGCACCTTCAGGTCTCGGTGGATGATCACCCCCTGGCGGGGGATGCCCTCGACCCCGAGGAAGCGGCCGAGAAGCGTGAACGTCTGGAAAAGCTCGCCATGGGGCTGGCCCTGCTTGGGAAGCGCTGCCAGGAGATCTTCCGGCTCAAGCTCCAGGGCAGGGGCTTTGCTGAGATCCAGAACAGGCTGGGCGCCGAGTCCCTGAACACGGTCTACACCTGGGACCACCGCTGCCGGAAGCAGCTGCTGGAGTGGATGGGGGGGAGCTGGGCATGAATCCCGAAGAACTGCTGGGTGGCTATGCCACGGGCACCCTCTCTCCAGAGGAGAAGGCGCTGCTGTTCAAGGCGGCCCTGAAGGATCAGGCCCTTTTCGACGCGTTGATGGACGAAGAGATCCTGCGCGAACTCCTGGCGGATCCAAAGGCACGCAAGCGTCTCCTGGCGGTCCTCCCCCACCGGAAACCCTTGGTGCTGCGCCCCCAGTTCATGGCCCTGGCTGCGGGTCTGCTGTTGGTGGTGGCCGCCGCCTACATGCTCGAGACGCGGCGAGCCGCCCTTGGCCCCGTCGCCGAGCAGTCCACCGCAACGCCGGAGGCCCCGGGACCGGCCCCCCTGCCGAAGGCCGACAAGAGCCGAGAGGCCGAGGCCCCCCGTTTGTCCAAGGGCAGGGCAAAGGAGGAGGCCCCCGCCCGGGAGGATGCGCCGGTCCAGGCAGAGGCTCTGCTGGCGGGGCGTGCCTCCGAGGCCTCCCGGGACAGTCTCCCCAGCGCCCCAGCCCCCCGGGCTGCTGCCAAAGCCAGCCGGGCACCCTTTCCTATCTTCCGGGTGGAGCGGCAACCCGATGGAGCCCTGGTCCTCTGGGGCGGGAGCGGTTACCTCTACGTCCTCAAGCGGCATCCCGGGGGGACAGAGCTCCTGGCTCCCTCGGAAACCCGGAGTAGGGAGGAGGGGGGCCTGTCGAGCGCCTTCCACTTCAGCCTGAAAGCCGGGGAAAAGGTGGACATCTACCTGATGCCTGGGCCTGTGGCGGACCCGGTCTCCCTGGCACCGGCGCCCCCCTCCCAGGGCCTGTGGCAGCGCCTCGAGCCGTAATCCGCATCCCGTGTGGATAACCCGCGGAGAAGCCCCCGGCCCCCTTTGAGGCTCAGGGTACTTTCCCCTGTGCACCGGAAAAGTGGCAGGGGCATGAGCTGAGGTGTTTTGACTCGAGCCTTATCGACGGGCCTCTCGAGACTATTGAGTTCTCTGGCAGGGAGGCATGGCCTCCAGGCGTTCGATGAACACCAGGGGGCACAGATGGCCTCGATTGCATTTGATCCTGAAGGCAGCTTCCGGTGGGTTCTGCGTCTCCAATCGGGCACTTCCGCTGATGATCACTTCCCGGCTCAAGGGATGGCAGAAGGTGCGTACCGCGAAGGTCTCGTGGCGAGGGGGCATCGGTGGCTCCTTGCAAGGTCTGGGTGAATTGGAATGTCGATGGCAGATGGTTCAAACAATGTAGTTCATGAATTGGTATTGGCCACCGTTTGGTGGCGTTTTTTCATTTATTTTTCCAATGTGCATCGAGTTGTGATGGTGCTTGTGTGGTAGCCATTGCCTGAAAAGTCAGGCTGGCCATCCCCACCAGGCAAGGGTCAAAGGCCATCCAAGGCTTCCGGCGTCCTGGACCAGGTCTGCTCAGGCCTTGCTTGCCTTTTCCTGGGCGTTCCCTTCGGCCACCTTCCACCAGTTCTCATCTTCAAGGCAGGCAATGACGGCTTCCGCAGCGTGTTTCAGCTTGAATTCGTTTGAACCGTCCAGATCGCTGGATCTGGAGGCGAGCGTTGCGGCGATCTGGAGCACGTGCAGCTTCTCAGATCTTTCCATGGGGTCCCCCTGGTTGGTTGGACTGCCCCTCATCATAGGCCTTCTGGATGGAAAACCTCTGGTAATCGCTGCGGGGCATCGAGTTTGTAGCTGGGGGGGCTAAGGGCGTCTCTCGGCACCCAGATCCATCCTTCCCGCTCTGGAATTCCAGGACTGGGCCCTTCCAGGGACTCCGGGCGCGTGACCAGGAGGTGGGCCAGTAGGGCACAGGTCAGCGCGTCGTTCTTGTCCTCGTGGTCGAAGATGGGCAGCCCCTGGCGCAGCGCAAGGATCGTGGGAGAGCCTTTGCATGGGGCCGGGTAGGCCTCGATGGCTGTCAGGCAGGCCCCGTCGCTCCATATCCCCGTGGCGATCCGGTGGGGGGCGAAACGGGCCAGGGCGTGCATCCCCTTGGTGGCCTGGCTGCCGATCATGTCCTTGATGGCCGAAAGGGGCTGGATGCCCCGCTGGATGAGATACCGCTCGGTCTGGCGGTAGAGGTAGGGGTTGGTGGCGGACTCCCCGATGGGTCCGTTCATTTCCAGGCCCGAGGCGAGGCGCAGAAATGGCTCGGAGAAGCCCAGAGGGGTATCGATGCCCAGGGTGAAAAGCCCGTCCTCCGGAGGCTCCGGAGCCCCGCAGAGGCGGAAGAGGGCGCAGATCCATTCCCGTGCAGAGGCTGCGGTGTTGAGGCTTTCCCGCAGGTTACCCCGCCAGGGCCTGCCCACTATGCCCAGAGCCTCGTCCAGGATCACCACGGCGTCCCGGCTGATGGCGTTCCGGTCACAGTTCCAGCCGCCCACGTCCCAGCCGATGCAGTAGCCTGCGTTCATGGCCCTTACCCCCGGGTGGATCAGGCGTCGTACCAGGCCTGGCAGGGGTCGCAGCGATAGGCCCACTTCTGGCGCCGGGTGAAGACGCTTTTCAGGGGGCCGGAACAGCGGGGGCACTGGGCTGGCTTGGGTCTGGGGGGGAGGTTCGCGTCCTGGGGGGCGCCGGGCCTGACCTGGGAGGCGGGCTTGTCATCCTGCCACTTTCCACAGAGCACGCAGAGGCGTGAGCCCTTCTGGGTCTTTTTCACGGGCCCCTTGCAGGCGCTGCAGGTGCCGCCCTCTGGAACCCCCTGCTCATCGCTGGAGTAGGTCAGTCCACAGCGATCCGAACAGGAGACGAAAGTGCCGTAGGCCCCTGAACGTACGGCGAGGGTGCCCTTCTGGCACTTGGGGCAGGGGCCCAGGCCGGAGGGACTGGGGGCTGCGGGCTTGGGTGCGGCTGCCTTGGGGGTCCCCGAGGCTCCGCAGTCTGCACAGACCTGACCCGTAGCGGAGGTCTGCAGTCGGCCAGTCCCGCAGGCCCCGCAGCGGGCCGACGGATTCCCACGGTTGTCAGTGTCGTATCCAAAGGTGCAGGCCGTCCGGCGACACTTGGCGAAGAATCGCCCCTGCCAGTTCCTCAGGACAATCTCCGACCCGCACTTCGGACAGGAATCTCCCAGGCTGGGTTGAGCTTCGCGTTCTTCGGTGGATGGCATGCATCGGCTCCTGAAAAGGTTTGAGCAAAGGCGGGGACTCCCCAGAATAGCTGATGCCTGCGCCCCCAGAACGTCCTGGCCACGGCTTCACACACTTGTGTTCAGCCCTCTTTTTCCCCGCCCGAAGGGGGTGTGGGTGGATGCAGCTTCCCGTAGGCATCCGGGAAAAGGGATTTGGCGCCTGCTTGAGTTCCAGGATCAGCCGTTCCCGTTCCAGTTCCGCTGCCTTGCGTTCGCTGATGTCGATGGTCATGCCTTCGAAGTAGGCGGGCTTTCCATCCGGAGTGCGAACAAGGTGGGCGTGGACTAGGAACCATGCGTGGGTTCCGTCCTTCTTGCGGCCCTTTGCCTCCAGCCCATCGATGCGGCCTGTCTTGATGAGCTTCCTTTCGAGTTCGGCCAGTTGCCCCTCTTGATCCGAGGGCAAGTCCCGGATCTTCTTGATCTCCGCCATCATGTCTTCCTGGGATGCATAGCCCCAGGCCCTGGCGAAGGCTGGATTTACTTGGCTGATGGATCCATCCAGGGACATCCGCCAGATCCCTTCGAAGGCATTCATGAAGATGCTTTGGTACCGGGACTTCTCCACATTCAAAGCCTCCATGGCCATCCGCTGACGGCGCCACGCTCGATTCACCACCCATGCAAAGGAAAGGGTCAGGAGCAGCAGCCCGCCTGCGAAGGTGGCGGTCAATTGGACTTCCCGTCGCCAGTCAGCCAGGGATTCATTCTTTCCCAAGCCCACCAGGAGGAGCTGCTCCTTCCCGGGCAAGCGGAGGAATGCGTAATTCCGGGCGACGTGATCCACCCGGGACAGGGCTGTGAAAGCGCCGCTGGCATGTCCCTGTTGGATGCGCTTCTGTAATTCCGGGAAGGGGGCGGCTTTACCCACCATGCTTTCAGCCCCTTGGGGGCCCGCATGGCGGACCAGGATCACTTGATTCAAATTGCGAAGCGAAATGCTGCCCTCGCGGCCCAGATCGACAGCTGCGAACAAGCGAGTCAGGTAGTCGAGGCTCACCGCTGCGGAAACGATGCCGCCGAAGCTCCCATCAGGTCGGTTGATCCGCCGCGAGACCAGCAATATCCAGCTTCTGGTGATACGTCCGATAACCGGGGTGGATGTCACCAGTCCGGCCTCCGGGTTTGCCTTGAGGCGTTGAAAATAATCCCTGTCCGAAATATCGACGCGGGAATCGGTCTTCAGCCCGGGGCCGTGGGTGATGATTCCGTCCCTGTCGATGACCCATATGCCTTCGAGTGCAGGGACTCTGGCCTTGAGTAGACGGAGAATTGAATCCAGGCGGGCTGTTTCGGAGGGCCTGGAGATGGCGCTGCGCTCGACCTCATCCTTAATGACCTGGAGCTGCAGATTGATTTTTTCGTAGGTTTCAGACAGGTTGTCGCCAAGGACCAGGCAGAGGTTCTGGGCATGTGTCGCCGACTCGGCCAGGGCGCGATGGCGTCCCCGCTGCAGGGAAATCAAAGAGGCTAACGATAATATAATAGTAATTAAAAGAACCAGACCGACCAGAGCCAACGTGAAAGTGGAAGAGTTGAAATGGCGTTCTCCTTCTTTATGGACGGACAACACATGGTCCCCCTGGTTCGGATTACCTAAACTTAGGCCCTAAGGCGAGGTGAATCTAGGGGGGGGCGCCGAAGGTGGGGTGCTGATTCGTTGGGTCAACGGTCGGACCTAAACCACCACGACTGAAGAGCCTATCGGCGTGGCTGTCGCAGATTCGTGACTCTGGTGGCTACTGACTGGTTTGCGCTGTCTCTCCCTGGCTTTGGTCCCAGCACGGACCGCCCTGCAGCACATCGAAAACGCGACCTCTTCAGTGACAGGACTTTGGAAGTGGACATCGTTTTCGGCGGTCGTATGTGGCGCAGTTCCTTCACGGGAGAACTTGCTGAAATGTTGAATTTTAAATATTTAAGATAAAATAATAATGATATCTGCGCGCATTCACGCCACAGGGGGCATCAGCCTTTTAACCGCCAGCATTACCGTTTACCTACCGTCGAGGTGCGCGGATGGCGCTCTTGAAGTCGAGGAAGTCTGTGAGTTTCACAATCAATCCGGATGAGTCAAAGACGAATCGCTGGGCTATGGGAAGAATGAAGAACCCCTCCCCCATCTCTGGGATGGTGACTTCAATCTCAGCCATGGTGATGACCTCAAGCCCATTGGTGAAGCTACGTCTTCGCAGTGCCTTTTGACCTGAGAAGGAATGCCATCGCTCTTGATAGAAGGCTCTGAGAGCATCCTTGCCAACCAGAACCGAGGTGGTCTCTGCCAGTTGGAATTCGACATCTGGCGCAAAGCAGGCGAGTAGACGCTCCAAGTCTCCCGACTCAACCCCTTTCAGGTAAGGATTGAGAAGGCCGTGGTTTACTGTGCCGAGCGTCATTCTGGATCGCCGTGGGATGGGGTTGGTAAGGGCAGTCTGGTTTACCTGGAGAGGCCCGTCAAGGATCTTGAAAGGATGCGCAGAATTCTGCGCGTAATGATTGGACTGGGACTCCGGGAACCTGAAGCTCTGGGAATTCGTTGGGAGTGGTTCGACATTCCCAGCCAAAGAAATTCAGTCGGCAAGGCAAAGGGCAAGGCAGGCCTAACTCAGTTAACCGCGACCTGCGGCGCCTGTTGGTCATTCTGTCTGTGGCAAGCTGCTACATGGCGTTACAGGGCATTTTCGGGCGGAACTGTCTTCTGGTCTGCCTTTAGTAGCTTTTTGATGCTTTCCTGGCGTTCGCGGAAGGCCTCCTTGTTGCGTTTGAGTCCTGAGTCTCCTCTGGCGCGACTGTCTGCCTCCCTTATCAATATGGAGGGGGCAGGGTGACTGACTGCCTCTTCAATCAGATTGATTGATCTGCCTTGACAGGATTGCTGAAGCCGCTTGGTGCGATTTTGCTGCAGGTTGTGGCACATTGTCTTGAGTCGATCAGTCCATACGCCTTGAGCTTCCGGTATAGGGTGGCTGCCCCGATCTTTAATTGTTTGGCGGTATGGGTCTGGTTTCCGCCATTCAGTTCTAGTGCGGCAAGGATGTGATCCTTCTCCATTTCCTCAAGGGGGCGTACGCCTCCTGTGGTGGTCCTGGGTTGATGCAGGGGGTGCCGGATCTCTTCAGGAAGATCCTCCACCTCCACTCGATTGCCAACCATGAGCGCAACAGCCCGCTCCATGATGTTCTCTAGTTCGCGCACATTGCCGGGCCAGTTGTAACGCAGGAGATGGTCTGCGGCGCTCGGGGATAGACCTGAGACGTCCCGCTTCAATCGCATGGCAGCATCGGCGAGCAGAATGCGGGCGAGGGTCAGGGTGTCCTCCCTTCGCTCCCGCAAGGGGGGCAAGTGGAGTTCGACTACCTTCAATCGGTAGTACAGGTCCTGTCGGAATGCACCGCTTGCCACCCCAAGGGCCAGGTCGCGATTGGTGGCGGCTACGATTCGTACATCGATCCGACGACTCTTGTTTTCGCCGACTCTTCGGATCTCGCGTT
>JAFNAB010000175.1 GCA_017859955.1 Holophagaceae bacterium
GAGCAGTTGGTCGATGCGGAAATCGAGCCCGAAGATGTACTGGATGAATGTGGCTAGGCCCAGCAGGGTCAGGAGGCCTGCCAGGACCTGCGGGAGAAGATGGGACCGCTGGGGACTGGCCATCAGTGAAAGGGCTCCCCCCGCCAGCAGGAAGCCGATGGCTGTGTTAGCCTTCATGGCCACATAACCCGGGAGGATGCTTTTTAGCGCCGGGATTCCGAAAACCCATCCCAGCAGCGCCAGCATGCCCAGCACTATGACGGCGAGGCCAGCCGCGCGGGCCAGGACCTGGGCTCGGTGTACCCTCTCCGCGGGGACTTCTGGGGCCGAGGGCGGGAGGAACTGAGTGGCCTGGAACAGATTCCGGTAGATTCCGGCCTGCCCAAGGTAGAACAGGAATCCCAGCAGGGCTGCGGCCAGCAGGATGGCCCCACCCACGAAGACCTGGATGGCCCTTTTGCGGAAGTGGGCCTCAATTAGCACTTCGTGCCCATCTAACTTTGAAATTAAAATCCAATTATTAATTAGACATGGCTGTGTATCTGCCAGGACCTCAATTCCCCGATAATCCGGGCCCCAATAGGGACCGCTCCTTTCCATAACCGCCAGGCTCGTCAGGGATTCCGCCTGGGTGATGGGAGTTGAAAAACTGAGCGGAGGATCGCTGATATGGCGGAATCGATTGAGATAAAGGACTCTTTCACCCTCTTTCCTGAGGAGCAGAATCTCTGCGCTTGCGCTGGGGCCCGGCCAGGTCTGGAGGATGGGGTAGAGCATGGTTTCCGGGTCGACCCTCAAAAGGATCACGCCTTGACCCGGCTGGCCCGGCCCCTTGATGGGAGCGGCAAACTCCAGGAATACCTGACCGGTTCCGGGAGTGCGGAAAAAATCTCCCATCTGCGCATTCCCGGTTTCAAGGGCCAGTTGCGCCAGGACTCGGGATTCGGACCCGAAGGGTGGGGTTCCGGGGGCTGCGGCGAGGAGCAGCTGGGCATCCTGGCCGATCAGAAGGACGTTCTGGTAACCGTAGGTGTTCCAGACCTGGATGAGGTCCCGCTGCAATGCCCTGCGCTGCACTTGATCCGAGGGGAGGGAGATCCACCGCATCCTTTCCGGGGTGGAAGCTATCCGCGAGGCGGTCAGGCGCGCATCCCCCAGGCGTTCATCTCTCCAGGCGGTGAGTTGCTTGATTTTCAGGTTGTTGATGGTCTGGAGTTCGCGGTGGTGCTGGTTCTGGATCGTCTTCCTTACTTCCTGGTAGTGGGCCTTGCCCCCCAGGACCAGGGCCAGGGAGAAAAGGGCAAAGAGGGCCATCAGAAGCCCCAGGGACGTCCAGCTTCGGGAGGGAGGCTTCATGGTGCCAATCCTTCGGGCAGGGTGCCCCTTTCCCGAACGCTGTCGTAGCGAGGCTCCTCTCCGAGACGAACCAGGAGCTCGTTCACTTCGCGCTTGAGGTCGAGGATACGGCTCTCCCGACCCAGGGTGGCCGCGTGCCACCGGCGCAGTTCGGAGAGCTGGGTCTGAAGTTCGGTCTGGGCAACCTTCAGTGGCGTGATGTCCTCCTTGAGGGCCACGAAATGGGTGATGGCCCCCCCTTCGTCGAAAATCGGGGAGATAGCCGTGGATTCCCAGTAGAGTTCTCCGTTCTTTTTCCGGTTCTGGAATTCCCCATGCCATCCCTGCCCGGACAAAATGGTCTTCCAGAGCTCCTCATAGACATGGGCTGGCGTCGTCCCGGACTTCAGGATACGAGGATTGGAGCCGATTGCTTCCTCCGGCGAGTAGCCGGTTATCTCCGTGAACCTTGGGTTCACATGTTCAATGGTGCCCTTGAGGTCCGTGATCAGCACCACCACGGGGCTCTGCTCGATGGCTTTGGAGAGTTTCCGCAGTCGGTCCTGGTCATGGCGGCTCTGGGTGACATCTCTGGCGATTCCCAGGACCCCGACAACGATGCCTGAAGCGTCCCGAATCGGTGTTTTGATGGTCTCCAGCAACTCGCGATGGCCATCCGAAGCGAAGGTGACCCACTCCTCGTTGATAGATGGGCCTTCCGTCTCCAGGGCGAGGCGGTCGTGGGCCCGGAACCAATCGGCGACCTCCTTTTCAACGAAGTCATAGTCGGTCTTGCCGTTGATTTCATGTTCAGGCCTCCCGACGAAGGCTTCGAAACGTTGATTGCAGAACTGGTATACCCCTTCCAGATCCTTGAGCCAGACCAGATCGGGGATCGTCTGTATGAGTGTCTGGAGCTTGGCTTTCTCTTCCTGGAGCTTCCGCTCGTCCGCCATCCGTTGGGTGACGTCTTCGTAGGCGTTCAGCAGATAGAGCACCCGGCCATCCGGGCCCCGGACCGGGCCCCCGCTCAACTCAACCCAGATGGTTTCCCCATCCTTTCGAAAGAGGCGCTTGCGGAGCTTGTAGGTCTCGTCATGGCCGATCAATTGATTTTTTAATAGTTGGGAGGACGCGTCCCTGTCTTCGGGATGGGTGAAATGGTTGAAATGGAACCCGATCAGTTCTTCTGCGCTGTAGCCGAGGATCTCGCAGAAGCGTCGGTTGACCCGCAGGTAGCGCCCTTCAAGGGAGACCTGGGCCATGCCCACCGCTCCCTGGTCAAAGGCCGCGCGGTATTCCATCTCTCCGGCCCGGAGCGCCTTTTCGCCCTCCTCCTTCTGGCGCTGACGGGTCAGGTTCTGAATGGCGAAGGAAAGGTCCTGGGCCAGAGCCTCGATCAGGTTCATGCGCTCCTGGGTGAAGAAGCCCGGCAGGGTGGAGTAGAGGTTCAGTACCGCGATGGCCCGGTCTTCGGTCACAATCGGCAGGCCTGCGCTGGATCGGATTCCAAAGGTTTGTGCCTGCGAACGCCAAGGTGCCAGGGAGGGATCCGAGAGCCAATCCTGGCAGATGATGATCCGGTTCTCCCGCAGGCACCTGGCGCTGGGGCCCATACCTTGGGGGATGTCGGGATCGAGGGAAATCTCAAGATCCCGGGCATAGCCTGAAAGGGGCCCCGCCAGGAAGTCCGCCCGCAGGGGCGCTCCCGGGGGAGGGATCAGGCCGGCCCAGGCGAGATCGAACTTCCCCCATTCGATGCAGAGGCCACAGGCCGCTTCCAGCAGTTCGCCCTCGGACCGGCTGGACCGGATGGTGCGATTGATCTTGTGGAGCAGGGTATAGAGGTCGTTCAGGCGCTGGAGGTCCAGGTCCTTCCGGTCCAGAGACTCGAAGAGTGCTTCGTTGCGTTGGTGAAGATACTCCAGGGCCGACACCCTGGTGGGCTGCTGGCGCTCCGAGCGTCCGGCGTTTCCCTGGGTAAGCAGTTCCCGGACCAGGGCCAGCAGTTCGGTTCCAGAGGGGTTTGACAGGACCCGATCCGCGCCCGCTCTGAGGCCCTGCCGCGCCTGTCGTCGATCCTGGGACTGGGTGCAGAGGATGAAGGGCACCTTGCACAGAATCGGATCCCCCTTCATTCGTTGACAAAGCTCGAAGCCATTGATCTGCGCCAGGGGCAATCCGGAGACCACCAGGTCCAACGGTCCCACCATGGCCTGGGCCAGAGCTTCCGCGCCATCTTCGGCCACCAGAGTCTGATAACCCTGCTCCTGGAATAGCTCTGCCAGTCTGTGACGGTTCTCAGGGAGCTCATCCGCGATCAGGATGGTGGCCATGGATGTTCTCCGGTGGCCGCGGTCGGGTGGCCTTATGGGCGGCGTGGGTGCAACGGAAGTATGGTTCCCTGAGGCGATCCATCAATGGATGTTCACGCAAAATTGCTTCCAAGGGCCGGGACCCGTCATTTCTCATGGCGACCCGGGCTTCTGCCGAATCATTGGCTGACCCGTTCCAGCCCTCCGGGGAGGCGCCGAGGCCCACTGCCATGCCCATGAGTCTTTCCGACCAAGCCCTGAGCCTTCTGTTGGTGGAGGACTCGCCCGAAGATGCCGAGCTGCTGCGAAGGGCGTCAGAAGCGCCGGGAGATCGAAAGCTCCCTGCGCGAGATGCAGGAAAAGCTGGCGGCGGTTGGTGAAGCGGCGAGCGATGCCATCCTCATGACAGACAACCACTTCCGGATAACGTACTGGAATCCGATGGCGGAACGGGTTTTTGGGTACCCGGCGACCTATGCCCAAGGGCAGGATCTCTTCCGGCTTGTGTTGGCTCCCGAGGCCCGGGCCGAGTTTGAACACCTCTTCCAGAAGGCCCTCTTTCTGGGGCCGGAGCACTCTGATGGCCGGACGCTAGAATTGATGGGCCGAAGTCGGCACGGACGGGAAACCCCTCTGGAGATTTCCCTTTCAAGCGTGCTTCTGGGGGGACGCTGGCATGCGGTGGCTGTCCTCCGGGACATCACTCAGCGCAAGGCCAGGGAACAGGATCGGATCGAGCAGCTCCACTTCTTCCAGACGGTCATAGAGGCCATCCCCCAGCCCCTCTACTATAAGGATGCCGAGGGGCGGTACCTGGGCTGTAATGGCGCGTTTGTGGACTACCTTGGCATCCCTAAGGCAGATCTGATCGGCAGGACTTTGCGGGATCCGGTACCGCCGGGCCTCGCGCCGACCCATTACGAGACCGACATGGAAGTGATGAGCCAGGGCAGGTGCCTGACACTGGAGACGGAAGTGCCCTGCGCCGATGGCAGCCCAAGGACCACCATCGAATCCCGAGCCCCCTTCTTCGATATCGAGGGTCGGGTGGTCGGGATCGTCGGCACCCTGTTGGACATCACGGATCGCAAGCGCAATGAAATGGAAAAGGCCAATCTCGAAATCCAGCTCCGCCAGGCCCACAAGCTGGAGGCCATCGGCCAGCTTGCCGCCGGCATTGCCCATGAGATCAATACGCCTACCCAGTTCATCGGGGACAACACCATCTTCCTTCGGGATGCATTCAAGGACATCCTGCCTTTCCTGGAGCCCCAGGGGCTCGCCACTCTGCCGGCTTTGGATCTGAGGTACCTGATCGAGGAGGTTCCCAAGGCCATCGACCAGACCTTGGATGGCGTGGCCAGGGTCACCCGCATCGTTCGCGCTATGAAGGAATTCAGTCACCCAGGCTCAGAGTCCAAGGTCCCGGTGGACTTGAATCAATGCATCGAGAGCACCCTGATCGTCAGCCATAACGAATGGAAATATTGTGCCGAGCTGGTGACGGATTACGACCCGGACCTCCCCCCAGTGCCCTGTTTTCCCAATGAATTCAACCAGGTGATCCTCAATCTGGTGATCAACGCCGCCCATGCCATACAGGAAGCCAAGAATCAGGGTTCTCCTGACCTCAAGGGGATGATTCGGGTCTCGACCCAGCGGATTGGGAACGATGTGGTGATCAAGGTTGAAGATAACGGGGTTGGCATCCCGGATGCCATCCGTCCCAGGATCTTCGATCCGTTCTTCACCACCAAGCCCATAGGGCAGGGCACCGGCCAGGGGCTCGCCATCGTGCACAATGTGATCGTGGAAAAACACAAGGGTGGCCTGAGCCTTGAATCAGAGGTCGGGAAGGGGACGACCTTCATCATCTGTCTGAGTCTGTGACTCCGGCGTGTGATATTGGGCGCGGACTGAGCACTTATTTGACGTCCCGACTTGCGAGAAAGGGGCGGTAATCCATGTCTTTGACCAGAATATGATCGACCCACCATCCCTTCAGGAAAGCCAGGATATGAAGCGGAATGGCTGAATTGGAATGCATCGCCTCCATGCAGTACCCAGCCAATCTGGTGCGGAAGGCTTTATGCTCCTTCCGCTGGCTGGGCAGGTCAGGGTAATCAAATTTGGCAAGGAGGTCTTCCTCAGTGATGAAATGCTCACTTGCGAAATGCGTGAGTTCATTCAGGATTTTGGCAACGCTGACGGAGCCAAAATCGCTGGTTGGATCGGCGATGAGTTGGTTGATGATGGAAATGATTTTCTGGTGCTGCTTGTCAAGGGTGGGCACTCCAACGCTGAAAGAGTTGTCCCAGATGATCTTGTCCATGGTGGGATCCCTTGGTGGAAGTGGAGGCTCGCGGCTAAGCAAAGAATGGGTTGAGCGTAGCGGAAATGGCGCGGATCGGCGATGGTCTGAAATTCGGCACAGCGCGTGAGAATCCGTGTGACGTTGGATAAAGCCATTCATTTGTTCAACCCCTGCATGGGCGAGGGCGAAGGGAGACCCAGGCAAACGGAACCCTCTTGTCGTGCTCGGGTGGACATGACCGCTTAGGTTGGGAGGGTTTGATGGATTTGTAATGGTTAATGTTTTGCTATTTGCAAATAACAGGGTTGGATTCTGATGGAAGCGCTTTAGCGCGGAACCCGTTCCAGGATGAGTCCGTGTGCCGGGGGTTCCGGTTTGTAATAAGCAAGGCGTCCCGGAATGCAGGAAAGGATCGCGCCTGAGTCATGCAGGAAGACGGCTTTGATGGCCTCCGTCAGCGGAAGTTCATGCCCGTCGATCTTGAGACCATCGACAATGACATGGCATGTGGGCCCGGCCCCCTTTTCCTTGAGGAGTCTTTCGAGTTCCTCTGGGAAGTCTTGAATGGAGGGTATTTCTGTCGCCAGTTCATGGATATAGGGCAGGTCATGACTCAGGCGATTGAGGACTTCCTTGCGCCGTTTGGTGTTTGAAAGAAATTGGGTCCACCTCGCGCGTTTTTCAGACGTGATGAAGAATTTTGCAAATAGTACTTCGTGGGTCATGAGGGGGATGACTCCTGACGAAACGCGTGGATTGAGCCAGCAACCATTGGTTCGGTTGTGGATTGGTCCCGTGGTGGGCACGAAGGAGAATAGCAGAGCGAATCTGTATGGACTGGTTAAAAGGGAGGGGCGGTATCTCCGTGATGTTATCTCTTTGGCTGAACGTATAAAATGTCAACACTTCATTGACTTAGTCAAATATTTGCAGTCATTGCGTAATGGACTGCGTCACGATCAAGGTCTACAGGCACACCGGAAGCTTCCGTATATTGCGGAGTCTCTGGCCAGTTGGAGTGCGCTCTCTTGCGCAGCGTCATAGCTTGGGTTTTGATAATGCTGAGCTCTTTCGGCCTCATACGGTTGTTATGATGAGATGCTTCCTTCTTTGTGTGGGATATTGCTGTTGTCCTAGAAATTAACTTTGCATCACGATTGAAATAAGAAAGATGGCGTGGGAACTTGGATCTGGAACATATTTAGCAGTGCATTTTTTTGAGGTGATGGAGTAAGTGCCGATTGTAGTCGAGGATCAAGAAGCTGAGATCGGCATCATGCCCAATCCATAGATTGCCTGCAACGCTGGCGGGAGCGTTTTGGATGACGCGTGCCAACTGTAAATTGAATAGGTGCCAAAGGGTGACAAGCTGAGACCAATCGGAATCCTGATAGCCTCCGGCGATGACCCAATGCTCTTGGTCATACCCAGGAAAGGCATCCAAGTTTCCTTGTTGAAGCCGGACAATTCGCTGATGGTTATTGAGTGCGGAGTCGAGGAGATGGCCGAGAAGCTCTTTTCGATTCCATTTTGAACCGACAATCATCTGTGCATCCCCCTCCGTGAGGGCGGTAAGGCGTGGGTGCCAGTCATGGATGAGTTCGAGGAGTGGACGCGCGTTCATTGTGCCTCCGGGGCGGGCCTGACGAAAAGGGTTGGCCGGACCATGGGCCGGCGGAAGGGGCGAAAGGGACGAGATTGAGGGACGCAGGGCGGGAATTAGAGGATTGTGGCTGTCGGGCCCGCGTTGATTGTTTGGTTGGGCAACGCCAGGGGGGATGATGGGTTGCATGCGGTATCGCCATTGATTCGTTGAATGAGGGTATCAAGTGGACTGGAGGTTTTGGCCAGTTTATCGCTTACCAGATGTGTGTAAATCATGGTTGTCTCGGGGCTCTTGTGTCCAAGCAATTCCTGGATAATTCTGAGATTGACGCCGGCCTCAAGAAGATGGGTTGCAAACGTATGACGCATGGTATGGGCGGTCACGTGCTTGTTGATGTTTGCTTTGATTGCAGCAGACTGAATGATTCTTGCCACTGTGGATTCGTGAATATGCCAGCGACCCCTATTGCCGGTGGTTTTATCGTGAAATAATTCGTTTGAAGGGAATAGAAATTGTGAGAAAAAGGCAGTTCCCATATTTTTATATTTACGACCTAAGGCACACGGCAGGTAGGCGGATCCCACTCCCTTCTTGAGGTCTTCGTTGTGGAGCCTTTGGACGTTTTGAATATGAATGGCAAGCTTATCTTTTACCGTGTTGGGAATCACTGTGATGCGATCCCTGTTTGCCTTCCCGGCTACTACAAAGATGCGATTTGAATGTAAATCCACATCTTTGATTCGTAGATTTAAAAATTCATGTAAACGTAGTCCAGTTCCATAAAGAATCTCGACAATCAATCTTGGGGTTCCCTCGAGAGTTGATAAGATTCGATGCATTTCTTCGAAATCCAATACGACAGGCAGCCTTTGCGGTCTAAATGGTCTTATCAAATTGATTCGTTCGGCTAGATTGATTTCGAGCACTTCTTTGTATAGGAATAGAATCGCTGCTAACGCCTGGGATTGAGTCGAGGCGGAAATGGATCGCTTGATTGTCAAGTAAGATAGTCGGCCCTGAAAAACCCTAGAAACGTCGAATTGACGGTCATTTAAGGGAACCTTTGCTGTATCTGGTACACCAGAAAGGTGAGGGGAAACCCCCTATT
>JAFNAB010000176.1 GCA_017859955.1 Holophagaceae bacterium
AGAGGAACCAGCCCGCCCCCCGGGCCAGGGGCAGTACCCAGACAGGAATGGGCCGCACCAGCAGGAAGGGCAGGACCCGCTGCTCCAGATCCTCCCTGATCCCCGCCGGAGCCGCCACCAGGGCCATGATGGGCACCATGACCGGGGCCAGGCCCAGCCGGAAGAGGGCCCAGGGAGCCTCGGCCCCCATGGGTGTGCCGTTCAGCCGCAAAAGGATCGACACCAGCAGCCCCCCTACCACGATCACCAGGGGCAGGGCCGCCAGCACCCAACCCCGGAGCTGCAGCAGGCGGGGCAGGTTGCCCTGGAACACTGCCACGAAGGTCGCAAGGGGAGAGGGTCGCTTCATCAGGCGTGATCCTGGACGAGATAGTGGAAGACAGCGTCGAGATCCAGATCCAGGGGACTCAGGGCCGTGAAGGGGAAGGCCCCCCGGGCCACGGCGTCCTGGAAACGCGGCAGGAAGGCCCGGGGAGAGCCCACGGACAGGACCACGGCCCCCGCCTCCATGCGCAAGCCCGCCAGCCCGGCTTCCTCGACGGCCCATCGGGCCACGGCCCGAGGATCTTCCGAGTGGACCCGCAACTCCACGGGATGGCGGTCCAGCAGGGCCCGGATTTCCGTCACACTGCCCTCCGCCAGCAGCCGCCCCCGGAGCAGGAGCAGGATCCGGTCCGTGAGCTGGGCCACCTCCCCCAGAATGTGACTGGACACCAGGATGTGGCGGCCCTGACCCGCCAGCCCCCGCAGGGTTTCCATGAGCTCCAGGCGCCCTTCGGGGTCCAGGCCGTTGAAGGGCTCGTCCAGCACCAGGAGATCCGATCCGTGCAGGAGACCCTGGGCCAGTCGGATCCGCTGCCGCATCCCCTTGGACATGGCGGAGAAGGGCAGGTGGGCCCGATCCGTCATCCCCACTAGATCGAGCGTCGCGCCCAGGGCCGTCTCCAGCGCCTGGCCCTCCAGGCCCGAGAGCCTGCCCATCATCCTCAGCCATCGATCTCCGCGAAGCCCCGTCGGAAACCGGTCCCCCTCGGGCACTAGGCCGATGCGGCCCAGGATGGCAGGATTGCGGTAGGGCGCCTCCCCGAAGACCCGCACCTCTCCCCCGGATGGGGGCAGCAAGCCGCAGAGCAGCTGGATCAGCGAGGACTTCCCCGCCCCGTTGGGCCCCAGGAGCCCCGTGATGCCGCCCCCAAGGGGCAGGCTGAAGCTGGTGGGGGAGAGTCCCAGGATGTCGCCATAGCGCAGGGAGGCCCGGTCCAGGCTGAGGAGACTCATGCCAGCGCCTCCGCAGGCCGGGTGCGCAGGACCACAACACCGAGCCAGAAACCCAGGTGGACCAGGGTCCCGAGCCCCGTGGGGAACCAGCCCAGATCCCCGGGTGCGCCGCAGCAGAGCCTTGGCCAGGCCTGGGCCAGGGCCATGGGGCTCAGGGCGCCCCAGCGCGGGTCGCTCAGGAGTCCCGAAAGCAGGGTGCCCAGGGCCCCGAAGCCCAGCACCAGCCCCAGCGCCCAGGCAAAGCCCCCCCGGGGGGTGGAGGCCAGGGAGGAGGCCCCCAGGGTGATCAGGCCCATCAGCAGCGCCACCACCAGGGCCGCCGGAATCAGGCGCAGGGGCGCCGTGGGCCAGACCGGCCCCTGGGCACCGGCACTCAGGAGCGACAGACCCCAGGGCAGCAGGATGAAGGGAAGCTGGATCAGGAGGGGAATGCCCACCGCCACCATCCCCTTGCCCAGGAGGTAGTCCAGGGGCCGCACCGGATGGGCATAGAGGAGTGGGCGGATACGGTAGAGGGTGTCCCGGGCCACCAGCCCTCCTCCCACCTGAGCCACCTGGAGCCAGAGCAGGAAGAGCAGCGCCTTCCCCAGGAGTCCCGCCTGGAAGTCAGCGCCCTGGGGAAGGAGTTGCCCGCCCGCGCCCGCCATGGGCTTGAAGTAGACCAGGGCCAGCTCCACCAGAAGCACCAGGGCAAAGGCGAAGCCGAAAAATCGACCCAGGCGCTGTCTCAGGATGCGGCGTACCTCGAAACGCCCCAGTACCAGGGCTGCGGGCAGGCCTTGGCCCTGGATAGGGTGGGGCGGGAGGCTGGGAGCGTGGATGGGCATGGGGATCAACCGTGGAGGGCGCGGAGCAGGACTTCGTCCAGGCGGTCGTGACGTGGGGTGAGCTGCACCAGCACAGCCCCCTGGGCCTGGGCCCAGCGGAAAGGCGCCACGGGGTCCGCCTCGTGGAGTTCCAGATCGTAGACCCCCTGACGGGAGGCCAGCAGGTTTCCCAGCTGCCCGAGTTCAGCCTCCTGCGCAGGCGTCAGGGGGTCCAGGAAGCGGAGCTCCATGCGCTTCGCGAGCTGGGAGCGAAGGGCGTTCATGCTGCCGCTGGCCTTGAGGCGCCCCTGGTCCAGGATCACCAGTTGGTCTGCGCATTGCTCCACATCCTCCAGGAGGTGGCTGGAGAGGAGCACACTGGCCCCGAGCTGGTCCCGCACCTTGAGGACCAGGTTCAGCATCCGGGTGCGCCCATCAGGGTCCAGGCCGTTGGTGGGCTCGTCCAGGAAGAGCAATCCAGGGCTATGGACCAGAGCCTGGGCCAGTTTCACCCGCTGGCGCATGCCGGTGGAGTAGCCCGAAACCGGTCGGTAGCGGGATTCGTCCAGGCCAACGAAGTGCAGCACTTCATGGGACCGGTCCCGGGCCTGGGTGGCCGACAAGCCCGAAAGTTCACCCCAGAAGGCCACCTGTTCAAAGGCCGAAACGTCCTCGATGAGGGCGTCGTACTCCGGCATGTATCCCACCCGTTCCCGGAGCCGCACCGCCTCGGGACTGCCCAGGGGGATCCCCAGCACCCAGCCCTGCCCGCCACTGGGACTCAGAAGCCCCAGGAGGGTCTTGAGCAGGGTGGACTTTCCGGCTCCGTTGGGTCCCAGGATCCCGGTGATCCCGGCGCCCACTTCCAGGTCCAGACCGTGCAGGGCCACCCGGGCACCGTAGCGGACCTCGAGGGCCTCGAAGCGGATCACCGGTCCCCCTAGCCCAGGCCCACAGCCTGGAGGATGCCGATCAGGACCCCCCACACCATCTGGGACCAATAGTGAAGGCCACGGCGAACCGGTTTCTGGGTGTAGGAAGCGTGGAGTCGGTCCTTCAGCATGGGATAGTTCCCATCCGGGTCCAGGATGGCCGCCACCACCGGACTATCGAACTCGAAGGTGGCCCAGCGGTCCTGGCCGTCCCAGGTGATCCGCTGTTCCAGGCGGTTCTCCAGGCGCACCCAGAGGGTGATGGGCATCTGGATCCCCCCTCGGCGCTGGAGAGTCACGGAACCCTGGGGGCCGGGGGCCACGGGAATCGGAGGCGCGAAGATCATCCCCTTGGGTGTCTCCTGCCACCCCCCGTCCCGGGACTCCCGGGTGTTTACCCGCTCGATCACGATGTCCAGGGTCTCCGTACCTTCCACAAAGTCCCTCCAGAAGCCACCCAGATCCCTTCCGGAAACCCGCTCGGCGATGCGTCGGAAGTCCTTGCCTGTCGGGTGCTTGAAGGCCATTTCCCGAGCGTAGGCTGCCATCACCTGATCCATCACGGGCCGCCCCAGGAAGGCTTCCATCTGGTTCAACACCAGGGAAGGCTTGGCGTAGGTAAAACGCCCATAAGACCAGCCATCCCGCATGCGATAGCCAGGCTGGAGGATCGAATCCCCGCTGGGATCCCTCCAGTAGTCCCACCACTCGGGGGCCAGTCCACCCACATGAAGGCGGCGGCTGTTGAAATACCCCTGGAAGTCCTGATCCAGCACCTTGGCGGTGAACCAGGTGGCAAAGCCTTCGTCCAGCCAGGGTTCCTCCACTTCATTGGAGGCCAGGATCCCCTGGAAATACTGGTGCGCGAACTCATGGATCACTGTGTCTTCCAGCCCGGAACGCTGCCCTGTGGGCTCAAAGGCCTTGGAAGCTGAGGTCACCAGGGTGGGGTATTCCATCTCGTCCACATCCGGCGGGACATCCACGACACTGAAGACCGGGTAAGGATAGGGGAAGAGCCCCTCGTTGGATTGTTTGAGGGCTGCCTTCAAGGCGCGGAACTGGCGATCGACATTGTGGATATTGGCCGCACGGTAGTAGATGAAGAGCTGGGTCTCCCGGTGGTCCCGCCACCAGACGTATTTCTTGTAGCCCCAGGCCCCCCGGGGCATGGCCGCCCAGGCGAAGTCATGGATATCCTCGGCATGGATGGTGTAGATCACCTGCCCCTTGCGTTCGGGGTCGACCTTGGCATCCAGGTTCCCCTGAGGAACGGAACTCCCGCAATGGGCGATGAGCAGGCCGTTGGGCACCGAGAGTTCCACATCGTAGACCCCGAAGTCCGAGAAGAACTCCGTGAAGGCATGGTAGGCCGCACAGGCCCAGCGATCGCCCTGGTAGACTCCGACCTTGGGGAACCACTGGGCCACCATGAGGAAGTCCCCGGAGGCAGACCAGCCGCTCCGGGAGCGGATCTGGGGGAAACGGCTCTCCCACTCGATGTCCACCTCGATGGTGTCCCCGGGGCTCACCCGTCGCCCAAGGCTGACCCAGTAGACGCTCTCGTCTTCCCCGAAGTGGCCGCTCAGATCCTGCCCATCCAGGCGGACCGACTTCAGGCGGCAGTACCCCCAGGAGGAGGGAAGCGCGGGCTGAGCCACCTGCCCCCATGACTCCTTGTAAAAGAGAGACTTAGGCCCCTTGAAGGCATTCAGGTAGAGATGGAGCGGAAATTCCGAGGTCGGAGCCGTCCCCGCATTGCGCCAGACGATAGTCTCCCGCCCCTCTACCCGCCGGCCAGGCCAGTCCAGGGCAGCCTTGATCCGGTAGTTGGCCAGCCGGGGAGACTTGGGCACCTCGAACCACCGCTCCGGCGATGCAAACCCGGATACCCCCCCCAGGAGGAAGAGACAGGCCAGCACCAGGGAACGAAGCATGAACGACTCCAGACCCAGAAGAGTAGCGCATTTCCAGCTTGCATTCCCCCCCCAGTGCGGTAGACTAACTTTCCTGCCGCGGGGTGGAGCAGTCCGGTAGCTCGTTGGGCTCATAACCCAAAGGTC
>JAFNAB010000177.1 GCA_017859955.1 Holophagaceae bacterium
GGCGAGACGCTGGCGCTCCCCTCCGGACAGATGCCGGGCACTATCCACGGCCCGGTCCGCCAGGCCCACCCGATCCAGCATCTCCAGGCCGCGCTGTCTGATCTCCCGCCGCGTGAGCGCCAAGGGTTTGAGGCCAAGGATCACGTTATCCAGCACCGAAGTCCGGAGCAGGATGGGGTGCTGGAAGACCATGGCAATGCGGCCTCCGGGCGCCAGTCCGCCATTCCAGGCGATACGTCCTCCGGTGGGGGTTTCCAGGCCCGCCAGAGTCTTCAGCAGTACGCTCTTCCCGGCGCCGTTGGGACCCAGGACGGCCGTGATGCCCTCGGGACCCAGAACCAGGTCCACATCGGCCAGCACCGGGCGCCCCTGGGGGCAGAACTGCAGCTTGTCCAGGCAGATGGGGAACATGGTCAGCCGAACCGATTCATGGCCCATCGGCGGATGCCGTAGGCGACAGCGTTGAGGGGGATGACGATGGACAGCAGGATGGCGCCGAGGGCTATGGAAAGAGGCAGGTCGCCCTTGGCGGTCTCCAGGGCGATGGCGGTGGTCATGACCCGGGTGAACCCGAGAATATTGCCGCCCACGATCATGACGGCCCCGACTTCCGAAATGGCACGCCCCAACCCTGCAATCACCGCCACCACTAGCGAGAAGCGGCAGTCGACGAGGAGGGTCCTGATGCAAAGCCAGGGGGAGTACCCGAAGGAGCGGAGCTCCAGCGAGTATCCGTTCCATGCATCTTCGACGATCTGACGTGTGAGGGCCACCATCAGGGGAATGACGAGAAAGACCTGAGCCAGGGTCATGGCCGTGGGAGTATAGAGCAGGCCCAGACTCCCCAGGGGACCGGATCGGGAGAGCAGCCAGAGCGTTTCCAGCACCGTCAGCCCCCGGGAGTCCGGGCGGATCTGCGGAGGGGCGTGACCATGCAGAAGCCCACGGAAGTCCACGCATTCATGTGGCTGGCGGACCTCTTCAGGGAACGGGCGTGGGAGAACCCTCGCCAGATCAATCTGGAAACCGAAATCAGCGCCCTGGAACTGCTCCGACTCCTGGAGGTCGATCGCCATCGGGTCGAAGTCGTCTTTGTGAACCACCTGGCAGGTCCCGTGGAAGGAACCCGGATCAGGCCCGGGGATCGCGTCGCCCTCGTCCCGCCGGGAGTACCGGGACCCCATCGGGTTCTGCTCGGATTCAAGAACACGTAGGCCACCCACTCCAGTTCATGACTGAATCTATCAAACTCGCTCAAAAAGCGCATCAGCAAGGTTTACAGCCAGCATAGCCGAGTAGTGTACTCAAAGGCAGGGGTCAGACCCTCCCCTCACTCACCCTCCCCCGATCAAGGGAAAGAAGGCCAGCACATCGCCATCCTTGAGGGCGGTCTCGGGCTCAGCGTGGCGCCCGTTCAGCACGATGATCCCGATTTCAGTGGAGCCCAGCCCCAGGGAGGCGGCGACGGCCGCAATGGGCGTACCGGCAGGATAGTCCCGCTCCTCCGCCACGAAGCGTCCCGCCCGGAAATTGGCAAAAAGCTTGACGGTGATCTTCATGCCAGCCCTCCAAAAAAAGCCAGAACTGAAGGCATTGTCTCCAGTTCTGGCTATAAAGCTGTTTTCAAAAGCTGATCAGGCAAAATCCCAGTAGGCATCCAGTTCGGCGGGCGTGAAGTCCCAGACGACATTGTGGGGCGGCAGGGGCTCCAGGCTGAAGAACTCCGGCAGGCGGTCCTGTTCCGGCCCCAGACCGGCGGCCAGATTGAATTGACGCTCGAGCTTGATTACGGATTTCCCGAGGGCCGTCACATCATCCCCCGTCAGGCTGATGCCGAAGTGGGCATTGATCATGTCGATCAGGGAACTGAGGCACTCCGGGATATCCAGGGCCGGGAAGGCAATGAACAGGCACATGCCCGTGGAGTCGATGGCGGCGGTGGCAATGTTCAGATTGCGGGCCAGTTCCACCTGGCCTTCCTTCCCCAGGGGATCCACCCGGCCGCCCACGTTGAGGATGTTGGTGGCCACGGCATAGCCGGAGGTGTGATCGGCCCCCATGGTGCTCATGGCGTAATTGACGCCGATGCCCTTGACCGAGCGGGGATCGTAGGCCGGAATGCCCTGTCCCTTGACCACAGGCACCCTGGTGATGCCGTAGGCTCGGCCCACCTGGGCGGCTCCGCCGCCCATGAGGCGTCCCAAAGGTGTGCCCTTGCCGATCTCATCCCGGAGGATGCGCACGACACCCTTGCCGTCGCCGAAGCCCAGAACCCCAGCCTCCATGGCCACGCCGAAGGTCACGGCGGTCTCAATACTGTCGACGCCGATATCGTCCATCAGGCGATCGGCCATGGCGATATCGTCCAGGTTCTCGATGCAGCAATCCGCACCGAAGCCCCAGATGGTTTCGTATTCAAAGCCCGAGGTCAGGTAGTTCCCGTCCTGGTCGTTGTAGATCTGAGAGCAGCGGATGATGCAGCCCGGATGGCAGGGATGGGTGGGGGCACCGCCCCGGGCGACGATGGTGTCGTGCATGGTTTCGCCGGAGATCTTGTCGTGCCCTTCGAAACTCCCCTTGGTGAAGTTCCGGGTCGGGAGCCCCCCGGCCTCGTTGAGGATGTTCACCAGCACATCGGTGCCGTAGGTGGGCAGGCCCTGGCCGCTGACCGGGTGATCCAGGAGGGTCTTGGCAAAGACCTTGGCGGCCGCCTTGAACTTCTCGGGGTCCTTGGACGTGATGGCGGGCGTGTCCGAGTCGTCGATGGAGATGAATTTGACCCGCTTCGACCCCATGACCGCACCCAGGCCTCCGCGACCGAGGCTCCTCCTGGATGCTGACCCCGTCCTTGGTGATGTGGACGCTGTACCAGCCGTCACCCTTGGGCATGCCCTCCAGGATGAGGGCGTGTATCTCCAGCTTGGCCAGCATCCGGGCCGCGGTGCCACCCGCATTGGACTCCTTGATGCCGCCGGTCAGAGGGCTCTTGGCGCCCGCGGACAAGCGCCCGGAGTTGGCCGCAGAGGTCCCCGTCAGCATTCCCGGAGCAAAGACGAGCTTGTTGTTCGGCCCCAGGGGATGGCAGGACGGAGGCACCTCCTGGGCGACCACCGTGGAGGTCAGGGCGCGTCCCCCCAATCCAGCCCAGGAGTCGGGCACAGGGCCTTCGAGGGATGCAAGTTTCGTCAGGTCTACTCGCAGGATGCGGCGCACAGGAACCTCCCAGTTGCAAATGGAACGGGATAAAACCTCTGATGGAGCAGCGTAACGTTAGGCCATTTTTGACATAACGGCAAGGACCAAGTCATCTGGGGGCACAAATCCCCTTCATCCCGGCTCAACCCAGGGAAGCCAGGCGCCGGAGGGCTTCCAATTCTGGGAGCGTCTCGTGGTTCAAGCGCTCTTCCAGCAAAGTATAGGACTCCACCAGCTGGGCGCCCAGGGGAGTCAGGGTGGATCCCCCGCCCCCTTTGCCACCGGACACCGTCGCGATGACAGGCCGCCCCAAGCCCTGGTTGAGGGTCTCGATCAGGAGCCAGGCCCGCTTATATGGGATGCCGCGCTCCCGCGCTGCGGCAGCCAGGGATCGTGTCTCCCCGACCAGCCGAAGGAGATCGATCTTTCCCGGGCCGATGGAAATGCCGGCCCCGATGTAAATGCGCGGGCGGACCAGAATGGTCGGGGGCATGGTGGGGTCGTTGTCCATTGGGGAAAGGGTAGCGAAGAAGGTCAGGTAAACCAAGGAAGGACAGGCCTACCCCTCCACCGCCGCCAGCATGGCCTTTACGTTCTCCGGTTTCGCATTTGGAGGCAGTGTACAGCCCGGAGAGAGAATGAAACCCGTGGGACCGATGTCCTGGATGAGCTTTCTGCAGTACGCATAGACCTCGTCAGGGGTACCCAGACTCAGCATCGTGGCGGGTACATCCCCCTTGATGCACATGTGGCCATCCAGCGCCTCCTTGAGCTTGTATATGTCCGTGGCGTGATCGCAGGCCCAGATGCACTTCCCCTTGGGGAGATCCCTGAAACGCCCGATATCCCGGTTCCAGTTGGCATCAAGATGCAGGTTGGGTACGGACCCCGCCTCAATGATGGCCTCCACGGTCTTGACCACCACGGGCCAGGTGAAGCGGTTGAAGAGCTTCGGGGACAGGAACTCGCTGGAGCCCCTGGACATCCCCAGGAAGACCGTCAGGGGTTTGGTCTGGCGGATCTGTTTCTTGAGGTCGGCAAGGTAGAAGGTCTCCATGTGGTCCAGAACCTCCGAAAGCTTGTCAGGCACCCGATGCAAATCCGTCATGAACTTGCCGATGGAGCGCCCCGCCGCGATGGACTCCACGGGCGGCACGTAGAAGATGCCAGAGAGTTGGGGGAACCCAGCCTTTTCCAGGCGCTTGGTGGCGAGGATGAGCTTGATGATCGTCGTGAAGGCCTGCCATCCGGTGTAGCCCAGTTTTCCGTTGTAGGCCTTGGAGAACTTGGGCCAACCCACCGCCAGGATTCGGTCATAGTCCTCGATGGAGAGGGTCTCCACCTCCTCAATCTGGAAGAGTGAGCCCTCTGGCAGCTCCCTGCCGGGCATCTTGACCCTCGACATGAAGCTCTTGCCCATGAGCCGCACGGGAGTAGCTGCGGCCTCGATGGCATCGAAGGTGGGAAAGTCCCGCAGGGTCTGGACAATGGCCCGACTGGCCTTGGGAATATCAGCGTGGAAGACCGATGTGGGAACCTTCCGGTAGTGGGCAGCAAAGGTATCCATCCAGGCCGTGACGGGCGTGCGATCCACGGGTTGCAAGGCGATGGCCTTCAGGAGGCGGGTTTTCCGATCCTGGAACAGCTGGCTGGGGGATTTGTTCGTCATGGAGGACTCCGGGTTAGTTTGGATAGTGGCTTCGCTCACCCCTGAGCCGCCGCCACCATGGATTTAACGTTCTCAAACTTGGCATTGGGTGGGATGTCGCAACCTGAGGAGAGGATGAAGCCTGAGGGCCCGATCTCTTGGATCATTCGGCGGCAGTGGGCGTAGACGTCATCAGGAGACCCGAGGGCCAGCAAGGAGGCCCCCACATCGCCCTGGATGCACATGTGGTCGCCCAGCACCTCCTTGATCTTGAAGATGTCTGTGGAGCCATCCGTGGCGAAGATACATTTGGCCTTGGGCAGCTCCAGGAAAAAGGGCAGATCCCGCTCCCAGTTGGAATCGAGGTGCAACAGAGGCACGACCCCGGCCTCCACCACTTTCTCCACCATGCGCTTGTAGTAGGGCCAGACGAAACGCTCCCATAACCGGGGAGAAAGGAACTCGCTCGCGGACCTCCATCCCCCCACCCACACAGCGAAGGGCCTGGTGGCGGCCATCTGCTGCTCGGCCATGGCCAGCATGCCCTCCATCGCCACATCCATGGCGGCTTGCACCCTGTCTGGCATCTTGAAGAGATCACGGGAGAACTTCGCCA
Source organism: Holophagaceae bacterium (assembly GCA_017859955.1). Classification (GTDB taxonomy): domain Bacteria; phylum Acidobacteriota; class Holophagae; order Holophagales; family Holophagaceae; genus Holophaga. The sequence goes on from JAFNAB010000177.1 coordinate 5,460, forward strand.
TGGAACGCCCTCCGCAGAACATCTCGAAGGGAATACTGAAGGCGTTCCCCTGCAGGGAGACCAGCCCCGCTTCCTTGAATCGCTGTTCTGCTCCGGGGGCCAGGGGCCCGAAGGCGGCCAGCTTTGCCCCCAGGTTGTCCAGGCGGTTGGTGAAGTACTCGCCCAGGAAGGGGCCCAGCCCTGCGTTGATGATCGTATCGTAGTCCTCGACCGTCATGAGTTCTTCCTCACAGACCTGCCAGAGTTCGTTTTGCTTCAGCTCCACTCCGGGCACCTTGACCCGGGAAAGCCAAAGGGCACTCAGGACGGCGGGAGTGAAGATGGTTTCATGGACCCCGTCGATCTCTCCCAGGCTGGTGTACGCCTGGAACATGAATTCGTGAGTCCTTTCCGGCGTGGAGAGGAATTCTGCCATGGTCACTCCGGCCTGCTGGGCCGCAAAACCGATGATGGCGGGGACCACGGGAACGCGATCAGGTTTACCGAGCGCGATCGCTGTCAGGATGCGCTGAAGGCGCTGTTGGTACAGAGCTTGGGTACCCACGAGGACAACCCCCTAAAAGACTAGTAGTTATGATTGGGAAAGGTCTGAATTAGACTAGCGAGGGGGGCACTCCAAGGACTATTGAGATAAATTAGCCTCACAGCCCTTCCCGTTAGCCTCAGTGACATAGAGGGCTCGGTAATGCTCTGGCGTGAGCCCAAGTTCCTTCCCAAAGGCTCGATAGAAGCTGGGTAGCTGAGCGAAACCGACCCGGTAGGCGATTTCCTTGATAGGAATACCGGTCTCTTCAAGGTACTTCCGGGCTTCCTTGACCCGATGAAGGTGGAGAATTTCCCGAAAGCTGGTACCCTCGCGGGCCAAACCACCCCGCAGAGCGCGCTCAGTCATTCCCATACTGGTGGCCACGTCCCTCAGGGCGGTAGGGGTATCCCGGCCATGCCTGACCAGGAAGGCTTCGACACGGTATTGAAGGGCCCGCCCATGGGTCTGCCTTCCCACCATTTCACCGCACAGGGATTCGCAATAGGCGTTCACACTGGGGTTGGCCAGAGCCAAGGGGCGGGTCAACCAGACCGAAGGAATACGGAGCTCATCCTCCGCCTGGCCAAATCGACAGGAACAAGGGAACTGCGTGCGATAAAGCTCCGCGTTGGAGGGCCCCCTCGAACGCATGCGGATTTCGCCAACCGACCAATCGATCTGAGGTTGAATCTCCGCAATGACTCTGATGGACGTCATGAAAGCTTCTTCCATTAAAACCTGAGCACAGGGAGCCTCCCGTGACCAAGACATCCGGAAGCACAACACGATCCAGCCTGGCTCCAACTTCAAGGAAAAATGCAGATTCTGATTCCAGATCAGGTCCATGAACCAGGGCGCGAAGCGTAGGGAATGGGCCAAAGAGGTGCTCGTGGCCATCCCGAGGCCAAACACCCCCAAGGAGCCTGGCCGCTTACGCATTGCCAAGCGAATCCCCAGACCGGGAATTTGAGTATCTTCACAAAGCCGTAGCATGGCCTTCGAATAGTTCCCGAAGGTCAGGCCCGGTGCGCCCTGAACCAGGTCCTCGGAGGCAAGGCCGACCTCTGCCAGCAGGGGTGAAAAACGCCGCCCCTGCCCCTCCTCCTCCAGCACAGCCTGAATATCACCCATGAGCTGTCTAAGGATGTGGTGCTGCTCTTGATTGAGACTGGAAGCCGCCATGAGAGACCTCGGTGCACAGGAGCCGCCCTCACAGGCGCCCCTGTGGTAGCGATCTAGGGTTGAGTCTTCGCCTGTTTCACCGAGGCTATCAGCGCCGCAGCAAAGAGGAAGAAGGCCGTCAGAAGGAAGGTGAAGCGTTCAGAGGGGTTGTGCAGAGCTTTGCCAAGACCGATGAAGACCGGTGGCGAGATGAAAGCCCCGATATTCACGAAGCTGAGCATGATGGCCAGACTGATGGTGACGGCGGGCTTGGGAGCCACCAGGGTCACCCTCAGCGTCATGTAGACCATGACAATGCCAAAGCCGGCCCCGATGACCAGGGCGGCCAGGAAGACCCCAGGCAGAGAGTGTGCCCTTGTCAGAATCAGGAAGCCCGCACCGGTCAACAGCAGCCCCAGGACCGGGATGAACCGGCCCATTAACTCATGGATCCGCCCAAAGACAACGCCCAG
>JAFNAB010000178.1 GCA_017859955.1 Holophagaceae bacterium
GTGATGATGCTGGGGCTGTTGAGGGTGACATTGGCATAACCCTCGGTCACCAGGCCCGCGCCCACGCCCGAGAAGTCGTTGCCGTACTCGACGAGGCTCGTGGTGCCGGAGTCATCCACACCGCCGTTGCCCATGAGGTTCATGGTGAGGTTGTTGATCTTGAAGTCGCCGGCCGTGGTGGAGTCAGTGGCCGTGACCACAATGCCGTTGAAGGCGGGACCGACGGAGGTGATGGTGGCCCCATCCAGGGAGGTGAGGGACTCGGTGAGGGTGAGCCCCTGGACCGCAGAAGTGACCGACTTGGAAAGCACCGGGGCTCCGTCTGCGATGTAGGCAGCCGTGCGCCAGTTGTAGGCGTAATCCCCGTTGGTGACCTCGATCAATTCCGTGGGTTCCAGGACCACACCGGTGCTCGAAGAGCTGGTGTAGGTTCCGGCAGCGATCGGCGTCTCAACGCCATCCACCGTCAGGGTCAGGCTGCCACTGGCAGCCACGGGAAGGACATCCGCGATGGTCAGCGTGGTCACCTTCGTGGTGGTGCTGATGCTTGCATTGTCGGAGGTGATGGTCAGGGAAGTGGTGCTGGTGCTGGAGGATGACTTGGTGGAACTGCCTCCACAAGCGGTAAGCACGAAGAGTAAAGCCAGGGAAGTCCCCGCCCCAGCCAAACCCTTGAACTGGCGAAATTTCACAGATTTTGTCACCTGACTTCTCCTATATTTAACTAGTTCAACTAGTTTGTTTAAAAATGCTACAAATGCGCTATTATTAGCGCAGTAACAACACAATAAAAATGAAGCATTACGGATTAAAAAAAACTATATATCGCGTAAATGCTTTAAATTTAACGTTTTTAAAACCACATAACCCATTCTTACGAACAGAACAAACCATCCTAAGAATGGTACGACCAGGCGTCACGAACTTGTCGCACCGTTCATTTGTATGAAGTATCCCGATAGTTGAAGCAGGTCGGTGATAAAAATTCCCGAGTGCCGCCCTATTGTCCTCCTGGGACCGCTCAATGATGGCCACCGGAGGCCCAACGGTTCAGCACCAAGGCGGCAGCATCAAACTAAAGGTTGTCTAAACAACATTTAGATGCTTGCAAATACAAGCATAAATCGAACGATCAATTGCACCCTCCCGACCGACCCCAGGAAGGCTAGCACTGAACTTGAGCGCATTCACAACTCCAGCCCGGCGGACAGGTTCCCATAGCCCAGCTACCCTGGGTCCATGGAACCCATCCTTTGCCGCCCCATCGCCTTCGTCCATTCACCCTACCGGCAGCGCATTGACGCCCCTCACCAGGCCACGGTGGTGGAGGGCACCGAGACGGGACGGGCCATGGAGGCGGAAATCCATCTGGAGGATTGGGTGCCGGAAAAGGCCCTCAAGGGCCTGGAGGGCTTCGAGCGCATCTGGGCCATCTTCGCCTTCCACCGCAGTGAAGGTTGGGCCCCCCTGGTCAAGCCTCCCCGGGGCCAGGGACGCAAGGGCGTGCTCGCCACCCGCAGCCCCCACCGCCCCAACCCCATCGGCCTGTCGGCCCTGGAGCTGGTCTCGGTGGAAGACCGAGTCATCAGAGTGCGGGGCGTGGACCTCCTGGACGGCACCCCGATCCTGGATCTCAAGCCCTATGTGCCCTATGCGGACGCCTTCCCGGCCTCCAGGGCAGGCTGGATCGATGAAGTGGATGCGGAGACCGGTCGGCAGTGGGCCCCCGGCCCCCGCAAGCCCAGGCGATCAGCCGGGCAAGATGCAGCTGAACATGGTCGCGCCGGTCTTACCCAGGTAGATCGCGAAGCCCGTGGCCACGGCGCTGAGGATGACGATCACCCAGGTATTGGCCCCCTGGAACCCGAACAATAGATAGAGCACCGCCACCGCCACCGAAAGGACAAGAAAGGCGATCCCCGCCACAATCTTCCGTCGGAGCAGGGGTGCCTGGAGCTTCTTGAAGCGGAGCTTGCCATCCAGCAATCCCGAAACAAAAGCAGCGATGGCCCCGAAAGGCAGCACCAGGACGGCCCACTTGGCAATAATCATGAATTCATCATGGATTCGACCAGACAACAGGTGGGCCAGGATGGGCAGCAGGACACAGCAGAAAAGCAGGACTTGGGGGAGGTGGACCGCAATGGGATGGAGGTGCTGTTCAGCCAGGAAACGGCGCCTCGAGGAAATCTGCTTGGGATAGGGCTCGAACACCGTACGGGGCAACCCGCAGGCGGGACAGACATCCCCGATCCGTCCTTCCTCTGCGATGAAATCACATGCCTTGCATCTAAGGTACTTCGCCACCTGGACCTCCAGAGTTGATGCCAATTCCACGCAATCTGATGTAAAAAGGAAGCGTGCCCCCCGAAAATTTTATGCAATGTGGTGACACGGCAACCGAAGGACAAGGAGCTGTTTTGAATTTGAAGAGCGCAGGGTTTTGTCTTGGCGCCACCAGCGTGGGTTTGGTTCAGCTGGAGCGTGATTCACAGGGTATCAAGGTCCTTCAAGGATACAGCCATTCCCATGAAGGTGACCTGCCTGGCCACTTCAGGGGCGAACTGGATCGCGTGGACGGTTTCCGGGTCGGCGTCACGGGCCGGAAGTTCCGGGACCGGGTGGTGCTTCCAGCCATCTCCGAACCGGAGGCCGTGGAGCTGGCCTTCCGTTTCATGAAGGACCGCTACCCCGGCGTACAGGCCATCGTCACCGCCGGCGGCGAGTCTTTCATGGTTTATGAACTCGACCGTTCCGGACGCATCGCCACGGTCCACACCGGCAACAAGTGCGCCTCGGGCACCGGAGACTTCTTCCTCCAGCAGCTCAAGCGCATGGGACTCACGCTACAGGAGGCCATGGCCCTGGGTGAGGGCCATGACCCTTACCGCATCGCCAGCCGCTGCTCCGTGTTCTCCAAGAGCGACTGCACCCACGCCCTCAACAAGGGCGAGCCCAAGGGCAAAGTCGTGGCGGGCCTCTGCCACATGATCGCCTCCAAGATCCTGGCCCTGCTCCAGAAGGCCAAGGTCACCCGGGTCCTGTTCGTGGGCGGCGTCGCCCAGAACAACCTGGTGGTGGACTTCCTGCGTCAGGAACTGGCCGAAGTGCTGGTGCCCGAAGAGGCCCCCTACTTCGAGGCCCTGGGCACAGCCATCTGGGCCCTGGATCATGCCCCGGAGCACCACGCCACCGACCAGATCTTCGTGGAGGGCAAGGCCCCCTTCGGCTTCCTCTCCCCCCTTTCCGAACACGCCGATCAGGTGGTCTGGAAGCACATCGACCGGGGTGAAGCCCGGGAGGGCGACCGCTGCATCGTCGGCCTGGACGTGGGCTCCACCACCACCAAGGCGGTGCTCTACCGCCTGGAGGACGACGCCATCCTGGGCTCGGTCTACCTGCGCACCAGCGGTGACCCCGTCGGGGCCTCCCGGGACTGCTACCGCTCCCTGGCGGAGCAGCTCAAGACCCCGGTGTCCATCGTGGGCCTGGGCGTCACGGGCTCCGGACGCCAGATCGCGGGCCTCCACGGACAGACCGAGGGCGTCATCAACGAGATCATCGCCCACGCCGCCGCCGCCGCCCACTTCGATCCCGAGGTGGAGACCATCTTCGAGATCGGCGGCCAGGATGCCAAGTACACCCACCTGGCCAACCGGGTGGCTTCGGACTACGCGATGAACGAAGCCTGCTCGGCGGGCACCGGTTCATTCCTGGAGGAGGCCGCCAAGGAGTCCATGGGCGTTGAGACCCTGGAGATCGCCGATCTGGCCATGAAGGGGATCAAGCCCCCCAACTTCAACGACCAGTGCGCGGCCTTCATCGCCAGCGACATCAAGACCGCCATCCAGGAGGGCCTCACCAAGGAGGACATCGCGGCGGGCCTGGTCTACTCCATCTGCCTGAATTACATGAACCGGGTGAAGGGCAATCGCGTGGTGGGCCGAAAGGTCTTCATGCAGGGCGGCGTCTGCTACAACCGCGCCGTGCCCATCGCCATGGCCGCCCTCACGGGCCAGAAGATCATCGTCCCCCCCGAGCCCGGCCTCATGGGCGCCTACGGCGTGGCCCTGGAGGTCAAGCGAAAGCTGGCCCTGGGCCTCATGCAGGAGACCCCCTTCGATCTGGCGGAACTGGCCGAGCGCACCGTGGACTACCTGGAGCCCTTCATCTGCGCCGGGGGCAAGGAACGCTGCGACCTCAAGTGCAAAATCCAGCGGGTGCAGGTATCCGGGGAGAACCACCTCTTCGGGGGCTCCTGCAACCGCTACGTGAACATGAGGCGCAACAAGGTCATCGACGCCGAGGCCCTGGATCTCATCGCCCGTCGGGAGCACCTGATCTTCGCCGAGCGGAAGGCTGTCGCCACTGAGAGCCGCACCCTGAAGATCGGCCTCAACCGCTCCTTCATGGTCCACTCCCTCTACCCCTTCTATTCCGCCTTCTTCACGTCCATGGGCATGGACGTGATCATGCCGGATGAGGTGGATTCCGAAGGTCTCGGGCGCCAGGGTGCCGCCTTCTGCTACCCCGCCGAGGTCTCCCACGGCGCCATGGCCAGCCTCATCAAGAAGCAGCCGGACTACTTCTTCCTGCCCCAGGTCAAGGGCATGTTCGTGGAAAACGGTGCCCCCGAGAGCGTGGTGTGCCCCCTGGCCCAGGGCGAGCCCTACTACCTGAAGGCCGCCTTCCCCGAGCTGACCGAAGAGAAGCTTCTGGCCCCCATCCTGGACTTCTCCCAGGGCTTCAAGGGTGCCCGTCCCGCCTTCATCGAAGTGGGCGAGCGCCTGGGGGTGGACCGCCGCACCGTGGCCTGGGCCTTCCGCCGGGCCGTGGCCGCCCAGCGGGCCTTCACCAAGAAGATCACCAAGCTCGGCCAGGCCGCCCTCGCGGAACTGGAAAAGGATCCGGAACAGGTGGGCGTGGTGGTCTTCGGCCGCACCTACAATGCCTACACCCAGGGCACCAACATGGGCATCCCCCGGAAGTTCGCCTCCCGGGGCTACCTCACCTTCTCCCTGGACATGCTGGCCTT
>JAFNAB010000179.1:0-1748 GCA_017859955.1 Holophagaceae bacterium
CAGCGAGCCTCCACGTTCTGCGTTCTCGACAAACACAGAATCTCAGGAAGTTCGCTGCCTACCTCGTTACACCCCGCAGATCCGTGAAGAACCAAAAAATCAATCACTCGACCAACTCAATCCAACTGCGAAAGGAAGACTTCCCGAGGCAATTTTATTCGCCTGTCGTAGCGGCCACGATAGAGGTACTGCTCAAAATGAGCTACAGCGGCTTCCCGCCGGGAATCATCCCCGGGCCAATCGTTGAGAATTCTTTCCACGACGGGTGCCAGTGGCGTGTGGTCCAGCACCATCTCGAAGCATTGGGCAGGCAGCGGAATCAGTGTTCTGACCCCGGAAAGGTCGGTGGAAATCACCTGACACCCGGCATAAACACTCTCCAAGTGGCGAAAGGTCCATCTAGCGTGGCCAAGGGGAGCAAGGGATATCTTGGTCCGACTCATCTTGCGGAAGAGATCCGAAAAACCAAGTCTTTCCCCCTGCCACAATAGCCCATCTATAGACCCGCAATCGGCCTCAAGCTTCTCCTTGCCGAAGTAGGGCAGCTCGAAGAGCCCTCCCCAGAAGCGCCAGTCATTCCTAGAGGCGACCTCCCGCATCCACTCCACCCGCTGGTGATAGCGATATCTGGAACCATCCGCCGCAGCCTTCACCAAGTGCGTGACGGACCCCAGCAAGGTGATATCCCAAGGCCGATCTTCCCGTCCAACCCAGGAGCCCATCCTACGCAAAAGCCAACTGGAGCTTAACCTCTCGAACTCCTTGCGAAGCGCGGGCGTGTAATCCACGGGAAGAGTGCCCATCCTCAGTCCGAATTCCAAACCGTCCAGAACATGGGTCTTCAGATAGCGGTCCGTCAATGACCTGAGCAATGGCTGGTCACTTTGTCCCCACTCAGGTTCAGGCTCGTCATAATAATCAAAAAGCACAAAACGTCGGCACTTTAGCAACCGCAGATGGGCTTCTCCAAAAGATGTCGGGAGCGCTACAAACACAAGGTCCGCCTCGATCCTAGGACCGGCCAGAATCTCAGCGGGAGTGAGCGCCTGGACTCCATCCCCCAGGTAGCACCTTAGGAATCGGACCAGAGGTTCACCCTTGGGAGAACCCAACTCCGGATGATCGCCCAAGACGACGAGAAATCGTTCCATGAAAACCCTTCCCCGGAGACGCTACACAGCACGCCAAACTGGCAGAACGAGACTCTATCATTCGACGAGACGCTTGGCGAGCCGGGCCTTCGCAACTCCGACATCGAAATTCGGTTCCAAGGAACCCATGGTAATCATATTCTGGCACAAGGATGATTTGAGACCGACCCGATGAAAGAGCAGAGCATGACTCCCCCGACGCTATCGCCCAGTCCCATGACAGGGCTCCCGCCACCCACCCAGAAGTCCCCGAAGATCGCCGGGGTCATCCAGTGCAAGAACGACTGGGGTCTGATCGCCCTCTCCATCGGATTTGCGCTGCCCCATCACGTTGACGGAGTCTTTGTCCTCAACGACGGCAGTAACGATGAAACCCACCTGGGGCTAAAGCACCTGCAAGAAATCTGGCCTGGAAGGATCCATGTATCCAATCAGAGTGAGGGCCGTTTCTTTCAGCTGGCCCAGATCGACACCGACTACCGGGGCAAGGCCAAGTATGACGTCACGGACTGGGCTTCCCTGGGATGAGCGTCACCGCCATCCTGATCGTCAAGAATGAGGCCAAGCATCTGGCTGCCTGCCTGGAGACCGTGAAGG
>JAFNAB010000179.1:1761-6751 GCA_017859955.1 Holophagaceae bacterium
TCACTGCGGCTGGTACCCGGACTACTGCCTGCGGCTCTATCCGACGGCCCTGACCACCTTCAACACAGCACTGGTCCACGAAAACCTGGAACGGGTACCCGGTATGAAGGTCCAGCCCTTGAAGGGTGACCTCCTCCACTTTTCCTACGACACCCTCGAGCACCACCTCACCAAGGCCGCTTCGTATGCCTCGGCATGGGCGGAAGAGCGAGCACGCAAGGGCAAACGGGGCACCCTCTGCCAGGCCCTCCACCACGGCATCTTCCGTTTCCTCCGAATGTACGTCCTCAGAGCAGGCTTCATGGATGGACGGGCGGGACTGGTACTCTCCCTCCTGGGAGGTCACGCGACCTTCATTAAATACGTTAGCCTCTGGATGCACTCCCAGCCGAAGCGTCCGGCCTGAAGGTCCGCGTCCGTCCTTGGCCGGAGTCCGAGGGCTCCAGTTCTGGAATAATCAAAAGCAACCGCTCTCCCAGGAGATCCATGCGCGTCTGCCACATCAACCTAGCCAAGGGCTTCTCCGGAGGAGAGCAGCAGACCTTCAACCTCATCAAGGAGCTGGCCGGCCGACGCATCGAACAGATGGCCGTCTGCCGCGAAGGGGGAGAACTGGAGCGCAGGGTCCGGGAGCTCGGCATCCCGTGCCGTCCCCTGGCCCACTTCGCCCAGGGGCATCTGCGTGGGCCGGAAGCGGACATCCTTCACGGGCACTGCGGCAAGAGCATCTACTGGGCCGCCCTTGAGCACCTGTTCCGCCGCACACCCTACCTGGTCACCCGCAGGGTGGACAATCCCCTGGATCGGGGACCCCTCACCCGATGGGCGTACCGTGGCGCCAGCCGCGTCGTCTGCCTCAGCCGCGCGATCGAAGCCAGCGTCCAGGCAGGCGTTGGGCCGGTCCCAACAGCGATCATCCCCAGCAGTTATTCGGGTTTCCAGACCGATCCGGACCATGCGGCCGAACTTCGGAAAGCTTGGCCTGGCAAATTCCTTGTGGGACAGGTCGGCAACCTCCTCGGCCACAAAGGCCACGAGGTGACCCTCCTGGCGGCCAGGGATCTAGCCCCGACCCATCCCCACATCCACTTCCTAATCCTGGGCGACGGCCCCCGGCGGGAGGAGCTGGAGAGGGACGCGGCCAGCCTTCCGAACCTGACATTCCTCGGCCACCGCCGCAACATCGGCGACTACCTGGCCATCCTGGACATCTTCGTCTTTCCATCCCTCACCGAGGGCCTGGGTTCGAGCATCCTGGAGGCCATGCAGGCCGGAGTGCCTGTCATCGCCAGCGAGGCAGGGGGCATCCCGGACCTGATCAACACCGAGAGCACAGGCATCCTGATCCCCCCGGGGGACGCCTCCGCCCTGGCCCGGGCCATCGCTAGGCTTGAAGGCGATCCGGGGCTCAGATCGGCCCTGGCTGGCGAAGCCGCAAGGCAGCTCGGACGCTTCTCCCCCGCATCGCTGGCGGACCGCTACCTAGCGGCCTATGCCGAACTGGCCACCTAGGAGCACAACCTGGTTTTTAATGTTTCATTTATCATAGTAAACTACAACACCCGGGCCTTCACGGAGGACATCGTCCGCTTTTTCCAGGAGGCCGATCTCCCGTTCAGCCACTGTCTCGTCGTCGTCGACAATGCGTCCACGGATGGATCGCAGGCCATGCTGGAGCAGGCCCAAGGGGAGCGGCTCGTCTACATCCAGACCAACCAGAACTTGGGATACGGCAGGGGCATGAACCGCGGGCTGGCAGCGGTGCCCAGCCGCTATGCCTGCATCATGAACACGGACCTGATCCTGAACCGGGAAGCCCTGGTTGCCCTGTGGAATTTCTTCGAAGCAAGGCCCGAGGCCGGTGTCGCATCCCCCATCATCCGATGGAAGAGCGGCAGGATGCAGGGATTCCTCACCCTTTCCCCCAACCCCTGGCCTGAATACGTTCAGTTCCTGGGGAGGATCAGAAATCAGTACTGGAAGCGAAGACTAAAGCGGGCCAAGGCACCCATGAAGGTCGCTGGCGTCCAGGGCGCCTTCTTCATGATCCGGCGCTCCATGTTCTCCGACACCCTTTTCGACGAGGAATTCTTCTTCTATTACGAGGACACAGAGCTTGCCCAACGCAACTGGCGCAATGGCATCCCCTGCTACGCCCTGCCGGGCGTCTCGATCATCCACATCGGCGGGCAGTCCACCTCCGCCTCCGGCGGGGTCCTGTTCCAGAAGAGCCGCGGGATCTACCTCCAGAAGATCTATGGCCCGTCCCACGCCCAGTGGATAGGAAGACTCGATCGCCTGAGGATCCGCTGGAAGGCCTTCAAATACGGGCTTTTGAGCCGGTTCTCCTCCAAGGCGAAAATCAGGAGCAAGCGCGACTACTATGCCAGACTGGCCAATATGGACCGTTCCGCAGGAGCGGGTCTTCCAACGAAGACGGACTCATGATGCAGGCCCAATTACTGCTTAAATTCGCCAGGTCGATCCCGCATTTTGGGAATAGTTCGGCGTCCGCCTCGAAGGAACATTCATGAAAGGTGTCATTCTCGCCGGTCTGGAAGCTGGAACAGGCCGGCATTGAGGAGATCCTGATCGTCACCGGCGCCAAGCACATGGGCGACGTCGTGGGTCTTCTGGGCAGCGGCAAGGACTTTCGGGTGCCGGTTCACAGACAAGGTCCAGGATGAGGCCGGCGGCATCGCCCAGGCCCTGGGTCTGGCGAAGAAGTCCAGGCCTTTGTAAAGCGGGGTAAAGGCGCCCGGATCCCGCCAGCAGGCGAGCACGGAGCTTGCGAAGGTGGGCGCTGCTTCAGGTGCTGCATCGTTGACGATTGCTGCTGGCTTTGCTGGCGCTGGTGCAGCGATCATGGGTGCAGGTCGTGCTGCTCTTGGCTGGCTGACTTCCACTGGTGCGGCGGCAACAACGAGTGGAGGAATCTGGACCTGCTCCACCTCCTCTGCGAACTGGTGGACCAGCACATGGGATAACGACAGCCTCCCGCTGGCGGGCTCATTGGACGCCCTCATGGCCGGTCTGCAAGCCGATCCCACCGTGGGCCTTGTTGACTCCATGCTCGTCTTCCCCAATGGCCGAACCCCAGAAGCGGGATCCAGCGCCTACGCGCCTTGGCTTCGCAAAGTCCAGAAGTCGGCCCCGGCTACTGGGGCATGTTGAGAACCTGGATCCCATCTATGACCATGCCGGGGTTGCCATCGCTCTCCTCCGGTTCAGGACGGGACTCAAAAGCTAAGGTGTTGGATCCAGGATGCACGGCCTTCCCTGCGTCACGACGCCCACCGGGGCTGAAGGCCTGCAGACCCCGGAAGGCACCCGATATGGCCGTGACGTCATGGGCAGCCTTACCCGCGTGGGATTTGAGGCCCAGGCCTTCGCCTCCTCCTTACCTGGAATCGGTTCCATGGGACCTGTGGTAATCATAGTCTGGCGCAAAGCTACCTTGCGGCCGACCCAATGAGAGAGCACAGCATGCCGCCCCTATCGATTTCACCCACCCAGGAGACCCCGAAGATCGCGGGGGTCATCCAGTGCAAGAACGAGTGGGGCCTTATCGCCCTCTCCATTGGGTTTGCCCTGATCCATCACGTTGACGAAGTCTTTGTCCTCAACGACGGCAGCAACGATGAAACCCACCTGGGGCTAAAGCACCTACAAGAAATCTGGCCCGGAAGGATCCACGTATTCAATCAGAGCGGGGGCCGGTTCTTTCAGGAGGCCCAAATCAACACCCTGGTCCAATTAGCCCGACAAGGGGATCCTGACTGGATTTACGTATTCGATGCTGACGAATTCCTAATATCAAAAAACGGACAGAGCCTGAAGGAACACCTGAAATCACTGCCCCAGGAATGCAAAGCAATCCGATATGAGTTAAGGAACTTTGTATCCCTCCGGGAATTCAACGATCAATCCCTGTCGGACTTCCAGAAAATCGACCGCCAGGGAGTGGTGGACGAGTCCCGACACCGGAACACGCTAGAGAGCTATGAAGAGATCTACCAGGGCAGGCTCAACTTCTTCCATAGGCCCTTCCCCTCCAAGGTCATCTTCCGGAACGAGGCATTTCTGCGCGTGGCGGCCGGCAGCCACAACGTGCACTACCAGATGAATGCACCCTTCTACCCCACAGACAACTTCTACGCCGCGCACCTGTCCTGGCTCTCCAGGGAACGTTTGAGGCGCAAGGCGGAGCAGGGTCGGCAGCATGTGACCAACGGATTCCCCCGAAGGCACGGCTGGCAGAACCAGCTCATCTTCCAGATGGCCAACGAGAACCGCCTGGATCAGTTATGGGAAAGGCACTCTTTGCCTGAACCCGGCCAGCCCCGGGAGGATTCACCCAGGAATGTCGTGGAGAATCCCGACTTCAGAACAGCCATCCAGACAACCGTCCAGAGCCTGGTCCAGGCGGGATTCGACCCTGAAAACCTCTGCATTTACAAATCGGAAGTCATCCCCAGGATGGAGGCTCCCCCCTCCTACTTCCAATTCCAGACCCTAGTCGCCCTCACAAGCCAACACCACCAGAGCCTGGACCTGACCGCCACCCCGAACCCGGTGAGCCGTTTTTTTCAGCGTCTCCGACGAAGCATCCTGAAGCGCCTGCCCGGCGGTCGCAGTCGACTCTACTAGGACGGCAGCTTTGGAGAGAGCATCGAAGAAATCGAGTCCGTAGCCACCGCTGTATAGCTGGGGGCCGTGCTGCCAGAAGCTGTGGTCAGCCTGTACGCCTTCATCGGAATGGACTCGGAACAGGTCTTCAAGGTTCTGGATGGCCCCGGAAATATCCCGGTACCACCAATTTAAACAGGTGGGGCCGTAGTCCATCCACCAGGTGAGCCCCCGCCCCAAAGATTCCAGGAGCCGTCCGGCTCCCGTCAGGGGAGTGCGGGGTGCGTCACAGGCATCCGCGAGGTGCACAAGGCGTTTGAGGTGGTCCACAGGCCCCAAGTGAACCACTGAGCTTCCCAGG
>JAFNAB010000180.1 GCA_017859955.1 Holophagaceae bacterium
GCTGGCGGGTTACGCCCACCTCCACTTCGGCGCCCAGCCGGAATGGGCCGAGCAGTGGGTGGCGAGGATGAGGCTGGCGCTTCCCTCATGAAACTTCCTGGGCTCTGTCGCTGGCTCCAAAGCTGTTCATGGAGTTATTGATCTTTTTGATGGCAATTTGTGATTAATTTGCCGCTTTTATCCTGCCCATCCTGTACATCCTGTTGAATTTTTTTTGGACAGGATGGGCAGGGTGGGCAGGATAAAAGCCGTAAGGAAGATGAACTTCCCCGGTCAACGTGTTCATTGCCAGTGGCTTCCGGATGTCAGGCTTTGTGGGGATCTGCTTCCTGCTGGTGGGAAGGCTCTGGGGTTGAGGGCTGTTCCGTGTTCCCTGTCATCTCCTCAACCCTGAGGCGCAGGCCTTCCAGTTCCACCGCTGCGTGGCCCAGGCGGGCGGAGAGCCAGGCGTCCGGACCGGAGGCCTGGAGGGGGGTCTGACGCCACTCGCAGAGGGCCTGGCAGGGTTTCCCGGGCTCTGCTTTCCCCTCAAGGCGGGTTGCCAGGGTTTCAAGGATCTTCGCGGCACAGCCTCCAAAGCGGTCGAGCTTGAGGGCGGGTGCCGGGGGAGCCTCCTGGCCCAGTCGGGCAAGCATGGAGTTCAGGATGTGGGTGAGGCGCAGGCTCCCGTTGGCCAGGATCGCGATGGTCGCGAGTTGCGTCCGGTGTTCCGCAGGTTCCTTGCTCATCCGCCCCAGGCCCGCAAAGGCCCGCCCATGGGCCAGTTCGGCCTGGAGCTTGAGGCGGAGGAGTTGCCTCGAGGGGTGGGGTTCACCCCGACCGAGGGATTCAAGCAGGCATGCGAAATAGGCACCCGTGGCCTTCATGGCCTCTGACAGGAGAGGCCGGATGCGCTGCTCCTCCCAGACCGGCCAGAGCCGCCAGGCCGCCAGGACGGCCAGTAGGCTGCCGAGGACACAGCAGGCCAAGCGCTCAAGGGTGAGGGCCAGGCTGATGGGACCCGTGGCCTCGAGTTGGAGGATCACCAGCATGGTGAGGAGAAAGATTCCAGTACCGTAATGGCGCCGGACGTAATAGGTGAAGGCTCCGCAGAGGAGGGCCGTCAGGCTCAATAGTCCCCAGGAGGGAAGCTGCAGCCAGACCAGGGCGCTGACCGCCAATCCTCCCAGGAGCGTTCCGATGGCGCGGTGGAGGGCTCGGTTCCAGGTGGCGCCAAAGTCCGGCTGAAGCACCACCAGAGTGCTGAAGGGGATCCAGAAACCGTGGGGTAGGTGGAAGGACTTGAAGATGGCGGTGCCGATGGCCATGGCCACTGACAGCCGGAGGCTGAAGCGGAAGAGGTCCCGGCCCATGCCGTGGTTGAGATTGAAGGCGCGCTCCAGGGGACTGGGGGCAGGGACATGCAGGTCCGCCAGTTCCAGGGAGGGCATCTCCACCGGGGCCTTGTCGCCCAGGGTGGAGCGAAGGATGGGTGGAAGATCCATCAGGAATCCATCGAGGCTGCGGAGCAGATCCACGGCGTGGTCGCTGGCGGGGGCTTGCAGTTTTCCCTCCAGGCGGGTCCTGAGGACTTCCAGGAGGCTGGAGGCCCTGGCCAGGCGCAGGGCGGCCCGCTCCGTCTGATCCATTCGCCGGGAAACCAGGGCCATGGCGATGCTCCTGGACGTATTGGACAGCGCGTGCAGCAGGGTGTGGAAGGCCTCTTCCACGCCCGGGTCCGCCCCCTCGGCCACCAGGAGCTGGTCCAGGGCGCTCAACCGGTCGGCCATTCCTCCAGCCCGGCGGTTGAGCAGGATGAAGGCGGGGAGCAGAGGGCGCTGCCTGGGGTGGCCAGCGCCGTCCAGGACCTTCTGGGTGCGGGCCTGGATCTGGTCCAGGGCCAGCTCCCGCGCCGCCATCTCCTGATGTCGTTGGGCCAGCTCCGTCACGGGCCTGGCCTCCATGGCGTCGCAGAAGTCAGCCAGGGCCTGCCAGCTCTCCCCCAGCGCGGCCCGCAGGGGATGCTGGGGCGCGATGGGCCAGGCCATGACCACCAGGAGAGTGCCCCAGAGGGAGCCCAGGACAGAAGCCAGCACCAGCCCCAGGCCCTGGGTCGGGCCAATGGCGTGGGGCGCTGCCAGGGTGGTGAAGAAGAGCATGGCGGAGGCCGCCGCCATGCCTGGACCGTATTCGGGCAGCATGTGCCGCAGGAAACCCGCCCCCATGGCGATGAGCCCTGCCGCCAGGATGGCGAGGATCGGGCCGCCTCCTGTCGCCGCGGCGAGGCCCACGGCTCCAGCCACGACGAGGGTCTGGAAGAGGAGGATCCTGAACCGCAGGCCATAGTGGCCGCGGACATCCTGCATGGTGATGCTGTGGGCCGAGAAACTGGCGATGAGCGCTGGGAAAGGGTGGACCATCCCGGCAGCACCCAGGAGCAGAGGGGCCATGAAGGCAGTAGCGGCCCTGAGGGCAAGCCAGAGCCGGGGCTGGATCCTCTCCTGTGCGGCAAGGCGGGCAAGGGCTTGTTGGACCTCAGACATGGGCAGGGGGGCCTCCGGGGATCTCCCCGGATGGGTGGGCGATCCCTGATGGCATTTTCACACCGGTGGGGAACCCGTGCTCCTCCATATCCAGTGTGCAGGGTGAGCTGTGACCGATAACGCCTGTGGCCGTAGGGCAGGGGGCGGATCGCTGAATATGACAAGTCGAGCCTATGAAGAGCCTGTGATACGGGTAGAATGGCCGTCTGATTCCAGATCCCATGACAGGAGACATCATGCACCGAGGCCTTCTCTTTCCGGCTGCTCTCGTCCTCTGCGCCGTTCCGGCCTTCGCCCAGGAACCGGACGCAGAAGGCTGCCGGGACCACCCGCTGCTCTCCCGCTTCCCCGGCTTCCGAATCCAGCGCTGCACGCAGCACGCCTTCTCCACCCATGCCTTCCTCATGGGGCGGAAGGAGGTCCCGGTGGAAGGCCGGTACACCGAGATCATGTACGCCCTGAACGAGGGGGCGAAGGCGCCCGCCCCGGTGGCGGTCCACCGCAACATCCAGAACGCCCTGGCGAGGATCGGGGGTGTCCAGGTGGGTAACAACGGGGAAGGCGACCAGTATTACAAGGTGGCCAAGGACGGCGCGGAGGTGTGGGTGCACGTCAACGCTGTGATTGCCGAGCAGTATCTGCTCAGGATTGTGGAAAAAGGCGAGATGAAGCAGGAGGTCGTGGCAGACGCAGCCGCCCTTGGTGCCGGGATCAAGGCCGAAGGGCGGATCGCGGTCTATGGCATCCTGTTCGACACGGGCCGATCCGAGATCAAGCCGGGGTCAGAGGTCGCACTCCAGGAGATCGCCAAGCTCCTCAAGGGCCAGCCAGCCCTCAGGCTGCATGTGGTGGGCCACACCGACAACGTGGCGGGCCTGGAGCTGAACATGAAGCTCTCCAGGGCCCGGGCCGAGGCGGTGGTGGCGGCTCTTACTGGGAGCTACGGCATCTCCTCCGCACGCCTGATCCCCCACGGCATCGGCCCCATCGCCCCGGTGGCCAGCAACGACAAGGAGGCCGGAAGGGCCAAGAATCGCCGGGTGGAGCTGGTGAAGCAGTGAATCCGTTGATGTCAGCTCTATGCATGGTCTCTGACGGGTATCAGTCCTGGGGCCATGCCACCCTGCGGAGTCCGGGCTGCCGGACGGCTTCGCCCAGGAGGCCATAACCGTCCGCATTCCGTCCAGTTCCCCAGAGGCTCCCGTCTCGCATGAGTAGGTAGGTTTCGCCGCTGGTGACCGCGATATCGGCAGCCCCGGCCGCCAGGCGGCGGGGGCGGAGGATATCGGGTTCATTCACGGGGAAACCGCAGTGGGCCCCCCAGTTCCAACCCCAGGTCCACACGCTGCCATCGGCCTTCAGCAGGGCCGCGTGGCGCCCGTTCATGGCCACTTTCGCCACATCCCGGGCGATGAGGGCGGGCCGGGCCCGCACCCCGCGGATGCCCTGGCCGCATTGGCCGAAACGGTTCTCCCCCCAGGTCCACAGGCTGCCATCCGCCTTGATAACCATGACCGGGCCATTGTCCGCCGTGTAAACCGCCTTCACGCCCTCCATGATCCGATAGGGGGTTTCCCGGCGGTGCACCACGCCACCGTCGAGGAATCCGTCCTCATGGGCCTCGCCCCAACCCCAGAGGGTGCCGTCCCGCTTCACGGCGTAGATGGCGTCTCGGGCCACGGCCACATGCACCACCTGCTCCATGACCCGCACCGGGGCCTGCATCGAGGGCTCCCGGGTGCCGGGGATCTGGCCTGAGAGACTGGAGCCCCACACGTGGAGCCCTCCGTCTTCGGTGATGGCCGCGGTGTTGCATGGGCCTGTCGCCACGAATCGGGTGTTCGCCAGGATGGGGAGGGCGTCAAACCAGCGGAAGGTCGCATCCCAGGCACCCTGCCCGATCCGCCCCCCGCAGTCCGCTCCCTGGCTCCTCAGGCTTCCCCCTCCGTCAATGAAGAACACGGCGCCATAGGGGGCGCCGGGAGCCACTGCCGCAAAACGGACCTCCGAGGCGATGCGGGTTGGTGCCAGGGGCACGGCCTCCTTGTGGCAGTAGCGCTTCCCATGGGCGTCTGTCCGGCCCGGATGGACCAGTCCGGCGCCGAAGCCCCAGAGGCTGCCATCGGCGCGCCGCAGGGTCAATTCGCTGGCCGGAATCGGTGGGCCGCCGGCCGCCCAGGCCGAGCTTAGGCGAATGACGCTGTCCCGCATGGCGTCCGGAATGATCAGGTCTTCCAGCAAGGCACCCAGCGCTTCCTCCCGGCTGTAGCCGTACAACTTGCAGGCCGCCGGGTTGGCATCGAGGATGCGCCCGTCG
>JAFNAB010000181.1 GCA_017859955.1 Holophagaceae bacterium
TCAGTCTTGAGGTCGTATTTGGACCCGATGCTCCCCAGCGAACCCCAATCCTCCCTGCTGCGCGTCCCCTGGGCCGTGGCCGAACCGCTGGCCCCCAGGAGAAGCACCATCACCAAACCGCACACGGTCCAAGCCTTCATGATCGTCCTCCTGGCCTAAGGGTCATGCCACAGTGTAGGGCTATGCAGAAGAGCGACAAGGATGTTCGCCTGACTCTTCAATCCGGATCGCCGTTCAAGGCTTCAGGAATAGCGTCCTGCCCTCCCGTCCAGGCAGCGATGCATAGTTCGCATCCAGATAGGACTTGGCCTCAGGCCAGGGGAAGCACACCAGAGCCACCTGCTCCGGCTGGTACCGCATGAGGCAGCCCATCATCCACTGTCCATGCGATAGGCCGACGGACACGCGCTTGTGCGAAAGGACCGCCATCTCCGGGGGCACCAGCAGACCCGCCCGGAAGGCGTACATCGGGCGGTCCGTCACCACCCATCGCGTAGCCTTGGCACGCTGGGCCATGAGGGACGTCAGCCGCATGTCCTCCAGGCGTTCAGCCTGACTCTCATCCTTCACCCAGTGCTCCGCACTGCTGTAGGTACGTCGGATCTGTGCCCCAATGAGGACCAGGCCAACAAGCCCGAGGGCAAGAGCGGCCTTTTTCGTCCTCCATCCACTCCAAGGACCGGCGAAACGAGCTCTCAACCAAGGGCCGGCATTGAAGATCTCCGAAGCCAGCATCGCGGCTGGAAGCGTCACGAGCAGGGCCTGATGGAACCACACCGGACGATGGAAGGAGAGGATCAGCGTCGTCACCACCGCCCAGAGCGCGGGGTAGATCGCGGCGGTGTGCCGCCTCGACCAAGCCATCCCCACCCCCGCAACCGCGAGGACAAGCAGATAGCGGGCAGGCTTCAGGGCCTTGTCCAAGGTGATTTTCTGGTACAAGGGCACGTCCCGGGCAGCCACATGGGGGTTCAGAAGCAGCCGCAGGCTTGAGAGGTCCATCAGCAGCCAAGCGGTTACGAGAGCAGCCCCTGCAAAGACAGCCCCCCAGACCAGGATCATGGTCATGCGCTGGCGCAGTGAGCCAGCTTCCCGATCCAGGAGCAGCCCCACCACGAAAACCGGTAGCAGCGTCAGCGTGAACCCCTTGATAAAGGCGGAAAGCGCCAGGAGCGCCGCAGACAGGGCCAGGAAGCCCAGTCGACGCCGACGGCGTCCGTGGGCGAATGCCGCCAGGGACAGGACCGCCAGGGCGAGCGCGGGCAGGCCGATCATCACGGAAAAGCTGAGCGTGACGTAGTGGGGAAGACAGGCGATGAGCAGAACGCCTCCCACCGCCGCAGGAATCCCGTTCGTGACCCGCAGGAACTGAAAAGCTCCCCAGAGCAGGCATCCCGAAAAGAACACGACCAGCAGGCGGGCGGCCAGGACCCCAGGACCGACAACCCGGAACAGGAAGGCGAGGAGGCGGGTGAAGAGCGGAGGTTGATCGCTCCAGATCTCGGCGTAGAGCGGGTAGCCGTGATTCAGGAGAGCCGCCTTCATGAGGTTGCCGCCCTCGTCCGGGCTGAACTCAAAATTGGGCAGCCTCCAGCAGAACAGACCGACAAGGGCGACGAAGAGAAGCGGCAGGAGGTAGGAAAGATGCTCAGGGAAGGCCTTCTCGCGAAGCAGGGTTGGTGTCATGGGGTTCATGGGTGCACCTCGCGCTGGAGAAGATGTTCCTTCAGAACCCTTGAGGGCCAATCGCCGAACCACTCGTACCCGGTCCGCCTCTCCCGTGTGAGATCCTCGTAGCGCTCCAGTAACACCCCATCACGGGAGCAGAATACGGGCTCATGGGTGACGGGGTCGTAGTACCTCGCCCAGAGCGGGGGCGCACCTGGTTCCTTGACCAGGCGATAATCCGTCCGGCTGGTGTGAAACGGGTAGGCGACTGGCTCAGCCGGAAAGCTCACCAGGCGGCACCCCTCCAACTTGACCGATGCCAGCCATGCCAGGGCACCACGGAGAGCCTGCTCCACCTCCGGGGATGCGGGCTTCTGCTCCATCAGGAAGGCGACGACCTCGGTCGTCTCCCGCGTAGCCAGGACCGGCGGCTCGAATCGGCGCCCCCACACGGGAAGAAGCGTACCGTGGTCGTTCTGCTGCGCCCACCCGGTCAGGCGCCCATCCACACGCACTTGGCACCGGAGGATACACCCCAGCCCCCTGGCATATGCCATGCGCACCTGCGTCAGGACCTGTGGACCCGCCACATCCTGGAGCATCGGGTCCTCAGCAACCTGCCTCAATAGACCCAACACGCCGACCATGACCCCATCGTTGAAGGTGATGGCATCCACATCGCTCCCCACCCATCCGCCGGATGCACGCTGTGCAGAAAGAAGGTAATCCACTCCCCGGCGCAGGGCCGGATCGTAGGCCCGACTTCCGGTGTGCCGCCGCACCTGCGCCAGGTAGGCAAGCTGGGTCCAGGTGCCCCCATTGTCGAGGGTGCTTAGATTGGCCTTGGCCTTCCGTCCAGTAGCGATGGAGAATCTCTCCGCCGCCCCGAGGACCCGGAACCAGTCCTTATTCTTGGGCCACCCGCCGTCCGGATTCTGCCAGAGAAGGATGTTCCCGGCGATCTGACAACTCTGAGTCGGGGAATAGCAGGGGTAGGGTGGCGCTTCATTCTCGAATTTCATCCGTGCGTGATGAACAGAGTCTCTCAGGAGGTCCGTCGCGGGAGGGCGCCAGTCGGAGGCGTCACGGCATCGCGTCCCTCCCAGAATGGCTCCATCCCTTCCACAGGACATGAGCCCCGCCAGACATGCCATCAGCAGCAGAGGAATCATGCCTGAGCCGGAATGGCGTTCCGGGCCAACTGGTCCACCCGCTCATTCTCGGCGTGGCCATTGTGCCCCCGGACCCAGAAGGCCTCGACGCGATGCTTGGCGAGCTGGGCATCCAGGGCCTGCCAAAGCTCCACGTTGATGACCGGCTGCTTGTCGGCCTTGCGCCAGCCGTTCTTCTTCCATCCGGCCAGCCAGCCCTGGATACCCTTCACGACGTACTGGCTGTCGCAGAACATCTCCACGTCGCAGGGTCGGGAGAGGGATTCGAGACCCTTGATGGCCGCCATCAGTTCCATGCGGTTGTTGGTGGTGCCCGGCTCCCAGCCCGAACCCTCCTTTTCCTTGGGCCCCGTGGGGGTCTGGACCCGCAGGATGTATCCCCAGCCTCCCGGGCCGGGGTTTCCAAGACAGGATCCATCACAGTAGAGTTCGACCTTCGTGCGTAGGCTCATGGCTACAGGGTATCAAAGAGCCTCCTCAATCCTCTGGCACAAGGTCTTCAGGATCTTGATGCGCCCGTAGAGCTTGTCCTCGCTCTCCACCAGGGTCCAGGGGGCGATCTCGGTGGAGGTGCGGTCGAACATGTCGCAGATGGCCGCCTCGTAGGCGTCCCACTTCTCCCGGTTGCGCCAGTCCTCCTCGGTGATCTTGAAGCGCTTGAACTGGGTGTTCTGGCGCTCCTCGAAGCGGCGGAGTTGCTCCTCCTTGCTGATGGTGAGCCAGAACTTGAGGAGGATGGTGCCGCTCTTGGCCATCTGGGCCTCAAAGTCATTGATCTCGCTGTAAGCCCGCATCCAATCGGCTTCGGAGCAGAAACCCTCCACCCGCTCCACCAGCACCCGCCCGTACCAGGAGCGATCGAAGACCACGATGCGTCCTTTGCGGGGGAGGTGGCGCCAGAAGCGCCAGAGGTAGGGCTGGGCCCGTTCCTCCTCGGTGGGGGCGGCAACGGGCTGGATGCGGCAGAAGCGGGCATCCACGGCCTGGGTGATACGTCGGATGCTGCCTCCCTTTCCGGCGGCATCCTGGCCCTCGAAAACACAAACAACGTTGTGATCCCGGAAACGCTTGTGCCGGGTCAGGAGGTTCAGCTTGCCCTGGAGTTCCTCCAGCTGCCTTTCGTAATCACCCTTCTCCAGCTTCCGGGAGAGATCCAGCTTCTGGAGGATGTTCACTCCATCAATAGAGGCGATGGAGGGGGGAGCCATGGGCTGGGCGGGACGGCGGGCAGGATTGTCCAGGCGGGCCCGCAGCTGCTCCAGCAGCACCTTCCCCACCGTGAGCTTCTGGTACCGGGCATCCGTGGCCTCCACCACGATCCAGGGAGCCTGGCCCGTGCTGGTGTCCCTCAGGGCCCGCTCTGAGACCTCCCGGAAGGTGTCGTAGAGCTTGAAGTGCCGCCAATCCCTGGGGGTGACCCGCCAGCGGGTCTTCTCGTCCCCCTCCAGCTTCTTGAGCCGCTTCTTCTGGGCCTCCTTCGAGAGGTGCATCCAGAACTTGAGCACCAGGGCACCCTCATCGATCAGCATCTGCTCGAAGCGCCGCACCAGGTCCATGTCCTGATCCAGGCGCTCAGCCGCGATCTTGCCATGGGCGCGCTGGAGGATCGGCCAGCTGTACCAGCTCCCGTCGAAGATCCCGATCTTGCCCTTGGGGGGCAGGAGCCGCCAGTAGCGCCACATATAGGGACGCTCCAGTTCCTCGTCCGTGGGTTCATCAAGGCCGTTGGTCTGGATATACCGGGGGTCCATCCATTCGTTGAGCGTGGAGACCACGGCGCTCTTCCCGGCCCCATCCACCCCCGCGATGAGGATCACCACAGGAAAGCCCTTGGCCGCGGCCAGGTCGTACTGGGCATCCAACAGGGCGGCCCGGAGGATCGGCACCTCCTTGTCCCAGGTCGCCTTGTCGACGCGATGCCCCAGCTCTGCGGATTCGAACATGGCCTTCCTCCGATGTTCCCCTCATCGGC
>JAFNAB010000182.1 GCA_017859955.1 Holophagaceae bacterium
GCCTGAGTGCTCGCATGCAGGGGCAGGGGCGGCAGATCGAGCTCCAGCCACGCCATATCCTGGATGATGAGGGCGTCGACCCCGGACTCGTACAGCTCCCAGGCGAGGCGGCGGGCCTCCTCCAGTTCCGCGTCGAAAAGCAGGGTGTTGAGGGTGGCGTAGACCTTGGCTCCCCAGAGGCGGGCCTCCCGGGTCAGCTGGGCGAAGGCTGCGGCGTCGCAGCCCGCCGCCTGCCGGGCCCCGAAGCGTGATCCGCCCATGTAGACGGCATCTGCCCCGCAGCGAAGTGCGAGTATTCCCTGTTCCGCGTTGCGAGCGGGAGCGAGCAGTTCCAGACCCATCCCATTCAGGTTAGCAGTGAGCTCAATGGGACAGCTCGGCGGGGGGATGAATCACAGGATTGTTGCGTGAGTAGGCGGCGCGGTTCCCACCTCGACCCATACTGGACCTATGCGGAGGAACGTCATGACATCGGATCCGAAGCGAACCCAGGAGCAGGCGGAAGCAGGGGCAGAGGCCCCGGCTGGCTTTGAAACCCCAGAGTTGCCACTTTTCCAGCAGGATACCTATCGCAAGGTCCTGTTCGGGCAGGCCGCAGACCCCCTTTTTCCCCCCCATCCGGAAGCCCCGGAGTTTTCGGATGCGGAACTCCAACAACAGGCTCTTGCGGATGTCCCCCAACCCGAACCGGATGCAGACCGGGCCGGAACCCCCATGCTCCACTGGCTGCTCCTGGCGGTGATCGCTCTGATTGCGCTGGGATTCCTGTTCTATTGCCGGGGGCGGTAGCGGTTACCCCAAGTCACTCCTGTTTCCGGGCCATCAGTGACGGAAGTAGCTCTTGTCCTCCCAGGCTTCCCTCACGTACGCCAGGATGGCCTGCGCGATGGCTTCCACGCTGTGGCGCTCATTGTTGAACACCGCATCGTAGTGCTGGAGATCTCCGACGTTGGCGTTCAGGCATTGGCTGATGAACTTGTCCCGGAGCTTGGACCTAGTCTTCACGGTCTTTTCTACCTCGTCCTGGGGGAGGTCCAGGCGTTCCATCAGGGACTGCACCCGCCATTCGAAACTGGCCTCCATCCGGAAGTGGAAGCTGTTCGTCAGCTCGTGGCAAAGGATGGCTCCGCCTCGGCCCACAATGAGGGCGTTGCCAACCTTGGCGATCTGGAGGATGTGTTTGGCCACCTTCTCAAAGGCAGCATCCTGGGTCACATAATTGCCGGAATTGAGGCCCAGGAGCTCGAGGCGTCGCACGATGTCGCCCATTTTCCTCAGAAGGTTCATGGATATGCCCTCATCCTCGGCGACTTTCTCAAGGAGGGTCTTGTCGTAGATGTTCCAGGACTCCCCTGAGACCTCCTCCATGAGGACTTTCAGACGCTCGGCGAGGGGGAAGCCTTCGCACCCGAACTGGCGGGAGATGGTGATGGTCGGCCGGAGCTTGGGCTCGACATGGTGGGCGAGGCGTTCCTGGATCATGACCCAGCCGGAAAGCCTCTGCTCGACACTGGGGGGGAGTGAGGAGAATGTCCTGGACACGTGTCACCTCGGATCTGGAGGTATCACCCGATGGGGGTTCTCAATCCGTAATGTACGGGCTATGGCAGGCCTAGCAAGCCCCAATTCCGGCCGCCTCAGCCCGGGAAGGCCTGAGCTGTTCAGCTTGCAGGGGAGTCCCTGGCGTATAGACTGGTGGTCCCAATGTCTGGAGTGGCCCAATGGTTGACTGCGGATTTGATTCGGCCCTGTTCGGGTTCCTGGCAGACCTGGCGGCCAACAACAGCACCCCCTGGTTCCAGGCCCATAGGCAACGCTTCGAGGACGAGGTGAGAACCCCGATGCTGGGCTTCATCCTGGCCGTTTCCGAGCCGCTGGCTGCCATCAGTCCCTATTTCGAGGCAAATCCAGCGCGCTCGGGCGGAAGCATGTTCAGGATCAACCGGGATATCCGCTTCACGCCGGACAAGCGGCCCTACAAGACCCATGTGGGCGCACAATTCCGCCATCGGGAGTGTCCCAGGGATGTCCATTCGCCAGGCTTCTATCTGCATCTGGAGCCGGGCGGCTGCTTCGTCGGCGCAGGGCTCTGGAGGCCGGATCCCAAGACCCTGCAGCGGGTGCGGGAGCAAATCGTGGCCCATCCGCAGACATGGACGGCCCTGACGGCCGAGGGGCTGACGGTCCAGGGGGAGAGCGCCACCAGGGTGCCGCGGGGCTTCGATCCCACCCACCCCCTGGCGGGGGCCCTCAAACTCAAGGACTACTACACCGCCATCAGCCTGAGCGAAGCCCAGGTCTGCCACCCGGATTTCCTCGGGATTTTCAGTTCCCTCTGTCGCCAGCAGGCTCCCCTGGTGCACTTCCTGGCAGAAGCCCTGGACCTGGCCTGGTAAGGGTGGCCGGACTGCCCGTACTTGCGGTGCAGATATCCTCCAGATGTGATCAAATCAAGACAGTCTCAATTGCATGTCGCGGCATCTAGTCGGCGATTCTCCCCATCCCTCGAAAGGCGGAGTCATGAACTTTTCCACCCTGGCCATCCTCTCCTGCGTCGGCCTCTGCTGCCTGGCTTTCGGCAATCAGGTGATTCTGAACATTGCCGGAAAGGACCGTGGCTTCAATGGGACCCAAGCGGGTCCCTGGGCCTCCTTCAGCTACGCCAGCCGTAACCCGCGCCGCTGCGGTCTGGGAATCGCCCTCATGGTGCTGGGGCTGCTGATGCTGATCGCCTCCACCGTAGGTCCCTTTTTCTCTTACCGGGCAGTCTGATCCCGGGGTGTCCGCCTGGTTCGCCAAACGGCAATGTGACCGTTTGGGCAGTTTGTTCTTGTTAAGCTGCCATTAAAATCGAGGAATATATGCCGAAATGGTTTATTAATTTAAAGCTTAGGCAAAAGATACTGTTTGCGCTGCTTAGTCAGACCCTTGGCACGCTGGGCCTGATCGCGGTGCTCCTCGTGACCTCCCGGTCGGCTTCCCAGCCGGGCATCAGCCTGGGTCTGCTGATCGCTGTCCTGGGCCTCGCCCTGAGCTGGTGGGCGGGGTGGTATCTCATCAATAACTCCAGCCGGGCCCTCGGCTTCTTCATTCAGCACATGGACCGCATCGCGTCGGGGAACCTGACCGTGATCCCCAAGGAGAATCCGGCCATGGACGAGTTCGGCCAGCTCTCGCGTTCCATCCATAAGGTGGTCGTGAACCAGCGGGCCCTGCTCCAGGAGATCCACGATGGCGTCTCCCGCCTCGCCAGCGGCTCGGTGCAGCTGTCGGCATCGGCGGAGGAGATGGCCGTCACGACGGCGGAGATCGCGCAGAACACCGAATCCCAGCATGAAACCTCGGGACGGATGAGCGCTTCGGTGCTGGAGCTCAGCACGTCCATCGAATCCAATAACCAGGCCGCGAAGGACAACATCCTGAGGCTGGAAAGCACCCTGGAGGCCACCCGCAGGGGAGATCTGGCCGGGGAGGAAGCCCAGAAGGCCATGCAGCACATCACGGAAACCGCTTCCGCCATCAACAAGGCCATCTCGGTCATCCAGGAGATCGCCCACCAGACCAATCTGCTGAGCCTCAACGCCGCCATTGAAGCCGCCAAGGCGGGCCAGCAGGGGAAGGGCTTCGCGGTTGTCGCCGAGGAGGTCCGCAAGCTGGCGGAGCGAAGTTCCACCTCCGCCAAGGAAATCGCCGGCTACATCGAGGAGGCCCAGTCCGCCGTTTCCGTGGGCGG
This sequence comes from Holophagaceae bacterium, assembly GCA_017859955.1. GTDB lineage: Bacteria > Acidobacteriota > Holophagae > Holophagales > Holophagaceae > Holophaga. The sequence goes on from JAFNAB010000182.1 coordinate 3,734, forward strand.
GACCAAGGTCCTGGACACCGTGAAGGCGCTGCACCGGATCCGGGAGGACCTGGACGTCTTTGCCCAGAGCGTGCGAACCACCGCCTCCTCCACCGCCGAGCAGGCGGCGGCGGGTACCCAGGTGGCCAGGCAGGTGGAGCAGTCGGTTCAGGAAAGCAGCTCCATAGCCAGCGCCTCCACCCAAATGTCCTCCACCACCCATGAGATCGCCAGGACCGCGTCGGATCTCGCGCGCTTGGCGGACCAGCTGAAGGGTCACACCAGCAGCTTCCAGATCTGACAAACGCGCCAGCTTGGCGCAGGGCTGAAAATTTCAAAGAGTTACCTACTGGGGACGGATTCATCATGAAGAGAGTGCTATCAGCGAGTTTCCTGGCCGTCACTTGCCTCCTGGCCAAGACACCGGCTAGGAGTCCCATCAAGGCCCGGATCGCCTGGGCGGAAGAAGCCACCAAGGGGAACCAGGCCGCCCGGGATCTTGCCCATATGCATCACCAGGCCAATGCCGAGGATTTCAACGTCAACTGCAAGGCTACGGACAAGGACTCCGACACCCTTTTGCTGTTCCGTCCCACGACCAATTGGACCAAAGCGTCAGCAGCCCAGTGCCTGAATAACAACGGTCCTGTCTGGCGCCAGCTCGGCTTCCAGAAAATCATCTTTATCCATACCAATCTCAAGACCTTCAAGCCCGAGGTTTCCGGATCCTTCAAAATCGAGGACCCCAAGCCTCTCCCCAAGCCGTAGATGACCCGGGAACTGGGCCATCACAGGTTCAAATTCGCCGGTTCTCGTCCAACAGAAAAGGGCCCGACTGGTGTCGGACCCTTTTTCTGTTTGGTAGCGGGGACAGGATTTGAACCTGTGACCTTTGGGTTATGAGCCCAACGAGCTACCGGACTGCTCCACCCCGCGG
>JAFNAB010000183.1 GCA_017859955.1 Holophagaceae bacterium
AGGACCGCGCACTTCACGCGGCTGGGGAGATCCCGGACGCCCTGGAAGAGGGAGAGCCGACCCAGGATGTTGGCGTCCTTGGTGGGGTCCAGGCTGCCCCGGATCATGGCCCGGAACTCCTCCACCATCTGTTCCGCCTCGACCACGGGCTTGCCCTTGACGTTGGTGGTCATGAGGCTGCTGGAGGCCTGGGAGATGGCGCAGCCATGACCCTGGAACTTCAGGTCCTGGACGATGCCGTTCTCGATGACCAGCGTGATCTCGATGTCATCGCCGCAGAGGGGATTCAGGCCGTGGGCGTGGTGGGTGCAGGGCTCCAGCTTGCCGAAGTTCCGCGGCTTCTTGTTGTGCTCGATGATGACCTGCTGGTAGAGCTCGCGGGGATCGGACATGGTTTTTCCCTAAAAGATGAACTGAGTCAACACAGAGGGCACAGAGAAAGAAAAAGAGAGGGCACAGAGAAAAGCGGAAAAGAGAGGAAAAGAGGAGGGAAAAGCAAAAGCCGTAAGGGCTGGGGAAAGTCCCACGCTCTTCTCTGCTTTCTTCTTTTCTCTGTGCCCTCTCATCTTTTCCTCCGTGCCCTCTGTGTTGACTCTTTTGATCTTTGGCGACGCTACCCGAAGATATCCTTCACCTTTTGGATGCCGACCACCAGTGCATCCACATCGGCTTCGTCGTTGTAGTAGGCCAGGGAGGCCCGGGTCGTGGCGGGGACCTGGAAGTGCTGCATGACGGGCTGGGCGCAGTGGTGGCCGGCCCGCACGACGATGCCCTCGTGGTCCAGGATGCTGCCGATGTCGTGGGGGTGGATGCCGTCCAGAACGAAGGAGATCACGCTGGCCTTGTCGGCGGCCTCGCCGATGATCCGCAGGCCCTCGATGGCCTTCAGGCGCTCCGTGGCGTACTGCAGGAGGGCGTGCTCATGGGCGGCGATCTTCTCGAAGCCGATGCCCTTGAGGTAGTCGATGGCGGCCCCGAGGCCGATGGCCTGGGTGATGGCGGGGGTCCCGGCCTCCAGCTTGGCGGGGATGCCCATGAAGGTGGTCTTCTCCCAGGTGACCGAGAGGATCATGCTGCCGCCGCCGTGCCAGGGGGGCATGGCCTCCAGCAGCTCCTTGCGGCCGTAGAGGACGCCGATGCCCGTGGGTCCCGAAAGCTTGTGGCCGCTGAAGACGTAGAAATCGCAGTCCAGCTCCTGCACGTCCACCGGCATGTGGGGCACACCCTGGGCGCCGTCCACCAGCACCGGGATGCCCTTGGCGTGAGCCTTCTGGATGATCTCTTTGACCGGGTTGATGGTGCCCAGGACGTTGGAGACCTGGGTGACGCCTACGATCTTCGTGCGCTCGGTCAGCAGGTCGTCCAGGGCCTCCAGGATCAGCTCGCCCCGGTCGTTCATGGGGATGACCTTGATCTTTGCGCCCTTCTCCTGGGCCAGGAGCTGCCAGGGCACGATGTTGGCGTGGTGCTCCATGGCGGAAAGGAGGATCTCGTCGCCCTCCTTGACGTTCTGGCGGCCCCAGGCCTGGGCTACCAGGTTGATGGACTCGGTGGTGCCCCGGGTCCAGATGATCTGCTTGGAGCTGGGGGCGTTCAGCAGGGCGCGCACCTTCTCCCTGGCCCCCTCGTAGGAGTCCGTGGCTTCCTGGCTGAGGGTCGAGACGCCGCGGTGCACATTGGTGTGCTCGTAGGCCTCGTAGCGGTGCATCCGCTCGATGGCGGGCAGGGGAACCTGGCCGCTGACGGCGCTGTCCAGGTAGACCAGACGCTTGCCGTGGAAGGGGGCGGTCAGGAGCGGGAAGTCCTGGCGGATCGTGGCGACATCGAGGTAGTTGGTCATGGGCGGCTTCGCTGGGAAAAGATCAAAGGAGTCAACACAGAGGGCACAGAGAGAAAAAAGAGAGGGCACAGAGGAAAAGATGGGGGTCAATCGCGGATGAGGCGTTTGAGGCCGTCCTTGAGTTTGGTTTCGTAGAAGTTGAGGAGGAGGCCTACAGGAAGGTGGGACAGCTTGAGGTAGGTCAGAAGCTGGGCCTCATGGATGGGGAGAAGTCGGTCCACGGCCTTGAGTTCAAGGATCAGGACCTGGTCAACCACCAGATCCAGGCGGAGGTGGGTGTCCAGAGGCTCGCCTTTGTAGCTCAAGGGCACCTGGACCTGCTGTTCAAAGGGAATGCCCCTTAGGGTCAGCTCGCGGCAGAGGGCCTTCTCGTAGACAGATTCCAGCAGCCCCGGTCCCAGTTCCCGGTGAACTTCGATGCCAGCTCCGATGACAGACTCCGTCAGAGCGTTGATCCGCTCCCGAGTCCGCTTGCCATCTGTAGTCGCCACCATCTGCTTCCCTTTCTCCGTCTTTCGTTTCTTACCTTTTCTCTGTGCCCTCTCTTTTTAACCTCCGTGCCCTCTGTGTTGACTCCTTTGATCTTTTGTTTTTACATCGTCAGTGCATTCGTCCTCTCCATCACCAGTTGCCGCAGGTGTTTGCGGAGGCTGGGGACGGGGATGCGGCTCAGGAGCTCGGCGGCGAAGCCGTAGGTCAGGAGGTTCTTGGCGGCGTTCAGGTCCAGGCCGCGGCTCTGCAGGTAGAAGAGCTCCTCGGGGTCCAGCTGGCCTATGGCGGCGCCGTGGGCACACTTGACATCGTCCGCGAGGATCTGGAGTTCGGGCTTGGTGTCCACCTGGGCCTTCTCGGACAGGAGGAGGTTGCGGCTCTGCTGCTGGGCATCGGTCTGCTGGGCGCCGGGGCGCACGAAGATCTTGCCGTTGAAGACGATGCGGCTCTGGCCATCGCCGATGGCCTTGTGGAGCTGGTGGCTCGAGCAGTGGGCCTGGGTGTGGTCGATGATGGAATGGGTATCCGCCACCTGCTGACCATCCAGGAGGGCCAGGCCGTCCAGGTGCACCTCGGCGCCCTCGTCGGCCAGGACCACATGGGGGCTCTGGCGGGAGAGACGGGCTCCGAAGCTGACGGTGCGGCTGAAGTAGCGGGCGGAACGGCCCACGCTGGCCCGGAGATGGGAGAGGTGGACGGCCTCGGGGGACTCCAGCTGGATCCGCTCGTGGCGGAGTTCCGCATTTTCCTGGACGATCACTTCGGTCACCGCGTTGGTGAAGTAGCTGCCCTGGCCGCTGTATTCCTCCACCAGGTGCAGGGAGGCACCCTTTTCCAGCACCACCAGGAGGCGGGGCAGGGCGCAGGTGGCCTGAGCGCCATCCGGTTCGCCCAGGAAGCAGACATGGAGTACCGGCTCCACCTGTAGACCCTTGGGGACATAGATGAAGGCGCCGTCTTCGAACTTGGCGGTGTTGAGATTGGCGAAGACATCGCAGGTCTCGGGGGTGGCCAGGGTGCCGAGGGCCGCCGCCGCCTCGGAGGCGGTGGAGAGCTGAAGCATGCGAACGCCCGGGGGCAGCCCCGAGGTATTGCTGTAGTGGGGGTCATAGTGGCCGTTGACGAGGACCAGGCGGGCACCTCGGCTCTCCGGGAGGATGTGCCCCCGGATGTCCACACAGGCATGGACGCCGGGCTTGGGGGCCAGGGCCTTCAGGGGGGCCAGGTCGGTGTACTTCCAGTCTTCGGCCTTGGGGGCGGGGTAGCCCTTGCCTTCCAGTTGGGCCTCGGCCCCGGCGCGGAGGCTCGCCCACTCCTTGGGCCGGGAGGCTGCCGCCACCTCAGGCAGGAAATCGAGGGATGCGCTCATCAGGACCTCCCGGCGGCTTCCGCCGTGATCCAGTCGTAGCCGCGCTCCTCGAGTTCCAGGGCCAGTTCCTTGCCACCCTGCTTCACGATGCGGCCCTTGTAGAGGACGTGGATCGCGTCGGGCACCACGGTCTCCAGGAGCCGGGGGAAGTGGGTGATCACCAGGAGGGCCCGGGTGGGGGTGGTGAGGCGGTTGACGGCCTCGCCCAGGATGCGCAGGGCGTCGATGTCCAGGCCCGAATCCAGCTCGTCCAGGATGGCCAGCTTGGGTTCGAGGACGCTCATCTGCAGGATCTCGTTGCGCTTCTTCTCGCCCCCGGAAAAGCCTTCGTTGAGGCTGCGGTCCAGGAAGGAGGAGTCCATCTTCACCAGCTTGATCTTGTCCTGGATGTAGTCGTCGAACTCCAGGGGGTCCAGCTCCTCCTGGCCATTGGCCTCGGCCTTCTTGTTGTAGGCAAGGCGCAGGAAGCTGGCGTTGGAGACGCCCGGCACCTCGATGGGGTGCTGGAAGCCCAGGAAGACCCCGGCCCGGGCCCGCTCGTCGGCGCTCAGCTCGAAGAGGTTCCTGCCTTCGAAGAGCACCTCACCGCCGGTGACGACATAGGATGGGTGCCCCGCCAGGACCTTGCCCAGGGTGGACTTGCCGCTGCCGTTGGGCCCCATGATGGCGTGGACCTCGCCGGCCTTGATCTCCAGATCAATGCCGTGGAGGACTTCGGTTTCCCCGATGCGGGCGGTCAGATTGCGAATGGACAACATAACGAACTCCTAAAGATTCACCACCAAGGCTCCAAGGCTCCAAGGAAAAGCAAAAGAAGGAAAAGCAAAGGCAGGAAAAGAGCGTGCTTTTCTGCTTTCCCTTCGCGTCTTGGAGTCTTGGA
>JAFNAB010000184.1 GCA_017859955.1 Holophagaceae bacterium
CTCTGGGGAGGCCGCTTCCGCCCAATCGCCGCTCGAAGAGCCTGCCTTTTGGGGCAAGTGGGTGCGGGGCACGGTGGAGGCCCTGGCGGATCCCCAGGTGTCGCCCCGGGAGGCGCCTTTTCATGCCCTCCAGGCCAAGGAGGGGACGGCCTACTTCGAGCTCCCCGCCCCCTGGCTGCCCCAGGGGACCGTGCAGCTCTGGGTGGAGTCCGACAGCTCCGATCCGGGGCGCCCCGAGGACGGCACCCGGCGGGTCTTCATGGGGCTCCACTTCTCCAACCTGGGGGATACCCGCCTGGGCATGGAACTCTCCGGGACCAACCTGAGGGTGAGGGTCTGGGCCGAGCATCCCGAGCGCCTGGCTGCCCAGGAAGCGGCCCTGACCAAGGAACTCCAGGAAACGGGCTGCCAGGTCAGCCTTCGGATCCTGCCCCTGGCGCCCGGTTCCGAGAGCCTGAGGGCCCTGGCGGTCGGCAACTCATGGCAAGGGCTGGGGTAGGCCTCTGGTAGGGCAGACCCCGCCCACCCGGTAAATCAGCAGGCAGGCGCCGGGCCGCCCAGGCAGGGGGATGGTCTGATCCGGCGTGAGATCCGGGATGGGGAAGGTGTGGCTCACCAGAAGGGTGCCGGGGGCCATCTCCGCCAGGGCCTTGCGCCCCAACTCGGGCATGGGGGCTGGGGAGAGGAAGGCATAGACCACATCGTAGGTGCCCAGGTCCTCGTTCCAGAGACTGCCCAGGCGCATCCGGCAGTTGGCGGCTACGGCCCGGGTGCGGAGCCAGGCCAGGAACCAGACCAGGGGAGAGGCCTCCACCCCCAGGAAACGGGCTTCGGGGCGCCGCTCCGCCAGGAAGCGCAGGGGGCCGCCCAGCCCTGCGCCCAGGTCCACCATCTTCATGGATTGGCCCTCCGGAAGGAGGTCCAACAGGGCCTCCCACGCCGCCCGATTGGAGTTGTAGAGGGGAACGCGGGTAAGAAGCCCTCCCCCGAAGATCAGGAGCAGGAGGAGCAGAGCGACGGGATAGAACCAGGGAGAGACGGCGTGCATGGCCTGCCAGGCCAGGGCGAAGGGGAGGAACAACTGGAAGCCCCGCCACCAGAGCCCCAGGCCCCAGTAGGCTCCCAGGGCTGCCGCCCCCCCTCCCTGGCCCAGCAGCCAGACCCAGGCCGGTAGGGACCGGAGGGCCGGGAAGAGGCGGCTCAGGGCCACTAACACCAGAAAGGTGAGGGCCTGGGCACCCAGAGCCCGCAGGACGGGCGGGCTTTCGTTCCAGATGTGCCGCAGGCGGGGCATGTCAGAGGGTCTCCAGAGACTACTATAGAGCCCATGGTGTCCTTGCCTCCATCCGTCCGCATCCGGGGCCGCTTTGCGCCTTCTCCCACGGGTATCCTGCACTTGGGCAATCTGCGCACCGCCCTGGCCTCCTGGCTCTCGGTGCGGGCCCGGGGGGGGGAATGGATCCTCCGCATGGAGGATGTGGATACCACCCGATCCCGGCGGGAGCTGGGGGAGGCCCAGATCCGGGATCTGGTGGCTCTGGGTATGGAAAGTGATGGCCCGGTGCTCTGGCAGTCGGAGCGGGGTGATTGCTACCGTGAGGCCCTGGACAGCCTGGACAGGAAGGGCCTCCTCTATCCCTGCGACTGCTCCCGCAAGGATCTGGCTCTCCTGGCGGGCGCGCCCCACGAAGGGGACGGCCTGCGGCCCTATCCGGGCCGCTGCCGGGCTAAGGCTGCTCGGGAGGGCAGGGCGATGCGTTTCCTGCTGCCTCCGGGCAGGGTGCTTTGGCAGGATCTGCTGCTGGGGAGTCAGTCGGATGAACCGGAGCACTTGACGGGCGACCCCCTCCTCTTCCGGCGGGATGGCTGCTACGCCTATCACCTGGCGGTGGTGGTGGATGACGGGGAGCAGGGGGTAACGGAAGTGGTTCGGGGCGCCGATCTCCGAGCCGTTACCGCCACGCAGATCCGTCTGCAGGAGGCCCTTGGCCTGCGTCGTCCGGATTACGCCCATCTGGGCCTGGTGACCTCCTCCGATGGCTCCAGGCTCGGCAAGCGGGATGGAGGCCTGGGACTCGCCGCCCTTGCGGAGCGGGGCATCAGCCCAGGGGAACTCCTGGGTTGGCTGGGCTGGAGTCTGGGCTGTCTCGAAGCCCCTGAGCCCTGCCTGGCAACGGACCTCGTCCACGCTTTTGCCTGGGACCGGGTTCCGCATGGACCCATCGCCATCCCCAGTTCCTGGGAATAGGAAAGGTTGTGGCGTTCTGCCACCTGACCGTTTGATTCTGCGACTTCCGGCTTGATCATATGATTCTAAGTTCCTGAAAAAAGGGATCGCCAAACGAGGGTTAGGTGTGGCACTGTATATGCGTTTCCAATCCAGACTTCATTTGGAGGGCTTCCCATGCGTTCCCTGCGTTTTTCTCTCGTAGCTCTGGCCGGGCTCCTGGCCCTTTCCGTTACGGCCCAGGCCAAGGCCCCCTGGACGGTCAAGGCCAAGGCCGTCGATTCCGGGGTGAAGAACTGTGACTCTTGCCATACGAATGGCATGAAGGCCAAGAAGGGTGATCCCCTGACCGAGCGCGGAAACTGGTTGGTGGCTGAGAAGGGCAAGAAGAAGGCCGCCGAAGTGGATCCCGCCTGGCTGGCCAACTACCCCAAGAAGGGGCATTGATTCTGGCTGGTTAAATGGCTTTTCAACCGGTTTGATCTTGGGGCTGTGGATTCCAGATCCGCAGCCCCTTCGTGTTTCAGGTGGGGCAAAGGAGCTCCGAGGGAGGTTCTGTGAAGGTTCGGATCGGATGTCTGGTGCTGGCGGGCTTTTTGGTGGTGGGCTGCCGTCGCCACGAAGAGAAGCCGGCGGGGCCTGCGGCGGGCATGCCCGCGGGCCATGGGAGCGCGAGCCCACGGAAGCCTGCGGTGATCGAGGTGCCGGACGCCATCAAGGCCCGCTGGAAGGCCGGGCGCTTTTCCGTGGTCGACACCTCCACCAAGAAGACGGTTACCCTGACGGCCGAGGTCGGGAAGGCAACCCCCATTCCGGGCACGGATCTGACCCTGAAACTCGAAGCCCTGGTGCCGGACTTCAGCATGGGGAACGGCGTGATCACCTCCAAGAGCGACAAGCTCGGCAACCCTGCCGCCAAGGCGAGCATCTCCGAAGGAGGGGCCGAGCGCTTCAACGGGTGGTTCTTCTCCATGTTCCCGGAAGCCCATCCCTTTGAGCATCCGAAGTACCAGATCCGCCTGGTCTCCTTCGTTCCCGCTGAGGGGGCCCATTGAGCCGCAAGACACCCAAGCCCGAACCCTTTTCCGTTTGGCGGCTCTTCTGCTCGGTCAAGCTGACCCTCTTCCTGCTGCTGGTGATCGCGGCGGGATCTGTCGCTGGCACCCTGATTCAGCAGAACCTTCCCCGGGAGGAATACTTCCGGGTGTGGGAGAACGGCACGGCCAACTTCTTCCTGCGCTCTGGTCTGACGGACGTCTACCACTCCTGGTGGTTCCTGGGGCTCATGCTCCTGTTGGCCCTCAACCTCATCGCCTGCTCCGTAGATCGTTTCCCCAGCATCCTGGCTGCCTATCACGGCCAGCCGGATCCCGCCCCTGAAACCCTGAAGTCCCAGGCCTTTCATCGGACCTTCCTGCTCCCGGGGAGCCTGGTGGAGGCCCGGGAAAAGGCCCGCCAGGCCCTTCGCGGCGTGTTCCGCCAGGAGCCCCGGGAGGGAAGGTTGATCTATGCCACCCGTGGCGCCTTTGCCCGCTGGGGGGTCCTTGTGGTCCATTCCAGCCTCCTGGTGCTCTTTGTCGGTGTCATGATCGGCTCCATCTGGGGCTTCAAGGGCTTCATCAACATCGTCGAGGGAACCTCGACCCGCGACGTGGTCCTGAGGGGGGCTGCGGATGATGAGCACGAGCACCGCAGGCCGCTGCCCTTCGAGCTCCATGTGGACAGCTTCAAGGTCTCCCATTACGACACGGGCCAGCCCAGCGACTTCGTGAGCCACGTGAGGGTCCTGGAGGAGGGGCGCACGACCCGGGAGAAGGATCTGCGGGTGAACGATCCTCTGACCTATCGCGGAATCACCTTCTACCAGTCCAGCTATGGGCCGGCCCCCCAGGCCACCTTCCTGGTCCAGAACACCCAGACCGGGGCCGTGATCCAGGCGTCCCTTTCGCTCGGCGAGGCGCGACCCTTCGATGGAGGGATTGCCCTGGCTTTTGATGGTTTCGCCGAGGACCATAACCGCATGGGCCCCGCGTTCCAGATCCGGATGCAGGTGTCGGGGCAGGAGCCCAAAGAGATCCTGCTTTTCCAGCGGCAGCCGGATTTCGATCGACAGCGTGGAGACGTGTGGGTTGTTCGGGTTGGACAGTTCCAGCTCAAGCAGTACACCGGGCTCCAGGTGGCCAAGGATCCGGGCGTGCCCTGGGTCTGGGCTGGTTCCCAAGCAGATGCGGCTGCCGCTCACTAATCTTTATGAATCATTGCTATTCTTCGCGTGGTCCATCGCTTTGGTCTATCTCCTCTATGAGCGCAAATACAAGCTCCGGGCCTTGGGAGCCTTCGTGCTGCCCCTGGCCATCCTGGCCCTGGCGGCGCCCTACTATATCCCGGGCGTGACCACCACCATCCCCAAGCTCCCCCCGGCGCTCCAGAGCGCCTGGTTGGAGTGGCATGTCATGACCTGCTTCCTGGGCTACGGCGCCTTCGGGGTGGGCGCGGTCCTCAGCCTGCTCTACCTGGTGAAGGCCCCCCGGGAGGCCAAGGGCACCATGGGACCCGTCCTGCGCCTTCTCCCTTCCGCCGACATGCTGGACGAACTCTGCTACCGCACGATCCTGGTGGGGGTGCCCCTGCTCACCGCGGGCATCGTCCTCGGCGCAGTCTGGGCCAACCAGGCCTGGGGCACCTACTGGAGCTGGGATCCCAAGGAAACCTGGGCTCTCATCGTCTGGCTGATCTACGCCGCCTATCTCCATGCCCGCATCACCCGGGGCTGGCGGGGGCGCAAGGCCGCCTATTTGGCTCTGCTGGGCTTTGTGGCAACCCTCTTCTGCTACCTCGGCGTGAACCTTCTGCTTTCCGGCCTCCACAGCTACGGTGGCCGGGGCTGATCCGGAGCCTTTCCAAAGAGACAAGCTCAATGCGCCAACCTTCCCCGAGTTCCGCGGGAAAGGTTGGCGCATTGAGTTGGTGGTCGCCATCGCAAGGCCTTGGCCCGGGTGCTCAGCCACACTCTCTCATCCGTGTGCTCGGTGTGTTCCGTGGTTGAAATGAATCGGGACCCACGGAACTCACGGAAAGGGCCATGGTTCTATTCGGATCAGGCTGGTCCCAGCTGCCTAGTGGTTTGCCGCCCAAATGCCAGATGCGCTCAGAACCCTGGGGGCCTGAGCGCATCCGATTGTTGCGGTTGATGGGGCTACTCGTGCTCTTCCGTGCGGGCGG
>JAFNAB010000185.1 GCA_017859955.1 Holophagaceae bacterium
AAGGACGGGACGTATCTGCGGTACGAAAGCCGCGCCACCGTGTTTCTGGATCCCCGGGGTGGCCAGAGCATTACCGTCATCTCCCGCTGCATTGAAGGTGAGCGGCGGACACAGGAAGAGCTCCACCAGACCAAGGCCCTCCAGGGCCTCCTGCTGGACAATAACGCCATCGGCATCGCCCTCGTCATCCACCACATCTTTGAATGGGTCAGCCCCAGGCTGGCGGAAATGCTGGGCATGCCCCAGGATCAGCTCCAGGGGGCCCCCGCAAGCCTGGTGGGGAGCAGCCTCGGCACCCAGGAAGAGTTCTGGCGATTGGTACGCCCGACCCTGGCCAAAGGCGAGTGGTTCGACCAGGAGGCCGAATTTTTCCGCTCCGATGGAACCCTCTTCTGGGGTCGGCTCCTGGGCAAAGCCCTCCATCCCGAGGATCCGGAATCCGGCTCCGTGTGGATCCTGGAGGACATCACCGCCCGCCACCACGCCGAGGTCGCCCTGCGCCAGTCCCTGAAGCTGGAAAGCCTGGGCATTCTTGCGGGAGGCATCGCCCACGACTTCAACAACCTTCTGGCGGCCATCCTGGGCAACCTCAATCTGGCCCAGAACAAGCTCCCGGAAAACGCAACCGCCCAGGACTACCTGAGCCGGGTGGAGCGAACGGTCATCCGAGCCTCCGATCTCACGCGCCAGATGCTGGCCTATTCGGGACGGGGTCAGTTCGTGGTCCGCCCCCACAACCTCAACACGGTCGTGGAAGAAGTCACCCATCTCCTTCAGGCCTCCCTTTCAAAAAAAATCAGGCTCCGATTCAAGCTGGCCCAGGAACTACCGCCCTTCCTGGCGGATGCCGCCCAAATCCAGCAGGTAGTGATGAATCTGGTCACCAATGCTGCGGATGCCATCGGGGAGGGCGAAGGTGTCATCACCCTCAGCACAGAACAGTTCCATCTCACCCAGACCTTCCTCTCGACGACCTTCCCCGCCAATACCCTCAAACCCGGCCCCTACCTGATCCTCAGCGTCGAAGACACTGGGTGCGGCATGAGCCGGGAAATCATGGACCGCATCTTCGATCCATTCTTCACCACCAAGCTCACGGGCAGGGGCCTGGGACTTTCGGCCATGCTGGGCATCCTCAGGGGCCATAACGCCGATATCAAGATCTACAGCGAAGAGGGCAAAGGGTCGGTCTTCAAGGTGTTCTTCCCTGCCAACCCACCGGAGCCCCTTCCCTCCCCGGAGCCTGAAGAGCCGGCGCTGGAACTGTTTTCCGGCAAGGTCCTGCTGGTGGATGACGAGATGGTGATCCTGGAAATCACCCGCACCGCCCTGGGTGCCATGGGATTCGAAGTGGTGACCGCCGAGGACGGCCTGGAGGCCCTGGAGACCTTCCGGAAAACGCCCTATGAATTCACTCTGGTCATGATGGACCTCACCATGCCCCGCATGGATGGCAGAGAGGCCATGGACGCCATGCTGCGGATCCGCCCGAATCTGCCCATCGTCCTGACCAGTGGGTACTGCGATCTGGCCGCCATTCAGGAGCCCCTGGGGCATGGATTGGCGAGCTTCATCCAGAAGCCCTACCAGATCAAGGATCTGCAGCGAACCATCAGGAACTGCTTACAGAGGCATTGAATCCGCCTTTCAGACCTTCAGTTTCCTCCGCACCATCTGGAGCATCAGCTTGCCTTCCGGAACCCTCAGAGCCAGCACCCCCAGGAAATAGACCAGGGAGCCCACCAGAATGAGGGGCAGAAGCCTCAGGGCCATCCCGAGCAATCCGTGGAAGCTCCCCAGGGACAGGAAGCCTTTTCCGAACCAGACCACCAGTCCCATGGGAACGCTGGCGGCGATCATAGCGCCCCAGCCCCCTATTACGTGGGTATAGGGGAGGCGTGGGAGGCGGCGTGCCAGACTGGGCAGCAGAACCGCCAGCCCGGCCAGACTGGCCAGGCCGTTGGCCAGGGCGATACCCCTGGTGCCCAGGGGGCCCATCAGGAGGGCCGAGAAGAGCACGTTGGCACCCAGGCCCACCAGCCCGGCGTAGGCCGGGTTGCGGTAGTCCTTCAGGGCGTAGAGGCACTGGGCCAGGATGCGCCCCGTGGCGATGAAGAGGAGTCCGACGCACTGGTAGGCCAGAGTATCGCCGGTCCAGGCCACGGAGGCCGCACCGTAGCGCCCGCTCTGGAAGATCAGCGAAATGATGGGCCGGGCCAGGACACCCATGCCCACACTGGCAGGAATGGCCAGGAGGGCGGTGCCCCGCAGGGCGCCACCCAGGGTGTCCCTGAGGCCGTCGAGATCCCCGGCATCCACCAGACGGCTCATCACCGGCAGGCTCACAGTGGCCACACTGGCCGAAAAGAGGCCCAGGACCATCTCCCCCATCATATTGGAGTTGAAGAGCACGGTCTGGGAACCCACCGCCAGATGGGAGGCCAGGAAGGTGGAGACAAAGACATTGATAGGGTGGATGCCGGTGCCCAGAAGGCCCGGGGCCATGCGCTTGAGGGCCTTCTTCACCCCCGGGTGGCGCCAGAAGAAGCCCCACTGGAGGCGGTAGCCCAGGTTCCGAAAGGTGGGCCAGAGGATGAAGAGCTGGACCACGCCCCCCACCAGGACCGCCAGGGCGAAAAAGAAGCTGGCCCTGCGCGGGTCCTGGGCAGCCCCGGGCACCCACTTCATGCAGCCATACCCGAAGGCCATGAAGGCCAGGTTCCAGAAGGTGGAGACCGAAGCCGGCAGCCCAAAGCGCCCCTTGAGGTTGAGCACCGCCGAAAGGCCCGCCGTGAGACTCACCAGGGCCAGATAGGGGAACATGATGCGCCCCAGGGTCGTGGTCAGGACCAGATCCGCCGGAGCCGGACGGGACCCCGAGAGGATCTGCCCCAGCAAGCCCAGCTGCTCTCCCAGGGACGCCCCCGGAGCCAGGCGCCCCATCATCAGCAGCCCTGTCAGCACCCCCATCAGCAGGATGCCCGCGAGGCAGACCAGGGTCAGCACCAAGGCGAGGGTCCCCAGGAACTGCGCCGCCAGGAGCCGACCGGCCTCGGGCCCTTCCTGGGCCTCGGTCTCGCTGAGGGTGGGCAGAAAGGCGCTGGTCATGGTGCCTTCCGCCGTGAAGCGCCGGAGGAGATTGGGCAGACGGAAGGCCACAAAGAAAGCGTCGGCCGCCGGACCGGCCCCCAGGAAGGCCGCCAGCAGCCGAGACTGGAGCATCCCGGAAATGCGGGAAAGCAGGGTCATGAAACCCACCACGACCGCCGAGCGAAGGTGGGAGGAGGAGGCTTTGGAGGGTTCGGCCATGCCTCCATTCGACCATCGCCGCCCACAATACGGTGGTGCAGAAGCTGCTCCGTCGAGCCCGCCATGGCGAGGAGGTGATCGTCATCCCCGGCAACCACGACGAGGCCCTGCGGGATTACTGCGGCAGCGACTTCGGAGGCATCCGCCTGGAACGGGAATGGGTCCATGAAGGGTCGGACGGCCGGCGCTTCCTGCTGGTCCATGGCGATGAGTTCGATCACGTGACCCGCTACCACAAGTGGGTGGCGCTCCTGGGGGACAGCTCCTACAACCTCCTGGTGCGTCTGAACCTCTGGATCTCCTGGTTCAGGCGTCAATTGGGCATCCGGGGCCACTGGTCCCTGGCGGGCTTCGCCAAACGGAGGGTCAAAAAGGCCCTGGAGTACTTCTTTGAATTCGAGGCGAACGTCCTCCGGGCCGCCCGGACAAGGGGCCTGGACGGCGTGATCTGCGGGCACGTGCACTGGGCCAAGCTTCGCGAGCAAGACGGCCTGCTTTACGCCAACTGCGGCGACTGGGTGGATAGCTGCACCGCCATCGTCGAACACGAGGACGGTCGGATGGAAGTGATCGAGTGGACCTCCGGGTCCCCAGACGCGGAGGCGCTGACATGAAGGTGCTACTTCTTTCAGACGTCTACTTCCCCCGCATCACTGGAGTCTGCACAGCGCTCCAGACCTACCGGAGTCAGTTGGGACACTTCGATATCGAGACTCACCTCATCGCCCCGGCCTATGGAAAGGAACGCGAGGAGCCTGGCCTTACCCGCCTTCACTCCCACCCCGTGCCCTTCGACAGCGAAGACCGTCTGGTCAGCCCATTCCGGTTCAAGGAGGCTGCCCTGAGCATGGCCAAGGACTTCGATCTGATCCACATCCACACCCCCTTCGCCGCCCATGGGGCCGGGAGGGCCGCCGCGCGGAAATACGGCATCCCCGTGCTGGCGACCTACCACACGCTTTTTGAGGAGTATTTCCACCTCTACGCCCGCTTCCTGCCCCGAGCCTTCACCAGAGCCTTGGCTCAGAAACTCTCCAAGCGACACTGCAACCAGATGGATGGCGTGGTGGTCCCCTCGACCGCCATGGCCCAGCGCCTCCGGGAGTACGGTGTGACCGTCCCCCTGCACGTGCTGCCCACGGGCATCCCCCTGGAGCTCTTCACAGGGGGGGACCGGCGGCGCTTCCGGGCCGCCCAAGGCATCGCCCCCGACCGACCCGTGGCCCTCTTCCTGGGGCGAATGGCCCACGAGAAGAACCTCCGCTTCCTTCTGGAGGCCTTCCGTCAGGCCGTGGCCCAATGCCCGGACCTGCTCCTCATCCTCGCGGGTGAGGGCCCCGCAGAACTGGAGCTCAAGGCCCAGGTGGCGGCCTGGGGGCTCAGCAATTCCGTGCGGTTCCTGGGCAACATGGACCGGGTCCTGGCCCTGCCAGACTGCCTGGCCGGGGCCGATTTCTTCGTCTTCGCCTCCCGCACCGAGACCCAGGGCCTGGTGCTCCTGGAGGCCATGGCGGCGGGGCTCCCCGTGGTGGCCCTGGCGGAGATGGGCACTCTGGATATCCTCAAGCCCGAATCCGGCGCCCGGGTGCCACCCCACGATGCGAGAGCCTTCTCCCACACGATGGTGGAGGTCGTCCGCAACGCGGAGCTGCGCCAGGGCATGGCCAAGGCATCCCAGGCCTGGGCCCAGCACTGGTCTGACGCGACCCTCACCGGGCGCCTGGCGGGACTCTACCGGCAAACCTTGAACCTGAAGGCCAAGGGCCTGGAACTCACCATCCCAGAGTGCCCGACCCGATAAACTGGGATCATGCCCTTCTTACCCTCCCGCCGAACCGTGCCCTACGGCCCTGAGCCCTCCCAGTTCATTGAACGCTGGAACCCGGAGGGTGCCCCCCGTGGCGCCATCCTCCTGATCCACGGCGGATTATGGCTCTCCCGGAATACCGCCGGGTCGGGAATCCCGGAGGGGGCTGGCCCGGCACCTTTGAGGATGTCCGGACCGGATTCAAGGCTGCGCGGGAGGAGGCGCGGCAGGACTTACCGTGGCTGGTGCTGGGGCATAGCGCCGGTGGACACCTGGCCCTCTGGCTCTCCGGCGAGACCGATGCCATGGCGGCAACGGTAGCCCTGGCCCCGGTCGCGGACCTGGAGTGGCCTGCCATGCCCCGGCTCTGCTTGGAATCCATCGAGCGGCTGCTGGGAGGATCGTCCCATGTCCTTCCGGAAGTCTATGCCGCAGCCAATCCAGCCAAACGTCGGGCCCAGGCACCCCAGACCCTTCTCCACGGCCTCGACGATGAGCTCGTCCCCATCGGCATAAGCCGGGACTTCAGGCCTCAGGGAGGGGCCAAGCCAGAGCTTCTCGAAGTTCCCGGCGGCCATTTCGACATCATCGACCCGGGGTCACCCGCTTGGCAGGCAACTCTCGGGGCCCTGGAGCGCCTTTCGCTCCCCTGACACCCCCGAAGAACCCACTGCTGCGCGCGATTCAACCTATCGACACGCCCTTTCAGCCAATGGCCTCCCCCAAAGGCATGGCCCCTGCCTGGGCAGGAGCCAAGCGTCATGCTTTGCCGGAGTTCCCATGTCTTCCAAGCACCTTCTGCCCATCACCCTCTTCCTGAGCACCCTTCTCGCCTGCGGCGGGGGGGCCGGGAGCACCCCAAGCACCGGGACCCTGACCCTGAAGCTGGGAAGCGATAGCCATGCGAACTATGCCTCCGCCTATGTGAGCATCGAAAAGGTGGAATACAAAAGCACCGATTCCTCCAGCTGGAGCACCCTGGCCACGATCAACGCCAGCTACGACCTGATGGCTCTACAGAATGGCCATGAGGTGACTCTGACGGCGGACAGCACCCTGAAAACGGGCAGCTACAACGTCCGCATCACCTGGGGGACCGACCACAATTACACCTATCCCGTCCTTTCCCCGGGCACGCTTCTTCTGGCGGGGAAGAGCAGCCTCCTCGAGGATGGCCTGGAGATGAACCTGCCGACGAGGACCACCGCCACCGGCAGTCTCACCGTCACCAAGGACACGGCGACCATCGGGGAGATCTTCATCCAGGGCGACCAGCTCGCCCAGAAGCACAGCTCCCTCAGTACGCCCTACACCTTCCAGGCAACCGCCGAACTGCTGGACCTCTCCACCCACGCACGCATCCTCGGACAGGTGACCGACGCAGGGGGCACGGGCATCGCCGGAGCCGAGGTCCTGGCTGAAACCCTGGACGGGAGTTTGACGGCAACTGTCAAGCGTCGGGCAGTCACAGACGCGAGCGGAAACTTCGTCCTGGCCGGACTAGCGATGGGCGAGGACTACTATCTGGCCACCCAACCCTCAGGCTCTGCCCTGGGCTACTCAGCGACCAGCACCAGTCCGGTGACGGCTTCTGCCGCCACCGACTACTCCGCAGCGCTGATTTGCGCATCCACCGCCACGCCAGGCACGCTTGGAGTCACCATTTCTCCCGCCTCGACGACGACCCAGGGGACCTGGGTGGAACTTCGCCAGACCCTGGCCACCGGCGCGGCTTTCCGGACCCTGGTCGTCCGCTCGCAGATTGTCGACACCGGTTCCAGCACCGATACGACATCCTTGACCGGGCTGTACCCCGGCAGCTACGGCGTCACACTCAAGCGCAGTACCAGTGGCGGGAGCCCCGTCGCGACCATCAGTAGCGAAAAGTCCGTGACCGCGGGCAGCAGCGCTTCCGCCACCATCACCATCAACTGAGGACTGGCGCATCCCGGGCGTGTGACCCAGAATCAAAGCATGGCGGACGCTGCGAGTACCAAGCCCCTGATCCTCCGAGAGGGGGACGGGATCGCGTGCGTCGGAGACTTCTGCTACACCCTGGACGGCGCCTACCAGCGGGTCCGCGAGACCTTCCGGTCCCACCACCCCGATGGGGACGTGGCGCTTCTCGATCGGGCCTACAAGGTTGGGCGTGCGGCCCATGCCAGCCAACGCCGGAAGAGCGGGGAGCCTTACTTCTTCCATCCCCTGGCCGTGGCCCAGAGCATGGCGGAATGGCGCCTGGACGCCGTCAGCATCGCCTGTGCCCTTCTCCACGACACCGTCGAAGACACCCTGATGACCATCGAGGAGATCCGGGCCCAGTTCGGGGAGGAGATCGCCATCATCGTGGACGGCCTCACCAAGATGTCCAAGCTGGACTTCACGGACAGGACCCTCCTGAATGCCGAGAACGTCCGCAAGCTCCTCGTCGCCATGGGCCGGGACGTCCGGGTGCTGCTGGTGAAACTGGCGGACCGCATGCACAACATGCGCACCCTGGGCTCCATGGGCGAGGAGAAGCGCCGACGCATCGCCCGGGAAACCATGGAACTCTATGCCCCCCTGGCCAACCGCCTGGGCATGGGCTCGGTCCGGGCCGAACTGGAGGACCTCTCTTTCTCCTATATCGAACCGGAGCGCTACCGCGAGCTGAAGGACGCCATCGAGGCCAAACACAGGAAGAGTGCCCACCTGATCCAGGACATCCAGCATTCCCTGGAGGACGCCCTCCATTCCCAGGGCATCAAGGCCAGGGTCCTGTTCAGGGCCAAGCATCTCTACGGCATCTGGCGGAAGATGGGCATCCAGGAGAAGGGCCTGGAGGACATCCACGACTGGCTGGCCTTCCGCATCATCTGCCCCGACCGGGCCACCTGCTACACCGCCATGGGACTGGTCCACGCCCTCTACAAGCCCATCCCGGGAAGGTTCAAAGACTACATCAGCCTCCCCAAGGAAAACGGCTACCAGAGCATCCATACCTCCGTGCTCAACCCCAGCGGTGACAGCTTCGAGGTCCAGTTCCGGACCGAGGAGATGCAGGAGCACGCCGAGGCGGGCATTGCCGCCCACTGGACTTACAAGGAAGGGCGCATCGCCAACAAGCAGGAGATCAACCAGGCCACCTTCCTGCGCCGCATGGTGGAACTGCACCAGGATGCCAAGGACAGCCGGGATCTGGTGGCCAACCTGAAGGGCGAACTGTCCTTCTCCCGCATCCAGGTCTTCACCCCCAAGGGGGACCTGCGAAGCCTCCCGGAAGGCTCCACGCCCGTGGATTTCGCCTACAACATCCACACCGAAGTGGGACACCGTTGCGTCGGGGCCAAGGTCAACGGCCGCATGGTGCCCCTGCGCTACACCCTGCACAACGGCGACCGAGTGGAAGTCAGCACCCGCCCGGACCACAAGCCCAGCCGGGACTGGCTGTCCTTCGTGAAGTCCGCGGGGGCACGGTCCAAGATCCAGGCCTTCATCCGCGAGCAGGAACGCATCCAGGCCATCGCCATGGGCCGGGAACGCCTGGAGCGGGAGGCGAAGGCCGTCAGCCTGCACCTGGACCACCCGGACGTGAAGGCCGGACTCGAAGAGCGCCTCAAGGAGCTGAAGTTCCCCAACTGGGAGGCCTACTTCGCCGCCTTGGGCTTCAACCGCATCACCGTCCGCCGCCTCATCGATCCTCTGCTGCCGGAGACCAGCCGCACCAAGGAGGACCGCGCCACGGTCCTGAGCCCCAACGATACGGTGCTGGTGGACGACAACGTCGGCGTGCTCTACATGCTGGCCCAGTGCTGCAAGCCCATCCGGGGCGACGAAATCGTGGGCTACACGACCCGGGGACGGGGCATCAGCATCCATCGGGTCAACTGTCCCCACCTGAGTTCATCCTCCATGAACCCCGAACGGCGCGTCAGCGTGGCCTGGGGAGCCAAGGCCGGCAAGGGGGTCTTCGACACCGAGATCTCCATCACCGGCGAGGACCGGCCCGGCATGGTGGCAGCCATCTCCGAGGCCATGCAGAAGGCCAATATCAACATGCAGCGCTTCAACGCCGTGGGAGGCGAGGGTGGCACCGGACTCTTCCACATCGCCTTGCGCGTGAGGGATCGCAACCACATCGTCGAGATCATGAGCACCCTGCGGAAGGTCCGGGGCGTCTTCACCGTGGAGCGGGTCCGTGGCTCGGTCTTCGGCAGTGTGCGCTGAGGTCTGGACGCCTCCCGCCGAGGCTCCCCCCATTCCCTGGGAACGGGTGGAGGCCAGCCTCCGCCTGGCCAACCGAAGGCGCGATCCCCATCGCCTGACCCAGCGGCATCCCGAATCGGCCCGTCGTGCCGCCGTGGCCGTAGTGCTGTGGGGAGACAGTGCCGGGGCCCGCAAGCTCCTTCTGGTCCGCCGAGGCCATAC
>JAFNAB010000003.1 GCA_017859955.1 Holophagaceae bacterium
GCCCAATGAAGGGCGCCAACGCCCATGCCCGCTTCACAGGCCCCTGCGGGGACACCATGGAGTTCTGGCTTTTCATGGAAGACGTCTACATCCGCGAGGCGAGCTTCACCACGGACGGCTGCGATACCTCCGTGGCCTGCGGCAGCGTAGCCGCCCATCTCTGCATCGACCGCACCATCGGCGAGATGAAGGCCTTCAAGCCCGAGGAGGTCATCGAGATACTGGGATGGCAGGAGCAGGAGGAGTCCCATCACTGCGCCCTCCTGGCCACGCGCACCATCGGCATGGCCCTCAAGGACTACGAGGGGCGCCTCAAGGCCCAGGAGGAATCCCAGGGGTGCTCCCAGGATTCCTGCAGCTCCGAATGCTGCGAGAGCTGCAGCACGCCCTGCGAGGAGCCCAAGGACATGGGCATCGCCTCCCTGGCCGGGGCTGGGAAGATCAAGCAGCGAATCCTGGTCCTTTCCGGCAAGGGGGGCGTCGGCAAGAGCACCGTGGCCACCAACCTCGCCATGGCTTTCGCCTCCCAGGGCCTGATGACCGGCCTCCTGGACGTGGATATCCACGGCCCCAGCGTCCCCAAACTCCTGGGCTTGGACGGAGAGCCCCTCCTGAGCGAAGGCCCCAACCTGCTCCCCGTGGAACTGGGCAACCTCAAGGTCATCTCCATGGGCTTCGCCCTGGGAGCGGATCAGCCCGCCATCTGGCGCGGCCCCATGAAGGCCAGCGTAGTGGAACAGTTCGTCCAACGGGTCCACTGGGGTGAGCTTGATGTGCTGGTGGTGGACTGCCCCCCTGGGACCGGGGATGAGCACATGTCCCTGAAACAAGCCCTTGGCGCCGTGGACGGAGCCGTCATCGTCACCACCCCCCAAGAGGTCGCGGTACTGGACGCCCGCAAGGCCGTCTCCTTCTGCAAAGCCGCCGATATCCCCGTCCTGGGTGTAATTGAGAACATGAGCGGCTTCGTGTGCCCCCACTGCTCCACGGTCACGCCCATCTTCAGCAGCGAAGGGGGAAGGCGCATGGCAGCCGACATGGGCATCCCCTTCCTGGGCTCCCTCCCTCTGGATCCCAAGGTGGGCCTCGATGGCGATGCCGGACGCCCCAAACTCTATGCGCAGGAGCAGTACTTCGGGCCTGTACTGCAAGCCTTGAGTGCGCAGATGGAAGGCGCCACCGCATGACGAAGGACCGGTCCTTGTCCATCCGCCCCATAGGTGTCATCCGCACACCTCACAAGGATCAGGAAAAGACCCCCATCCAACCGTGCTTCGCCCGGGAAATCAGGGGGGAGGTCCACCTGAACCCTTCCCTGATGGAGGGCCTGAAGGGCATCGAGGGCTTCTCTCATCTCCACCTGATCTACCACCTGCATCAGGCGGAACCAGGCCCCCTGGTGGTCAAGCCTTTCCTGATAGACGAGCCCACCGGCATCTTCGCCTGCCGCTATCCCGAACGCCCCAACGCCATCGGGCTCAGCGTGGTGCGCCTCCTGGGCGTCGAAGGCTGCCGCCTGGTGGTTGAGGATGTGGACATGCTTGATGGGAGCCCCCTTCTGGACATCAAGCCCTATTACCCCAAATCCGATCGACCGGAAGGGGCGTGGGGTGGCTGGACCGAATGCATTTCTCCCCAGGAAGCACAACGGCGAGGCAAGCGTGGACTCACGCATGTCTAGGCTGTCAATCACCCTCCTCGTGGACACTCAGACCGCCAGGCCTGGGCTCCAAACGGAGCACGGCCTCAGTTTCCTGGTCCAGCGGGGAGAGCAGGCCCTACTCTTCGACACCGGAGCCTCGGGGGTCTGGCTCTCCAATGCCCAAACCATGGGCATCACCATGAATTCTGTCCGTCATCTGGTCCTGAGTCATGGCCACCGGGACCACACGGGGGGATTGCCGGAGGCCATCCAGGCCTGCCCCGAGGCGCGGGTCTACATGCATCCCAAGGCCCTGATGCCCCGCTATAGCCTTCATCCCGGACAGGCTCCGCGTGCATTGGGCCTGCCCTCTCCGGCCTGGCAGGCCCTCAGCCCCAAAGCGGACCAGATCTGCTGGAGCACCGCCCCCATGCGCATTGATGAGGGCATAGGATTGAGCGGCCCCATCCTTCGGCGCCACCCCCAGGAATGCAGCTCAGGCCCTTTCTTCCTGGACCCGGAGGGCCGCGGGATCGACCCATTGGAGGATGACCAGGCCTTGTGGATCCAGACTCCCGAGGGACTGGTCATTGTGCTGGGTTGTGCCCACGCAGGAGTCGCCAACACCCTGGACCATATCCGCGAAATCACCGGGGAGACCCGAATCCGCGCCCTCATCGGCGGTCTTCACCTGGCCAAGGCTGACCAGGCCCGCCTGGACTTCACAAAGGACCGCATCCACGATGCGGGTGTCCGGGAAGTCCTGACCTGCCACTGCACCGGCGAGGGCGTCGCCCATGCCCTTGGCTACCAATGGATGAAGGCTGGGGAGACCTGGAGCATGCCCCATCTGTAAACCCGGGATGCGTCGCACACCTTCGCTTGCAAGATCGCCTTCGAGCTCCCCCCCAAGCACTAATCCCCCCTTGGATCATAGGAAATAGCGACATGATGCTGAAAGAAGTCCGGAAACGCCTGCAGGAAGCCCTTGGCTTCATCCCCGAAAGCACCCCCATGGGAATCCGGGTGCTCACCCCCTTCGAGGCCCTGGGCAATCCCGAAAACATCAATGAATTCCCGCTAGCCCGAGGCAAGGAGCATCTTGTGGAAGCCACCTTTGAAGGCTCCGTCGGCCAAGCCTTCACCCCCGCCCCCTCCAACTGGTCCGGCAGCCTGGATGCTTGGTTCCAGCTCGATCCCGAGGATCCCCAGCAACAACCCCTGGTCTTGGCAGGTGTCAATGCCCTTGCCCGTCACCTGAAGCTCGTCGACGGGGCCACGCGGCACTGCCGCAACGAGGGCCCCGCCAAGTGTGCCAAGGTCTACGAAGAGCGCCTCCGGGCCCGCCTCGGCAAAGAGGGCTGCCTGCTGCAGATCGGCCTGCAGCCCGCCATCCTGGGAGCGGCAGTGAGAGCCCTGGGAGCCGATCGAGTCCGGGTGCTGGATCTCCAGCCCAGCAATGTAGGACGGGTGGTCGAAGGCGTCCTGGTCCGGGACGGCGAGCGGGACCTCGAAGCCAGCCTGGAAGGGGTCCGGGTAGCGCTGGTCACCGGCTCCACCTGCGCCAACGGCACCTTCGATCCGCTTCACCGTCGCATAAAGGAGAAGGGCATCGAGCTGATTCTCTTCGGCACCACTGCCGCTGGCCCCGCAGCCCTGATGGGGTGGGAACGGTGGTGCTTCGAGGCGGAGTAGCCGCCCGACGTCCGACTTCTCTTCGGAAAGTTCTTCAGCATCCTCTCTATTGGGTGTGTGCTGCAGACTCCTTGTTGCGACCATAACCTCGTCCAGCACTTTCAGGACCGCATTGGGCTTTGCTCTGCAACCGCG
The DNA here is from genome assembly GCA_017859955.1 of Holophagaceae bacterium. Lineage (GTDB taxonomy): Bacteria > Acidobacteriota > Holophagae > Holophagales > Holophagaceae > Holophaga. The sequence goes on from JAFNAB010000003.1 coordinate 3,473, forward strand.
CTGCAGCGCGATGGAAGGCACCACATGCTGGGACCATTTCCTACCTCAAAGCGCCGCCCCTGGTCAATGGACCAGGGGATGAAGGCGAATGCAAAATTCAGGTTCAGCGGATGATACGCCACGCACGTGGGCGCGGAATGTCGGGGCGGTACCCGGTGCTGATGTAAGTCGGGTCCACTTCCTTCTTGGCGCCGCTGCCTTCCGGATTCTCGCTGTATTTCTCTCCTGCCTGCAACACACCAGAGAGTCCCACATTGCCCAGGCGACTAGGGATATCGTTGAATCGGTAGTACCACCCATTGCAAACGGAATCCGTCGCCTGGGTCGTGCCGCTGTTATATACGGGCTTGAGCACATTGCACATCCGATAGGTGTACGAGGTGCCCGCACCTGCGCAGGCAGCAATGCTCGCCTCGGTGACGGTGGGCTTGAAGGTCGTGAAGAAGAGGACATTGTCCAACACGACGCTGGGGATGATCACCTTCTGGTAGGTCCAGGCGTTTGAGACATCCGGCCGGACCACTCCAGGATCGAAGTTCAGGTAGTATCCGTTCTTCGTCTTGAGGTAGGTGTACCCCGCAACACGTGTGTCCAGATCCGAGTTGGCCGTAGTGAGATCCTGCAGATCCTCAATGGAACTGCCCTTCTCGTCCAGCGAACCCCCTCCCGTGGCCGCCGTGCTCAGCTTGGCGCTATCCTGACGATCCAGGATCAGGACCAGGCGGTTGCGCTTGGTAATGCCACCGCCACCAGGGTAGATGGTGTCATTGTCCATGGGATCATTGCGGTCCCCGGTGCCGAAGATCACGCCGACCGTGGGCACAATGTCCGTGGGGGTGCTGGTCTTCACCACTGGATAGCCGGAGGGCAGATTGAACACCGCCGGCGCAGAGCTGACCACGGTTCCATCGTTCTTCCCGTTGTAGATCCAGCGGAGCTCCCAGGAACCAATCTCCGAGGTGTCATTCCGGGTGCTGCCGGTGGCAGCCCTGGCGCCTAGAGCAAAGGCGCTCCCGGACATATCGGTGAAGTAGACCCGCTGGGCCTTGTTGCTCTTGACCAGGATCTCGATCGGCAACACTTCTGCAGGGATGGCGCCCATGCTGGGGGCGATGGCCTTCAGGGTGGCGTCATTGATGAAATCCCATTTCTTAACCAGGGTCCCGTTGTAGGCGTTGAAGGCCAGGACGGAGCGGCCGAGCTTGATGCCTGCGCCGTATGTCGAGACAAAGGCTGCATCGACGTCCGAAGTGCTCAGACCGCCACCCACCAGGAAGACATCCGTGACGAAACCGCCGTTCTGGACGCGGGCCACGGCCGGGGTACTGGTACTGAAGCCCATGGTCCTTACGGCGAGGTCCATGGATTCATCGGGGCGGACCATCCAAGCCATCTCGGGGTAGAGCGGATCCAGGGCGTCGAGGGTCATGCAGTAATAGCTCCGCCCGCCCTTGCCAAGGCCGAACATGACCCGCAGCACATCGGTGCCATCGACTAGGCCGTTCTCGGTGTAGGACTTCTCGTAGAGATAGACCGTGGGGGAACCGTCCACCAAGTAACGGTGGAGGGATCCGGTCCTCCAGGTCTGGAGCCCGCCCATGAGATCCGGGGGGATGAAGCCCCAGAGTTCGTCCACCGCTCCCTTCACCAGACCGTCCGCGGGATCGACCCCGCTAACCTCACCGAAGGCGTGGAGGATTCCCTGGTTGTCGCCCACGAAGAGCATCCGGAAGTGCAGCACCGCCTTGAATGCAGAACTGCAGCTGGTGACGAAATCCGCCAGACGCCCGGAGGGCACCTTGCTCATGGGGAATTCCGCGATCGCGGGGGTGCTGTTAATGATGTCACCCATCATCAGGCCCTCGAAGGAGGTGGCCCGATTGCTGGTGAGACTGGTCACCATGACGGTGTCATCCTGAGCCGCCTTGCTGGCCCCGAGCATGAAGCGGATGAGGCTCTGGCGTGCGGCGCTTGTGGAAACCCCCAGCACGCTGTTCGGCAGGTCGCCGGTGGAGGTATTCTCGTCGAAGGCCAAGAGCGTCGTCGTGTATTTCCCGGTCGGGGTACCGCCGCTCAGCTCCGGTTTCAGGGTGTAAATCTTCCGATTCTTCCAGCCCTTGCTGAGCAGCATCTTGTAGGCGGACCAGACAGCAGTGTCCTTGTCGACAGTGTCCACCGTGGTTCCATTGTTGGCTGTGATCACCCGGGTGTTGCCCTCCTTCTTCAGGCCAGCCATGAGCAGATCACCGCTCCAGATGGCCGTACCCGTCTTCTCCGTGGAGAAGGTCCCAAGGTACATCTGGCTGCCCACATCGAGGCCCACCAGAGGCGCCACGGGGGCGCTCATGGTGTTGGTGGCCTCCTTGCCGAGCGTAAAGGCCAGAGCCAGCGCATCGGCGATGGCATCGGGCGACTGGGCATCGAAGAAGAAGGGGTTGACCTGCTTATCATCCCGTCCGGACTTGGCGGGGTCATAGGGGAGAGGCGGGTTGGCGGAATCGAAGCTGCCCCGATCCTTCCATCCGTAGAGTGCGGCCCGGTACATGTTCTTCTTGGCGCCATCGCTCCGGGTGCCACACATGCTCACGCCGATGGTCATGGTGTCGATGTGTCTGGGCGAACCCGTAGGGCGGTTCGCGACACGGAAGGGTGGCTTCACGCCTGCGTTGTCAGCATCGGTAGGCCAGCCGGTCGTCAAAGGGGGGGGCGTGCTGTGGGCCACCACACCGGCCAGGGAGTATATGTTGAAGTATGTCTTTGTGGGGGCGATCTTGCTGTAGTCGACGCTGACGCTCATATCTCCGCCCGAGTATGGGTCGCCGGTGCCCAGGGCGCTGCCGCTCCCGCCGCTGCAGTTGTCCTTGTCATCATTGGGATTGCCATCGGAGAGCACGATGACGAAACTGCGTCGGCAGGCCGGGATGGGATTGTCGCCTCGGTAGGGGTCGTTGTCGGCCTTGAACACGCTGCCATTGGTGCCGTTGTCAGTGCTGGCCATCTGGGCGTAGGTGTTCAGCAAAGCGAAGGTCAGAGGCGTGTTGTTGGGGGCCCCCATCCTCTGGATGTACTGCATGTTGGTATCTGGGTTGTTCGCGCTGCTCGGGCGGTAGAGCCTCAGCAGCATGCGGTCTCCGGGGTTCCCCTTAAGATTCGCCGAGCTGTAGCATCCGCTGGCCGAGGACCGCCCGTTTTCCTGGAATCCGCCGCTGGAGGCGCAGAGGTTCAGGAAGCGGATGGCCCACCAGACATTGAGCTGCTCGGCGATGTAGGTCTTGATGATCGCGTACTTGATGGACTGGAGGCGGGTCAGGGCTGGGAGGCCATTGCCGTTGTTGACGAAACCGGCCCCTCCTTCACGCACGTCCGGCACGGTGTACCCGCCGACATTGGCACCGGAGTAGACATCAACCATGCCCCCCTGGTAGGCACCGTTCTCATTGGCGTTCTTCGCATCCTGCCCGAAGAGGGCCCACCAGAGGTAATCCGTGTGGTAGCGGATGAAACCGATGGTGCCGCCGCTGCTTCCGACGATGCTGCCGCTTAGCCCACCGTTGCCGGAGGGTTCCCACCAGTAGGTGTCGACTTCGTAATACTGAGCCGCAGAGGTCGCCAGCAAGGTGGCCCGGTCAGGCACCGGATCGAAGAGGTATGTGTGCTGGGGGTGCTTGTTGGCCCTGGCCGTGCTCATCGCCGTGGGGTCGGGCGAAAGGGTCCGCTGTTCGTAGGTTGCCACACGATCGAAGGCCGCCCAGGGGAGGGGGATGTCCACGACCCGGACCTGGTCGGTAGTCTTGATGTCCTCGCCCGTATCGCTGTAGGCCCCCGTCCCTGTGCTGAATGGTTTGGGCTTGAGGTTCACATTGGGCACTGTGTATGTGGTCCCACCGTAGGTGTAGGTCGCCGAGCTCAGGGAGGTCGCGGCGAAACGCACATGGCTCGCCCGTTGGACCCAAAGATTGGCATCCGTGGAGTTCACATCCGAATAGACGACCGGGACCCCGTCAGGCTTGATCAGCAGCCCTCCCGTGAGGAAATTGTAAGTGTTCCAACCGGAGGTGTACCGGATGCGCACCGTCACCGTGGTGCTCGACCCGGAGCCGGACCTGACGATCTCCAAGTACTGGACCCCGTTCTCGCCGCCCCCGACGGGATCCTTGTGGAGGTTGACATTGACGTTCCCGTAGAACTGCGCACCCCAGGCCAGGGCCTCCATGGAGCCAGAGTTGTCGATGAGGGTGATGATCTCAGGCTTGCCCATCATGTACTCGCCGCCGAAATAGACATCGAGGACATCTGTCTTGCATACCTGGAGACGAGCATCCACCTGGGCCGACAGGATCCCTCCTACGGCGAAGAGGATAGCGATGGAACGAAGAATGTTGCTGGACATGGCCGTTCCTTTCACCAAATGGTTAACGAAGTCATGGTGATGTATCGTTCACGCCGGACTTGGCAGCGCATGCAGGCATCGCCGAGCTGGACGCTGGCCAAGTTGTTCTTGTTGGCCCAAAGCGAGGTCTTGATCTGGGTGCCCCTGGCTATCTCCCGGGCCCAAGTCGTGGCCCCTGCCCCCGCCAGCCTGGTGCCCTCCAACGCTGGAGCTCTCAGATCCGGGCGTAGGGCGCCCATGACAACCAGACACTTGCTCAGGAATAAACCTTGCTTACGATAGGCGTACACATCCATGGCACACCCCGCGATGGAAAAGATACCCTCCCCAAGGGGACGGGCTTGCAATCGGCAAAGACAGTCCCGATAGCCATTAAGCTCCATGGCATTTTGAGTTAGGTCCGAAGTTGCATGCCAAATGTATACATTTTATACACAGTGCAATTTTAAATAGTGACTCATTGACTACGTAAGTAATCTAAGAGCCTTAAAGCCAATTGGTTACAAGACAATATTAACAATAAAAATCATTTATTTTAACTGATTCAACCTGAATCGTGCAGTTGAAGCTCCACCCTCTGGTCACTGGACCGGGGGATCAAGGGAAAACGCAAGGCCTCGGTTCATTCTCTTCCAGGAACCAAGCAGGCGGAGGAGCTTCCATTCCCCCTACCCCCGATGTGGTGCATCTCCACCTGAGGCAACTCCTGGGTCGCCCCTCCCCGCAACTCTGAGTATCGGTCGCACCGGCCGTTCCAGCGCTCCAGGGGCCAGGCCGCATGGAGCCTCTGGAGAATTGCCTAGGAAGGCACGGCCCTGCCCAGGCTCCAGTCGTTCTCGCTCCCGGCATCCATGAACTCGATGAAGCGCAGGATGTGGCCCTCGCCGCGGGCGAAGCCCGCCGTCGGGGCGGCCTCGATCCCCCGGAGCACTTTCTCCAGAGGTGTCTCCGCGTCGATCAGCTGCCGGAAGCGCGTGGGCTGCAGGGAGTCCAGGCTCACTGTGACCCGGTCCAGGCCCGCCTCACGCAGTAGAAGGGCCTGCTCCTCCAGGAAAGCCCCGTTCGTGGTGAGGGCCAACTCCTGCAGACCTGGGATGCTCCTCAGCAAACAAAGAAAAGCGTCCAGCCTCTGCTGCATGACTGGACGCTCCCCGGTGCGGGGCTGAAGATGAGCATCAGCTCAGGATCTCTTCCAGGGTGACGTAGTCGCCCACGTGGCCGGCCATCTTCTCGGCCTCGGTCCTAACCGGCAGGGTCTTCTTGCCGGGGCGCCAGTTGGCGGGGCAGACCTCGCCGGTCTTGGTCGCGTGCTGCCAGGCCTCGATCTGGCGGAGGAACTCGTTCACGTTCCGCCCAACGGAATCCGCCTGGACCTCCTGGGCGACGCAGATGCCCTCGGGGGTGAAGAGGAAGCGCCCGCGGAGCGCCACGCCCTCCTCCTCGATCAGCACCCCGAAGGCCCGGCTGACCTCCTGGTTGGTGTCAGAGCCGATGGTGAGTACCAGGCCCTTCAGAAGGGGTTCCGTCTCCACGAAGCGCTTGTGGGAGAACTTCGTGTCCGTGGACACCGCCAGTATTTCCACGCCCAGCTTGGCGAACTCATCGGCCTTGGCGTTCATGGCAGCGATCTCGGTGGGGCACACAAAGGTGAAGTCGGCAGGGTAGAAGCAGACCACCGTCCACTTCCCCTTATAGTCCTCGCTCGTTACGGTCTTGAAGTGACCCGTCTTGGCATCAAAGGCGTCCATCGTGAACGCGGGCATCTCTCGTCGCACCATCGTGGAACTCATGGGTTCTACCTCCTTTAGGGTTTCAGAAGTGGCTTCCGCCTTGGGTTGAATGGGTTTGCGCGGCCTCAGGCCCGCATCGCATGGCATGGGAACCTCCAGGAAAGACCTGATCCATCAGGCGTTCTCATCAGCACATCGGCTCTACCGAAGCGATCTAAAGTTTTGAGCCAATACTCACTACAGGAAGCACCGGCACAGCAGGTCATGCAGTGCGCAATTCCTTCACCCAGGCCTCCATCGCCTTGACAGCGGTGGGCATGGGCGGCTCCAGGAAATTGATGACAAAGCTATCCCCAAGGTCCGTGACGCCGATGGAACGGGGCCGGACGGCCATCACCTGCGGATTGGGCAGAGCGGCGCCAAAACAGCATACGATCAGCTTGGCGTCCCGGATCTCCGGGGCCACCTTGCCCTCGGGCAGGCTCCGAGTGTGCTGGAGGTGGTCGAAGGTGGCGATGTAGGTGGCAATGGGATGCTCGTCAATCCTGGCCTTCAGGAAGGCGATGATCTCATCGACGCTCTGGAAGCGGGCCTCGGACTTGGCTAGCTCCATCTCGAAGATCGGGTATTTGTCCATCAGGAGGGTCTGTTTCATGGGTGGCTTTCCTATGCGGAGGTCACAGGCTGGGTCGTAGTCTCAGCCGGACGGTCGGGGAAGATGCGGGGGGTCCAGCGGGCGTACCAGGCGGCCGAAAGGACCTGAAAGACGTATGCCAGTGAGATGACGATGGCGGCCTCGGCACCCTGGGCCCCAAAGGCCGTCATGGCGACCGCCAGGGCGATGGATAGGTTGCGCAGCACGGTCCCGAAAACCAAGGCGAGGGCGTCCTCCCGGGGGAAGAAGCGGCGCCCCACCCAGGTGCTGACGACGAAGTTCACGAGGTAGAGCACCGCCAGGGGAACCAGGATGCGCGGCAGGGCACCGGGATTCCGGGTCATGTCCTGCGCCTTCAAAGCCATGGCAACAAAAACCACACCGAGAACGCCAAGGGTGCTGAGCCCTGGGAAGCGGGGAGCCCAGGTCTGGGCATAGGCCCTGACCCCAATCCGCTTCTCGAAGGCAAAGCGGGTCAGCTGACCCAGGATCAGGGGGAGGAACACCACGGCCCCGATCTGAGTGAACACGGCCTTCCAGGAAACCGCCACCTGGGCCCCCATGAGGGACTGCACGTAGACCGGCGTGGCCAGGGATCCCACGATGAGCCCGATGACGGCCATCTGAATGGCGGCGGGCATGTTCCCCTTGGTCATGCCGGTCCAGGAGATGGTCATGCCGCTGGTGGGCACCAGGGAGGCCATCAGGAGCCCCAGGGCGAGGAAGGGGTGATGGGGGAAGAAGAGCCGCCCTAGCCCATAGGCCACGAAGGGGTAGACCCCGAAGTTGAGCAGGGCCGTCGCCAGGTGCAGGCGAGTGTCGAAGTGATTGAAGAGACTTTGGATCTTCAGATTGACGGTCATGGGGTAGACCATCAGGAAGGTCAGGGGAAGGACCAGGGACTTGAGACCTTTCACGGGCAGCAGGATGCCCGTGAAATAGCCGAGAACAAGGGCCCCGGGGATGGCCCAGACCAGCTGGCGATTGAGGGTCTGTAAAATTTTCCACATAACTATTTTCCTCTATAGTTAAATATTAGATAAAAACAAAAAGGCTTTGACAAGCCTTTTTTTGGGCAAAAGCTCAGAATTCCGTCTCTGGAGTGCGCTGCCCCTCCACCCGGTCCAGGATCGCCTGGACAATCCCCCGCATGTTCCTGGCCGAAGTCCCATCGGGACGCTGTTCGATGAAGGACAGTCCCTGGTCCGCGTCGTCACCGATACCGGGATCCAGGGGCAGTTCCCCCAGGAAGGGGACTGCCATCTCCTTGGCCAGGCTGCGACCGCCTCCCTTGCGGAAGATGGCCACCTGCTCCCCGCAGCGGGGGCAAGTAAAGCCGCTCATGTTCTCAATGACGCCCAGGACGGGCACCTGAAGATGGCGGCAGAAGGTGATGGACTTGCGGACATCCACTGCAGCCACCCGCTGGGGAGAGGTGACCACGACGGCTCCGTGGGGAGCCAGCACCTGGCAGACCGTCAGGGGTTCATCCCCGGTTCCCGGTGGGGCGTCCACGATCAGGTAGTCCAGATCCCCCCAGTCCACATCCCGGACGAATTGCTTGATGAGCTTCATCTTCATGGGGCCGCGCCAGATCAGAGCATCGTCCTGGTCCGAGAGCAGGAAGGCCACTGACATCACCTTGAGTCCAGCGGCGGAAAGGGGCTGAAGCCCCTCTGGACCCCGGGGAATGCTGGCGCCTTCCAGCCCGAGCAGGGTCGGGACGCTCGGGCCGTGGATGTCCACATCCAGCAGGCCCACCCGGTACCCGGCATTCCGAAGCGCCACAGCCAGATTGACGGCGATGGTGCTCTTCCCCACGCCCCCCTTCCCCGAGAGCACCAGGATGGTGCGTCGGATCCGGCAGAGGCGGGACTGGATGGCCTGGCGCTCCTCGAAGGCCTCGGGGCTTTCCCCGGGCCTCGCCTGGAGCGCCGGGCAGTCGGTGCGCGTGCAGCTCTGGCAAGGAGTGGGCTTTTCAGGATGGGTCTCCATGGGCGCTTCTTAGCAGCGGTTCCGCATCGCCCCGATGGCGATCTCGGCGGCATTGGTGAGGGGGTAGGCAACGGGAGAGGCCGTCAAGGCAGGGTGGGTGCCCATCTGGAACATGGCGATGTCTTCGGCAGTCATGCGCTGCTGGACACAGGCCGCCATGACGTTCAGCAACTCGCCAGCGGCGCTGTTGCCCCGCACTTGACCACCCAGCAAGACCCCCGAGTTCCGCTCGAAGACCAGCTTCACCTTCATGGGGGCGCCACCAGGCATGCCGCCGGGATGGCGGTTGGGGCCTTCCACGGTGGCAGTCACCACCTCATACCCCTCGCCCACGGCAGCAGATTCTGTCAACCCCGCCGTGCCCAGGGCCAAATCGCCGATGGCAGTGGACCATACGCCGATGGTGCCGCAGTTCTCCCGGGTGATCCCGTAGAGATTCGCTCCGGCGATGCGGGCCTCCAGGGTGGCGATCGAGGCCAACTTGAGGGTGGATGGACGGCCACCGAAAAAGGAGAACTTCTTGGCGCAGTCGCCGCAGGCGAAGACATCAGGGACGGAGGTGCGCATGGTGCGATCCACCTTGATGGCGCCCGTGGCCCCCAACACCAGGCCGGCGGCCTGGGCGATCTTGACGTTCGGGATGGCTCCGGCGCCCAGGATCACCACATCGGCCTTCAGGGTGCTGCCGTCCACCAACAGTGCGCGTTCCACATGCCCTTGGCCCTGGATTGCCTGGACCTTGGTGGAGGTTCGGATTTGGATTCCCCTGCCCTTCAGGGCTTCTTCCGCCTCCTCGCAGAACACGGTGTCGTAGGAGAGGCTGAGGCAGTGGGGGGCAATTTCCACAATGGTGACGTTGTCGACTCCCGCCTTGCGAATCTCGTCCGCGAACTCAATGCCGATGAACCCACCGCCAATGATGACCACATCCTTGGCACGCCCCAGTTCTTCCTGGAGGGCCAGAAGGCTGGGTACATCCTTCGCGATGGGGTACACACCGGGCAGATCCGTCCCCGGGATGGGTGGAACGGAGGGAAGGGATCCGGTGGCCATCACCAGCTTGTCATAGCCCACAGGGCCTTGACTGGTTTCCACGGTCTTTCGGTCCGGATCCAAAGAGCGCACCTCGGCCAGAAGAATCTCAACACTGGCCTTTTCTACCAGGGCGTCGGGGATGAGGTTCTTGGAGGGGCTTCCCACCGTTCCGAAAATGTAGGGAATCCCGCAGGGGATGAGGACTTCTTTCTCCTGGCGAATGACCAGAACGGACTTCTGGGGGTAATGCCTCCGGGCAGTCAGGGCAGCGGTGATGCCAGCGGCGCTTCCGCCCAGGATCACGATATCGGCGGTCTTCATCTCGGACTCCTTGTGTGAGGTGAGAAGGTGGAGCTTCAAGGCTTTCGGTGGGAGGCCCTGAAATACTGCTGGCCATCCTGACGGATGACTTCGATCTGGCCGCTGGCTTGCAGGCGGTGTAGGTGTTTCAGCAGTTCAAGAGGCGCAATCCCGAGTCCACTGGCAGCCTCCTGCGCCCGACAGGGACGGCGTCCCAGCAGCTCTATCAGGGCGTTTTCCGGGTCGGAGGACAAGCTTCCCATGGGTGCGAGGGGGCCTGGATCAGTGATGAACTCGGTACCGCTGGGAAAGATCCCCATGGCCAACCGAAGGGTTTCAGCAGAGACCGGTCCCACGTCTGATGTGGCGGCGGGGCGTTCGACGGTATTGATCTGGGTGCGAGCGGGTCCGATGGCCTCAGCCAGACGGGCAATGCGTTGCAGGTCCTCACTCCCATCGTTGAGTCCGGCGACCAGCATGACTTCCAGCCAGACTTCCCCCTGGAAATGGGCGGTAAAGTCCCCCAGCCCGTCCACCATCGTCTGAAAGGAAAGATCGGCATGGGGGCGGTTGATCCGCTGGAAGCCCTCTTCGTCCCCGGCATCAAGAGATGGAAGCACAACATCGGCCAGTTCCAGGGCCTCCCGGACTTCAGGCAGGTGGAGCAGGGAACCGTTGGTCAGAACGGCCACGGGAATCGAAGTAACCCTCTTGACGCCACGAAGGATGGCACCAAGCTCCAGGTTCAGGGTTGGCTCACCGGAGCCCGCCAGACTGATGTAGTCGGGGCGGGGGATACTGCGCAGCGCGGTTTCAAGGGCCGGGAACACTTCGTCAGCTTTCGTATGGACTTGGCGTTCCAGAGTCTTGCACGTGGTCGCCCCCAGTTGGCAGTAGAGGCAGTCGTAGGTGCAGGTCTTCCAGGGCACCAAGTCCACACCCAAGGAACGCCCCAATCGGCGGGAGGGCACTGGGCCATAGAGGCAGCCTGTGCTCATGCCGTCCTCATGGTTTGTCCTGGCGACCCGAGAGCGCGTCCAGCTTCTGGCGGAGCCCCGAGAGCCTCACCTCAAGGGCCTGGGCTTCGCGTTCCAGTTCCGTAACGCTGTCTTCCACCGGAAGCGTTCCGGCACCCCGAGAGCCACGGCCCGCCAAGCAGCGGCCTCCGCGACCTCTACCACCGCCTCTTCCCATCCCGAGACCCTGGCCCCGACCCTGTGGAGTCGCTTGGGGGTCCGTTTCTGTTCCTGTGACACAGCGTCCCAGGCCCCGCCCGCTCTTGGGGCCTGCTCCGAGGGGACCACTACCACTTCTGTTGGGCATGTTGATTCTCCTTTCCGGCGGGCTCATTGCCTCGCCATGGCTGTGCCGCATTTGGGGCACAGCAGTTCTTTGCAAGGGGTACCAGGGGTGTGGGCTGCCTCTTGGCCACATACAGGGCAAACACAGAGGCCTTTGCAGGATCGGCCACGTTTCTTGTGCTCTCCCCCACGCTTCGTGGCACCCCGGTTACGGCAACTGCCCTGGCACCCCGGCATGCTGAATCTGCTTTCATCCAATCCATCGCAGATCCAGGCGCCAAGAATCTCTTCCACTTTCCCCGTCAAGAAGGGGATCACGCGGATCCCGCAACCCTCGACGGCAAGCCGGAAGGGCGTCGAAATCGCCCCACATAGAAGGGTCTGGACGCCCAGTGTGGAGAGTTGCACAGCTCTGGGGCCAGCCTCCCGGGAGTCAAAGGAAACCCTGTCCTTGCCGATCAGACGGCTATGCTCGCAATCCACGAGCAGCAGTTCGTTCGCGGTATCGAAGACGGGAGCGATTCGGTCGGTGAGGGTGGAGATGGCTGTTTTCATCGTGGAGTCCTGCCTCTGGGCAACAATCCAATTACAAGTCTCGTGCCAGACTCGAACAAAAGGCACAAGACAATGAAAACAAACAGGATAGACACCAAATGCGCCAACGGGATGGCGAGATATAATTGCAGTAGCGCAATGAATCACCCCGCATATCGGAGCGTATCGGCTACTCTTTCCCCCGTCGGCTCCGGCCATCTTCTGGTGGCAGAGGGATATTGAGCTTCTTCATGCGCCGAAAGAGCGTGGTCTTGTGGATCCCCAGCGCTGTAGCGGCGGCGCTGCGATTGCCCCGGTGGGCCTCCAGCGCCTTCAGGATGCCCTGGCGGTCGAGGGCCTCATGGGCGCTTGCCATGTCCGTGCTGTTTTCAGAGGCTCGGTGGGCACGTAGTTCTTCGGGAAGGTGTTCCACCCCAATGAACCCGTCGCCACAGAGGATGAAGGCCCGTTCAATGGCGTTCTCCAGCTCCCGAATATTGCCCGGCCAGTCATGGGCCATGAGCAGCGAGAGTGCTTCTGGCCGGAGCCCCGGAACCTTGCGCCCCTGCAGATGATTGAATCGTTCAACAAACTGATCCAACAACAGGGGAATGTCTTCCTTGCGCTGACGCAGGGGTGGCAGTTCAATGCGCACCACGTTGACACGGTAGTAAAGATCCTCCCGGAAGGCCCCCTGAGCCACCCGTTCCGCCAGGTTCCGGTTGGTGGCGGCGATGATCCGGACATCTGCCTGTTCCGTGCGGGTGCTTCCAAGGGGCTCATAGGTCCTCTCCTGGAGGACGCGGAGGAGCTTGACTTGGAGGGCCGCCGACAGTTCCCCCAGCTCATCCAGGAAGAGTGTGCCGCCCTTGGCCAGGGCAAATCGGCCGGGCTTGTCCCGATTGGCCCCTGTGAAGGCGCCAGCTTTATAGCCAAAGAGCTCGGATTCCAGCAACTGATCTGGCAGGGCTCCGCAGTTCAGAGCCACGAAGGGGCCTTTGCTCCGGGAGCTCATCCCATGGAGGGTGCGTGCAACCCGCTCCTTGCCTGTGCCGGAGGCCCCCAGGATCAGGACGGTACTTGGGCTGGCGGCCAGTGTGGGCAACACATCTAGGATCCAGCGCATGGACGGACTTCGGCTGACCAGATCACCCACCCTCAGGTGTTCACCCAACTCCCTGCGCAGGGTCTCCACCTCCGAGAGATCCCTAAAGGTTTCAGCGCCGCCGATGGTGCTGCCATCAAGCCCCCGCATCACAGCTGTGCTGATGCTGATGGGGATGCGCCGTCCCTCGGCGGTGACAATGAAGCCGGAAACCCCGATTCTGGGCTTGCCAGTCCTCACGGTGGTCTTCAGGGGGCAATCCTCCCCGCACATACTGGAACGGAAGACATCAGAGCAGTGCTGGCCAATGGCTTCCGCCCGATCCACGCCGGTGATCTCCTCGGCGGCGCGATTGAATGAAAGGATGCGCCATTCGGAATCCACGGTGAAGACACCGTCGGAGATGCTCTCCAGGATAGCCTCCGTGGGGGATGGCTGGCGGCCTTTCCCGTTCTGTGACTTGGTGCGAGGCATGACAAAGGCCTTCCATGGGGAGTTTCTAGACTGGTCCGCCCCCTAGGATTCTGCAAGGACGAATAAGAACATATGCCAAATAGAAATGATTTTCATTAGACTTCATTCAGTGCCCCAGGCCACCCCAGAACACCAGTTCTGGTCACGCAAGCGGGCCTATCGGAGGGAGTGATGTGTTTGTTTCATCAGTTCGGCATCGTAGGCACACTACTGCTAACCGCCATGCCCCCTGGCCTGGCAGCGGGTCATAGCCAGACATCCTCACTGACCGGAAGGGTCATCGATGCTTCAACGAACCAGCCGCTAAAAAATATCGTGGTCCAGATCCCCGAAATCAAACGGAGAGCGACCACAGACCCCCAAGGTTTGTTCATCATTGAGCACCTCCCCGTGGGTCGCTACCTGGTCGCCTTCCAGGGAAATCAAGTAGAGTCCATGCACATCTGGGTGAGCCTCCCTGTGGACAAGGGGATGGAGATCAAATTGAGTGCGCGGATCCCAGTAGCAGTCGTGACCGTGACGGCTACACCTTGGGCAACCCATCCTATGGAAACAGCTCAACAAACGGCTTCTGTGAGCCACGAGCAGCTGTTTGCGCAGTCTGGCATGTCCGTGGGGGAAGCTATTGCGGAACTTCCGGGAGTCAGAAATGTATCGACCGGGGAGGCCTCGGGAACCCCCATGATTCGGGGCATGGTGAATGATCGTGTCCGGGTTCTGGACAACGGAATTGGCGTCAACTACCAAGGATTCAGCCGTCGGCACATGCCAACCCTAGACCCTCTCGATTCCGACCGTATCGATGTGGTACGCGGCCCCGCCAGCGTGCTCTACGGGTCCCAGGCCATTGGCGGTGCAGTCAATCTGACAAACGCCCCCCTGCCAACTGCCACCGACGGAAAGGCTCTCTTGGGGGGGCGTCTATCACTGGGTCACGCGTCCGCCAGTAACAGCCGAGTTGGACACGCCATGGTTGAGGGTGCTCAAGGAGGATTCGGGTGGAGGTTGGCCGGGATTGAAAGAGCTGGAGACAACACCCGCACCCCCGATGGAGGCATCCCCAATACCGACTTCCGCTCAGGATCCTGGTCTGTCGCGGGAGGCTATTCCGGGGAATGGGGGCAAATCCAAGGAAGGGCTCGATCCTTCGACAACCACCTCGGGTTCTTCGTTCCCGGCTCTCCGCTCTTCCGGTTGAACCTCCAAGACGAGCTTCAAGCCCTAGAAAGCACCTTATACCTGCCCATTGGGCTCCTGGAGATGAGCGCCACTCGCCAGGAAAACCACCGCAGGGCCTACCCGGGTGGCATTGATGCCACTCCGAGCGTTAACCTTTTCCTGACGACCCACACCTATAAGAGCCGCCTGAAGCATCTCCCAGCTTCTGGATTTCAGGGAGATCTTGCCCTGGAATACGTGCAGCAGAGCAACGATTCACTGGCCCGCTCCGCCTCCGGCACGAAGACCCTCCTGCCAGACTATGAGACCCGATCATGGGCCAGCTCCCTGTTTGAAGAGTGGCGTCCCGACGGGAGTTCGGAGCAGGGATGGATCCTGAGCCTGGGGCTTCGACATGACTCCAGAACTCTGGATGTTGGTCCGGATCTCCGTGCCGGGCTGGCAAGCGGCCTGCAGCGCAATTACCAGGCAACGACTGGGTCCATCGGAGCCGTCTATCAATTCAGCTCCCGCCATTCCCTGGCGGCGACCCTGGGCCGAGGCTGGCGTCACCCATCCGAATATGAACTCTTCGCGGCAGGAACCCACGACGGCGTGGCCGCCTACGAACTCGGAAACATGAACCTCAAGGAGGAGAAAAGCCTGAATGCTGAACTATCCGCGAGGGTGAATCACCCCCGGATCAAGGGGAGCCTCACATTCTTCTACAACCGTTTCAATGACTACATCTACCTGTATGAGACCGGACTCCCCCCAATAAACAACCTCCCAGTGCTCTCCTTCAATCAGGCGGATGCCAGGACCCGGGGCATCGAACTGGAAGCCCGTGTTCCTCTATTGGATTCTTTCGAGATACGTGGTTCCTATGACCATCTTCGCAGCCGCAACGAATCCACGGGAGCATCTCTCCCCTTTACGCCGCCAGACAGAGCCTCCCTGGGTGGCCGCTGGTCCAGGGGCTCCCTGCTTGCCGACGCCCCCCAAGGCCACGTAGACATCAATGCAGTTTGGACCGATACGGGACGCCCCAGCGGAATCGACGAACCCTTCGGCACCCGCAACGGAATGTTGATCAAGACCGGCTCTTACGTGGTCTGGAACCTTGATCTCGGGGTCCAGTGGAAGTGGGGCGTAACCCGCTTGAAGTCTGACCTTGGCATCACCAATCTTTTCGATAGGCGGTATATCGACTTCCTGGACACCTATAAGCAGTATTACCCAGCCCAGGGGCGATCCTTCCGCACCACCTTGACTGCAAGCTTCTAACCCTGAGGCGGCCACCTTCAAGTCTATGGGTCCTGCCCTGATTGCCAGAATGGACCAGGCCCTTGAAACCCCATAAACAGCGCCCAATTCGCCATGTGGTATGCTGCTATGATGAGAGCATGTGCTCACAATCCCAGAACGACACCAGTGGAGGTAATACATGCAGGTAGTGATTTTTGGAGGCTTTCTTGGGTCTGGAAAGACCAGCCTCATCCTCTCCCTCGCGCATCACCTCGTGGCACTGGAAGCCTCGGATGAGCCCAGCCTTGTGATCCTGGAAAATGAGATTGGCGAGGTCGGCATCGATAACAAAGTACTCCAGGCCGGGGGCTACTCCGTCAAGGAACTCTTTGCAGGTTGTATTTGCTGCACCCTGACTGCGGACTTGGTGAGCACTCTCAATGATCTCCATGAAACGGTCAATCCCAAGTGGGTCATATTCGAGCCCACGGGCTTGGCCTACCCGAACAAAATCATCGAAACCATCAACCAGTACGGAAAGGGGGTGGAGCGCATCTTCGTGATAGCGGTGGTGGACGCCGAGCGCTGGGAGGAACTGACCGAAATCACCCCGAGCCTGATCCATGGCCAGGTGAGCTCCGGGGATCTGGTGCTGGTCAACAAGTGTGACCTGGTGGACGAGGGACAACTCACGGCCATCCGAGAACAACTGCGGGAAATGAACCCCCGGGCAGGAATTTTAGAAGTATCGGCCATTTCCCTTGATCCAAGCATTTGGAGGAAGATCCATGCATCCCAGGAAGTCTGACCTCGAAGAGACCGCCCATCAATGCCACCCAGGCTGTGAGCATGACCACGAGCATCATCACCATGATCACCACCATGCCCAGGGTCACCAGCCCTCCCCCGATGACCTTTTCCACGCCCCCGGCGAGAGCCCAGCGGTGTATTCGACCACTAGACCCGTATCGTGCCCCCGGGGCGTCGCCGGTCCAGACTTCACTGCAGCCATGACGCGCTGCGTGGAAAAGGTCCGAGACTGGGCCGCCGACCATAGGCACCTGGTGGGACACATCAAGGTCTTTGTGGAAAATGGCAAAATGGAGAACCTCTGGCTGGCCTCTACGGGCAAGGGTATCAACCTAAAGACATCGGAAGGTTGGGATGCTGGAATCTCGGAGACCTTCCAACTCCATTTCACTGCCATCGTTTTCGGCACAGACCCGGATCACCTCAAGACCATCGCCCTGACACACATCGATAGGGAACTGAAGCATGTGTCCACAGGGGAGACCATGTCTTAGTGTGGTGGCCCCGAATCATTGGGGCCACCGGCACGGTGGCTGAACCCCTACGTCTAGCTGGCGTTAGTGGCCTTCAGGCCAGCGGCGTGGAAGGACAGTTTAGAGTCCACCGAAGCGGAACAACCAGAACGGCACCGGTTACTCCGCGACGGCCCCTACAGGGGCTGCCCGCAGGGTGAGGGATCTTCCGCCTCCCGCTTGCTTCGGCCTGGGAAACTCAAGTTGGCCACGAGGGCGGCGAGAACGCCGAAGGCAGCGATGATGCTGAGCATCGGGAGGGCACCGGTGCCCTTGAAGGCTCCGATCATGGCACTTCCAAGAGCTCCGACCCCGAAGCCGAGGCCCCCCATGAGGGCGGCGGCGGAACCGGGGTCGGCTCCGTGGCCTTCCATGGTCAGGGTATTGCAGGCGGGCATGATGCCACCCAGAGCCGTGATGATGGCAAAGAGCAGGATGCACAGGACCCAGAGGCCCGAAAGACCCGAAACCTCCAGGAGGGCCAGCAGCAGGGCCGCTCCAGCGTAGAAGAGGGTGGCCCCCTTCACCACCGTCTCGGCGCCGAAGCGGGCGCTTAGGTGGGCGATGAGGTGACTGCCCATGGCGAGGCCAACAGCATTGATTCCGAATAGCAGCGAGTACATCAGGGGCGAAAGCCCGTAGGTCTTGATGAGGACGAAGGGAGAACCCGCGACGTAGGCGAAGAAGCCCCCCTGGACCAGGGATTGGGTCCCGGCGTAGGGAATAAAATTGCGGCTGATGAGGAAGCGGGCATAGAGCTTGAGCGCAGCACTGGGTCGGCTCTGGGCACGCAGGGATGAGAGTCGGGTTTCAGGCAGCTTGAGGTGGATCAGTGCAAACACCAGCACTGCCAGGATGCCCAGAACCGCAAAGATCGTTTGCCATCTGGCGATTTTCAGAATCAGGCTACCCACCAGGGGTGCCACGATCGGAGCCAGGCCGAAGATCATAACCACCACCGACATGAGCTTGGCTGCGATCACACCCGTATAGAGGTCACGGATGATGGCAGCGCCCATGACCATACCGATGGAGCCCCCCAGGCCCTGCACGAAGCGCCAGGCGATCAACTGAGTGGCGCTGGTCGAAAAGCAGCAGCCAACCGAGGAAGCAACGAAGATGCCCAAGGCAAGATAGATCATGGGCTTGCGGCCTGTCCTATCGGAGAGGGGGCCATAGAAGAGCTGCCCCAAGGTGAAGCCGAGGAAGTAGCTCGTGACGCTGAGCTGCATGCTGCTGCCGCTGGCCCCCAGGTCCTTGCCGATCATGGGCAGGGCCCCCACATTCATGTCCGTGCCCAAGGGACCCAGCATGCAGAGGCAGCCAAGGCACAACGTCATCCATGCAATCTTTCTGTCCATTGACGCTCTCCGGCTTGCGAGGCAAGGCCCCAGATATTTGGAAACGGATCAGTTTCCATTTAATTAGGATACGATTATGTTTCCCATTGTCAAGGAGCCTCTCCGATGGAGAACGGAATGAACACGGGCAAGCGTCGCCCCGGCCGTCCGCTAGCCCTGTCGGAGGAGAAGCGCCGGGAGCGCATCCTGGCTGCGGCCGAAGAGGTCTTCAGCGAGGTCGGGTATGGGGCCGCCAGCATGGAGGAGATCGCCCGCCGGAGCCAGATGTCCAAGAAGACCGTCTATCAGCTCTTTCCAGACAAGGAAGCCATCTTTACCACCCTCATCTTCAACTATGAAGACACCCCTCAGCGAAATCTGAAGGCCGGGATGGATTTCCGGACCAGCCTCAGCACCAGTCTCCTGGAGATGGCCAAGTTCACCTTCTCACCCCGCCAGGTGGCCATGACCCGGCTGGTCATTTCCGAAGCTAGGCATTCGCCGGAACTGGCCCAGCGTTTCTATGAGAACTGCCTTCAGCGCGTCAACGACCTCCTGGTCGGTCACCTGACAAGCCCCGGAGCAGACCATCCACTAAAGACCCTCGACATCCCTCTCGTGGCCGACATGCTCTTCGGGGCCACCATCGGCGCACTGCACCTGAGAGTCCTGGTCAAGGGTCTGGATCCGGAGTTCATCGAGAAGGAGCTTGAGACGCGCATCCAGCTGGTCATAGATCTGGTCCTCGGCCCCCGGTGAGGCACTACCTGCCGGGTTGACTCAATCGCCCCCAATAGGAGGACGGAGCAAAGCGAGCCCGATCTCAGCAGCTTAGCTGTCGTTGCCAACGAGGTTGTTCAGCCTGGTGACTGGGGGCTGACCACCTAAGGCCGAATGGGGCCTGTGATGATTGTAGTGGTGGAGCCAGGCTGTGAGGGCTTGGTTCCGCTGCTCTGAACTCTGCCATTCAGGGCCGTACGCCCACTCCCTCAAAGCGGTTTGGATCAGGCGCTCAGCTTTGCCATTCGTTCTCGGGCGGTAGGGGCGGGTGCGGCTATGTTTGAGGCCGAAGGATTCGCGCATGGCCTTGAACGCTTTGGAGCGGTAGGGCGATCCGTTGTCTGTGAGGAGCCTCTGGACAGTGACGCCCTGGGCTTGGAAGTGCAAAAGCGCTCTTTGGAGGAAGGCAGCCGTCGTCTCTTTCTTCTCGTCCGGCAGCATCTCCATGTAGGCCACCCTTGAGTGGTCGTCGCTGCACACATGTAGCACTTGGTATCCGAGGCCCTTGTTTCGCCTATGTCGGATGCCATTGGCCCGATGCCCCACCTCGCTGAAGTTGGCGAGCTTCTTGGTGTCCAAGTGGAGGAGATCCCCTGGAGCCTCGTGCTCGTATCGATTCGGAGGCTCTTTCTCTCTCAGGGCGTCGGGCTGAGATGTTCCCGCCTTGCGCAACCAGAAACCCACTGTGGACCTGGGAACTCCCAACTCAGCTGCGATCCGGACCGCCACTTGACCCCGCCGCCTTCGACCAATGGCCTCGACAACGAGCCCAAGCTCATGGCTGCGCGACAGACGGTGGGGCTGGCTGGACCGATCCGCAAGCCCGGTCATTCCCTCGGCCTTGAATCGTGCAAGCCAGACATAGGCACGCCGCGCGCTGATCCCTACGGATTCAGCCGCAGCGCGGACGGTCCATCCCTGGTCCAACACGCGCTTCACTAATAATGCTCGACTGGCGGGACATGACTTTGCTGAACTATGAAGGTTCACCCGAGACTCCTGGAAAGCTGGTTGGTCGCACTCTCAGCTTCCCAGATCTCGGGTGAACAACCTGATTGGCACTTACACTTAGCTGTTCTTTTTCAGGGAGATGGCCACCTTGGTGTCGCCACCATCGAAGCCGCCCCATTCGGGCTTGGCAGCGGTTTCCTTCTTGGCGCGCTCGGAAGCGACACGCACCTGATCCAGGACGTTGACGGCCACTTGGTAGGGGGTCTCTTCGTCCACCTTGAGGAAGACCTTGCGCATGCCCGCAGGCTGGAGCTGAACCACCGGGCAGAGCCGGTTGGCGATGTCCTGGAGCTCGATCTTGTCGCTCTGGAGCATGAATTCGTAGCTCTTGTTGTCGGCCGTGGGGGTGATGCTGAGCACCAGGGGCGGATTCCTGGGATCCGGGGGGGTGGGCTTGTCGGTCTTGATGACCTGGGGAACCACCACCGGCAGGGCCTTGCTCAGGCCGGGCACCATCACGATGAAGACGATGAGGAGCACCAGCACGATATCGATCAGGGGAGTGACGTTGATGTCCGATTTGGCGTGGACCCCATGCTGCACCTTGTTCTTACGCTTCTGGGGGCTCATTTCTTCTCCTTCTCGCTCTTGTCCTCGCTGGTGACGATGGATGCCTCGTCGGCTCCGCCCTCACGGCAGATCTGGAAGAGCTCGTTCACATACTTGAAGGGAAGGTCCGCTTCCGCCTTGACGAAGACCCGCTTGTCCGCGAGGTAGTCCGTGGACTTCCGGATGAAGCCCACCAGGGCCTTGCGACCCTCCGTGGAGCTCATATCCCAGCCTGTGGTCTTCTGGGACTCCTTGGCATCCTTGTCGTCCAGCAGCACCAAGCCGGGGCCCACGACCTTGTTGAAGTCCTTGGGATCCCGTTTGGCTGGAAGCATCAGCGTGAGGTACTTGGCGCTCTTGTCTGTTTCCGCCTTGACGCTGTGCTTGGCCAGCGGCAGCTTCACGGCATCGTTCACGGCCGGGGTGATCACGATGAAGATGATCAACAGCACCAGCACAATGTCCACGAGGGGGGTCACGTTGATGTCGGCCTTTGCGCCGCCCTTCTTCCCGCCTACATCCATGGCCATGGTTTTCTCCTAGGCCCGGCTCTCGCGGCGGATGAACTCGTCGATCATCTGGGAGGCGGCGTTGTTGATGGAGGTGATGACCTGATCCTGCTTGTTGGTGAGGATGTTGTAGAACCATACGGCGGGGATGGCGACCACGAGACCCAGGGCGGTAGTGGCCAGGGCTTCGCCGATGGAGCCAGCCAGGGCGTTGATATCCCCAGCGCCCTTGGTCTTGAGGTCGGAGAATACCTTGATGATGCCGATCACAGTGCCCAGCAGGCCGATGAAGGGGGAGGCGGAGGCGATGGTGGCCAGGGTGCCCATGCCCTTCTTGAGGAGTTCGGTGACCTCGGAGGTGCCGCGTTCGATGGCGCGCTCCACGGGGTTGATCACATCATGGTTCGCGTGAGTGGCCTGGAGTTGCTTCTCATACTGGTAGATGTCCAGGCCATGCTTCAGCACCAGGGCGATGTGGCTCCTCTGGTGGGTGGCGGCGGCGCGCTTGGCCGCCTCGAAGTCGCCCTGGCGCAGGGTTTCCATGAAGAGCTTGAGGAACTTCTGGGAGGCGGCGGAACTGGCGGCATACATGGTGGCCCGTTCGATCACCAGGTAGATCTGGAAGAGGAGCAGGGCGATCAGCAGCAGGATGACGCACTTGTTGGGAATCGAGGCGGCGGCCCAGATGGCGGCTGGACCGAAGGCGTCGCCCTTGGCCCCTTCCACGAGGCCAAGGTTCAGGAGGGAAACTGGGAAAGAACACATAACAAGTCCTTTTAGGGCTGAACAAAAGGCCGTGCCGACTGGCACTGCCTTCAGGGCGTGACGGAAAAATCAATGACCGATGGGCCCCAGTTCGGCAAGGGCTCCTGGAGCAGGATCCGGCTTTCCTCCCGGGGCAGGTCCAACATGGCGAGGATGCGTTCAATCAGAACCTGCTCCCGCTCGAGTGTCGAACCCCCTTCGGGGCAATCACAGAGAGTGCCTACGATCATCCAGATAAGGATCCCCCAGAGAGTATCGCTCTGGGGGCGTGTAAGGAGTCGACTTCGCTCCGCTATGGCACAAAGCCGCCTGAATCCGAAGAACGGAAGGCCCTGTCTCAAGGCATCCATGAGAATGGACGGCGCGGCCACCCAGCTCCTCCATTGGTGATCAGTCAAAAGATCGTGGACAAGGAGACGGGTGGCGAGCACGGCCCCCATGACCGGTTCAGTGCGGTGGAAACAAAGGGTGGCCATGAAGCATCGGCTCCCCAGGTTATGGACCTGAAGGGCGAGAAGCATGCTTCCAAGCTCCTCCTTGGAGCGGAAGTGGTTATATACCGTTCCGAAACCCACATCAGCGCGCTGGGCCACATCCTGGATCCGAAGCCCCTCGACGCCCTGTTCCTGGAGAAGTTGAGAGGCCGCCTCCAGAATCCGAACCCGCGTTTGATCGCGGCGCCAAGCCCTCCGCCCCCCAGGAAATTGTTTCGGGGTCCGGGCGGGGGGGTCCTGTGGGGAGGTGGGAATCATCAGAATAGGCCCCGAACCACCTGCTCCAGGAGGACGGTGGCGCCCCGCACACCAAGAATGGGCATTGGCAAGAAGTCTGGAATGGGATCGGCTGGAAATTCCAGGGCCAGCGCGGGTATGCCCAGGCTCCTGGCCAGCATGGCCCCTGCCCCATCCGCGAAGAGGATATCCACCTCGCCTTGACGCCAGGGACGCCCCCATGCATCAGCCAAACCGTGTGCATGAAGCCATACCTGCAGTCGCTGCGCCAGATCCGAACCGGCCCCATCACTGACCAGCACGGAGACCGGAAGCAATCCCAGGTAGCCATGGAGCCATTGAACCAAGGGGAGAGCCAAGGAAGCTTCAAGATGGACCGCAAAGGCAGCCCCCTTCAGGGTCTCCAAAGAACCGACGCATCGGCCCAGGAGATGGGCAACCCTTCGACGCTCCTGGCGGAGGTCTTCCAGGGCGGGACTGGGGTCGACGGCAGCGACCGCCGCTACCGCGCGGACCCAGGCTTCGGTGGCGGAGTAACCCACTGGGGCACCCTCCGGCCCTTCGACCACACGACCAGGGAGCCTTGCTTCAAGCCAGGGGGCTACCGCATCCGCAAAGGGAGCATGGACAACCGCCAGAACCTCCGCCGAAGCCATCCGGATGCAGGCCTCCTCATCCGCCCCAGCACCCAGGGCACAGACGACCTCCAGCCCGCAAAGGCCGAGAAGGCGGCGCAGTTCCTCCAGACTCCCTTCCCAACGGGTGTGGGACAGGGAAAGTCCCAGCAGGGCCACGGTACGGGATCGGACGCAAGCGGGCTCCAGCGCCAAAGCTTCCAGCATGGCGATGAGCCCCTTCTGGAAGCCGACGGCGAATGGCGCCGAGAGTGCGGGCATCTCCACGATGGCACAGGGACGCCCCGGCAGGAGCTCCTTGGCGCAGGCCCTGAGATCATCCCCGATGAGGGCCGCTCCAGGAGAATTGACAATGGCCAGGGCGCCCTCTCCACGCCCAGCGACCAGCTTGAGGGCCGCTTCCAGCTTGGCCTTGGCGCCGAAGACAATGTCGTTGCCATCCATGGAAGTTGTGGGGATGCGAGGCTGACCGAAGAAGATGGGATCAGCATAATTCATGCGTTCCCGGACATCACCCCGGGGGCGCATATGCTCGGAAAGGTAGCTGTGGGGGCCCCGGCACCCGGTGGGCCCATGGAGGATCACGTCCCCCTCCCCAAAGCTTTCAAGCCCCAGCAAGACGCCTGTAAGCCCATCCGGGACTTCGGTTTGTATCAGGGTTCCAGTCTCAGAGATCATCGCGCCATCCCTCCCGGGGGGGGAGCAGCAGCGATCGACGCCACCGCTCGGCCAAGTCCAATCCACTAAAGAAGCCCGCATCGGGGCAGTAGGGGAGCAGTTCTACCCGGCAATCCGCTGGCTGGGTGGGCCAAACCGTGTTGGCCAGCGTCAGATCCGGGACCAGTTCACGGAGATCCCGATCCCGCTGCTCCCGGGTATATCCGGTGATGACCGGCAGGTGGCGGGCGTAGCGCGTGTGGAACGTGTCGTCCCAGGCAGAGGGAAGGATGCCCACCTTGACGACCTCCATCCCCAATTCCAGGGCCAGTTCCAGGAGCCAGTCCACCCGCTGGTTCGGGGTAACGATCAGGACCCGAAGCCCCTCAAAGGCTGGGCGCAGGCGTTCGATGCCCTGTTCGTAGCGTTCGAGGTTCTCCGCAATCAGTGCCCTCGCTTCCTCCTCTTTCCCGAACAGCTCCCCCAGGGTCAGGAGCCAGAGGCAGGTGGATCCGAAACCGACCGGGTAGGGAACCTCCAGGAAGGGAGCCTGGAATCGGTCCACCAGGAAGTCGCGAACCGCGCGTCCCATGGCGTCCTCGCTGGCCAGGATGTTGAGCTTGGCCTTCTTGAAGCCCCGGATCTCTTCCGTGGACGTGTCCCGGATAAAGCGGCAGTTGATGCCAATCCCAAGCGCCCCCAGGAGACCCTTCAGGGTCTGGAAATTGCCCTCAGTGTTGGTGGCCAGATTCTTCTCGGCCACCAGATTAACGAAATCACCCTCGGGTTTCTGATCCGGATCAATGAAGCGCTCGGCGATGCCCACGATGGCATCAATGATTCCCTGCATGTAGTCGCCCGTGAGATTCCCGTCAGCCTTGAGGGGGAGCACGGACAGACCACCCAAGGCATCCTGGCGGGAAGTGAGGGCGCGTTCCACATCATCACCGATGATCCCCGCCGCGCAGGTGGTGGCCACGAAGATGGCATTGGGTGTGCGCTGGATGACATCATCCAGCCCAGCCTCGAGCAGATCTCCCCCGCCGAAGATGGCCACACGTTCGTCCATGGCGGTGCAATGAAGCGGTGCGGCGAGCGCTGCAACCGGAGAGAGTCCGTGTTTGAACCAGTTCCTCCTGGCCGAGGCACCGCGCCCATGCTCGGAGATGAAGGCGCAGCTTCGAGGGCCGTGGACCAGGGTCAGGCTGTCCTTCACCTGAAGGGCCGTATGCACCGCGCCATTGAAGGCACAGCCATGGAGGATCTCCTGGCTCCGGACGCTCTTGGACCAGTACCGCCCCCGGGAGACATTCCCAAGGGCCCCAATGGGAGCCGATTCGACACTCGGCAATCCTTGAATTGGAGGCACGGCAGGAACAGCCACCTGATGCCCCAAGACCCGGGACTCCAGAACATCTGGGTCCAGGGGACGGGACTGGAAGCTCCAGCCACCCTGGAGTATGGCTGTGGCCAGGCCCCCGAACTGGGCGGCGATGGGATGATCGGGGAAAGCCTGGGCCAGCGTCTGTCCCCTGCGCTCCGCCTCCATGAAGACATCGCTTCTCGGGAGATCCAGAAGGATGGGTATCTGTACGGCCTCGGCGAAGCGGTTCACACGCTCAGTCTCTTCTGGGATCCCCCGTCGGTTGAGTAGGATTCCTCCAACCCGGAAGCCCCCTCCCTCGAAGTTGCGGATCCCTCGCAGGATGTTGTTGGCGGCATAGAGGGCCATGAACTCGCCGCTGGTGACGATATACACGAGATCGGCATAGGCCTCCCTCAGGGGGACCGCAAAGCCCCCGCAGACCACATCCCCCAGGACGTCATAGAGGGTGATGTCGTAACCACGTTCCTGCAGCCCAAGGCTGCCCAGCATTTCGAAGGCGCTGAGGATGCCCCTCCCAGCGCAACCAACACCGGGTTCAGGTCCTCCCGCCTCCACGCAGTCGATGCCAGCAAAGCCGCGCTCGACAACGTCCTCCAGCTTCCGGCCAGAAGGGTTGGTCCGCCTCAGGTATTCGAGCACCGTCGGAAGCCGCCGCCCCTCCAGCAGGAGCCGCGTGGAATCCTGCTTGGGGTCGCATCCGACCTGAAGGACCTTGGCCCCCTGCAAGGCCATGGCCGCAGAGATATGGGCAGAAAGGGTCGACTTCCCGATACCGCCCTTCCCATAGATGGCGATCTGTTTCACAAGCTACTCCAGATTGAAGGTGATGGGTACATGGACCCACGCTGCCACGGCCTCGGAACCCCGATGTGCCGCAACGAATACCCACCTGCGGACCGCCTCCAGGGCAGCCGCGTCCAGACGAGGGAATCCGCTGCTGGCCTTGATCTCGACTTGCTCGACATGACCGTCGGGCTTGACCAGAACCTTGAGCACCACCGTTCCGGTCTCCCGGGCACGACGGCAGTAGACGGGATAGACAGGGGCGGGATTGCGCAGGTAGGCGGCATCAGCCCTTGGCGGGATCACGGCATTGGCATCACCTGTCCCCCCAAGGACGCCCCCCACGAGGCCGCCCTTCGAGCCGCCGACAACGCCACCCGGCACACCTCCAACTTCTCCCCCTTGAACTCCCCCAGGAACGCCTGCCCCTGAGGGGGCGGCGGATGCCTGGGGAAGAGTCAGAGGTTGCGGGGTGTCCGCAGGTTCAGGAGACTTCTCAGGCTGTTTCTCTTCAGCGTCCTTGGTCTGCGGAAAGCTCTGAGCGGCCCCTCCACCGGGGGGTGGAGGCGGTGGTGGAGGCGGACTTCCCGCATCGTAGATCCCATCGTCGAGTGCAATGCTGACAACTTGGCGCACGGGCTGGCATGCGCCATGGTGAAAGCACAGGAATCCCAGTCCCATCAGAAGCCCGGTCACGGCGATAAAGAAACCGAGGACGAGCGTGCGGGAGGGTCCCCTGAAATCGCCGGAAAGGTGGTCCCGGTATATCGAATCCAGCAGATTTTCATCAATAATGGGGACAGCCATGGATCCACTCCTTACGACAAGGAAGCCCCGAGAATGACCTTGCCAAGCCGATCCATCCCTAGAAGACCCACTTGACGCTGCCCACAAAGGTCCGTTCGGCCATGGGATAGCCGAGGTTGTATTCGTAGTAGCGGTTGAAGAGGTTCTCCACCGAGGCGCTCAGTTCCAGGGGCTTGATCGGGCGGTACGAGCCCTTGAGGTTCACCAGGGTGAAGCCGCCCTTGTTCACGAGCGTGCCATAGGTGCTGTGGGAATAGTTGTAGTCAGTCTGCAACTCGTGGCCATGGTAGGCGGCAGTCAGCTGACCGTCCCAGGAGTCCTGCCCGAACTTCACACCCGCCGAGGCGGCATACTTGGGAGTGAAGCTCAAATCGCTCGTGACTGACCCCGACTTCTGCTCGGCTTTCGTGCTGTAGTTGAGGTGCACGAAGGGTTCCAGGACCATCTTCAGCCCGGTAGCCGAGCCCAGGTCGTAGCTGGCATTCAACTCAAAGCCTTCCAGGGTCGCCTCGCCCACGTTGTGGTAGCTCGAAGCTCCCAGGGTGCTGCTGTAGTAGCTGACAATCTTGTCCCTGAAGTCGGTGTGATAGAAGCTGAAGTCGCCCTTGAAGCCCGCCTTGTTGACCTCGACGCCGACATCCGTCGTCGTGCTCTTTTCCGGGCTGAGGTCGGGATTGCCAAGGTAGAGGGTGCTGTAAACGGTTCCCCCATAGGTATAGGACATGGTGTAGTTGGCCGCCAATTCCAGGGGAGCCGGGGCGCGGAAGGCTGTTCCTACATTCGCCTTGAGGGACACCGCGTCCGTCAGCTTGTATACGATCCCTCCCCGCACGGTCGTGTGGTTGAGGCTGGCTTCTTTCGCCACCATCGTCAGTCCGGGGGTGTCCAGGATGTGGTTGTCGAAGCGGTCAAAGCGAAGCCCAGCGCTCACCAGCAGCTTCTTGTCCAGGAGGCTCAGACGTCCCTCGGCGAAGGCGCCGTAGCTGTCATACCTGGAGTTGGGGTTATAGGGAGCCCCATCGCTGCGGGCGCTGGACACCTTGATACGGTCCCACTGCCCTCCGGTCACGATTCGGTGATCCCCGAAGGTGAAGGTCTTCTGAAGGCTGGCCCCCTGGGTGTCCGTATCCGTGTTGCTGATGGAATCGATGCCTGGGCCGGAGCTCATGCCCCCGTACCAGACATCCCGATCGGCGACAAAGTAGTACTTGCCCTGGAAGGAATCCGTCCGGTAGACCAGATCGAAGGCATCCCGCTTCTTGTTGTTGTAATTGTCTGGATCGGGTGAGTAGGTGGCCCCCTGGGAGCCGATGTCCCACCCCTTCCAGCGCTGGTAGCCAAAGGAGAGATGCTGTCCGGTGGCGATCTCATACCCCAGGCGGGTCGAGACCGTTTCGGCCTTGTAGGCGCTGTTCTCGATCTCACCGTAGTGGGCAGCCTTGTAGTTGCCCTCGCCCTCTCGGCTGAGGCTGGCGAAGTAGTCGAGCTTCCCGGTCTTGCCCCGGGCCTCGCCGAAGACCTTCCAGTAGTCCCAGGAGCCGCCCTCGGCCCCGATGGCACCGTGGCATCCAGCCTGGGCGCCCTCCTTGGTGATGATGTTGACCACCCCGCCCATGGCGGAGGAGCCATAGAGCACTGAGGCCGGACCCTTGACGATCTCGATGCGCTCAATATCCTCCGCTGGGATCTTGGCAAGGTTCACGGTGCCCGCCTTGCTGCCATTGACCAGGATCAGCACCCGACTGGTGAGGGCACTGGACCAGTCGCTGGCAAGCCCTCGGATCTGCACGGCCCCAGTGAGGCAACCGTTGTACTTGGTGACGTGGCCGAGGCCCGCCTCGGCCACGAGATCCCCCGCATCCTTGGCGGTTGAGTTCTTGATGTCGTCCTGGGAGATAACCTGGACGGATGCAGGTACGTCCTTCTTGGCCTCCTTGACGGCGGTGGCCGTGACAACCACCTCCTGGAGATCCGCAGGCTCGACAGCGGCACCAGGCAGAGCCGCCAGCAGGAGCCCCAGGGGAAGAGTGTGCTTGGGGGAAAGGGGGTTCATGGCTTCTCCTTGAGAGTGGTGGGTTGGGTTTTCTTGAATCCGTTCTGCTTGCCCAGGGCTTCCATGACGGCCTCATGGACGGCCTGGGCCATAAGGTCCCCGATGCGGCTATGACCTCCGGGGTAGGTCACCAGGGGGCCGCCTGTGCCGGAGACGACGATCATGCTGTCCGTACCGGTGCCCGTAGCCTGGACCCCCTTGGTGTAGCTGCTGGAGACATGCAAGTCCTCCAGGGCGGCCGTCTTGGCCTCGGTGGCCGTGATGATGGCCCGCGCGAGGCCACCGTCCGTCAGCCGGGCATTGGTGAGGATCAGGATGTTGATGGTGCCCGGCTTGGGCGCCCTGGCCTGAAGCGTGATGGGAAAGGCTGGATCTGGTTCGATGTAGGTCCCCTCATCCACGCCCGCCCTCAAAGCGTTGCCGCGGGCCCCCGCCGTAGCCAGGACTGTGACCGTGAATGGTGGGAAGGTGCGGGTCACGACCGCGCCGTTATCCATATCCGCGGCAGTGGCCATCATGGCCGTATCACCGGGACGTAGGCCCAGTCGACCCGCCATCTGCTCCTGGATCGTGCGGGCATAGACCTTGCCGCCCACCTCCTGGGGCGTCTTCATAGCCTCCTCGACTTGGAACCAGAGGGCGGGCTGAGCCGCGTGATTCCCCGCCGCCAGGACATCCAGGATGCCGTCGTTGGTGGAGATGGCCCGCCTGCGGGACGGGAACCTCACCACCAGCGTCTTCTCCCAGAGCCCGTTCCGTTCGGCTCGAACAATGGAAGCCTTGGCACCTAAAGACTCGGGAAGAACGGGAACGTCTAGTGCAAAAATATTGCACTTAAACTCAAACATTACAAAAATATAACAAATCACCCTGACTACACCAAACATCCTCAACAAACACCCCAAAATCAATATTTAAAATCAGCATAGCTTCGGCCGCCCCATGACCAACCGGGGCCCTGTCTGTCCCGTTAGTCTGCGAACGAATCAGCTGTCAGTCATGACTTTGACCCCCTGGTGTGGGGGGCAGGCAGAAGCGGGTACGAGCCAGACTCGCCCAGCCCCTCCGAGCCCTCGCGGAGTTGTATGGCTTAAACGCTCAGGCAGGTCTCCTGGCTCACGGGTCTCAGAGGCTGGCTCCATCGCGGCTCCCCGTCTTCCCGACATTCCTGTCAGTGACGATGGGGGATACGCTTCCCGTTCACAGTGGCGGGACCGCGCCGGATTCTCACCGGCTTCCCTGTTGGGCCCTCACGGGCACCTGGGCGGACTATCAATCCTGGTCATACTAATAATCCACCCGCGAGAGTGTCAACGTTAAATTTCATCTAACAGAGCTTTTTCGTACACCCAAACCTTGCCACAAAAAAAGTGTTGCTAGTCATACCAGCGTGCTAAGGTGGTCCTACAATTTAGCGAAGGGTGTTCGGGAAGCCGGTGAGAGTCCGGCACTGCCCCGCAACGGTATGCGACGCGCCTATGGCGCGCGGCCAGCAGCCGAGACCACTGGGAAACCGGGAAGGACTCGGAGGATCCGCAAGGAACCAGCCAAATCGCAAGTCCGGAGACCGGCCCAGCGCATCAACCCCCGCCGAGGGAGCGGGCGGGAGGCACAGGTAGCCACCCGCCCATTTCTCGGCCCGCGCGAGGAGCCGCGAGATGGTTGCAAGTGGACACGGGTCAGGGCAGACAGGTCCGACCCCAAAGGGCTGGAAGTGGTGGATGAAGTGGGGCACTATCGCCCTCCTGTTCATCGGCCTCGCCTGGGGTTCCTTGCGAGTCGCGGGTGCGGTGGGCCATGCCCTCGGGAGAAGCGGTTCCGCCTCAGGCACCTCCCTCGCTCGGCAAGGAGGCCGGACCACCATCCGCCGCGCCCGGCGCTTCAGCCTGGAATACCGAGAGGATTGCAAGATCCTGCGGGTCAACCAGCCCTGGCAGGGCGCAACCCAGGGCTTCACCTACCAGCTCATCCCCAGGGGCAGCCACCCTAAGCATTTGGAGCCCGGAGCCCTCCTGGTAGAAATCCCGGTCAAACGAATCGTTCTGCTCGCCTCCACCCATCTCCCTGATTTTGTGACTCTCGATCGCATCGGGAGCGTAGTGGGAATTGCTGGTGGGCGACAGGTCTGCACCCAAGTGTTCATAGAGCGCCTCCAGAGTGGCCAAGTCCAGGAGATCGCAGACAGTATCTCGGGCAGAGAGAAGCACCTCAACTATGACCGCCTCTTCACCCTGAAGCCCGATCTCGTCTTTGTCACAGGCACAGGGAATCCGACCCTGGACCACCAGGAGAAACTGACAGAAGCTGGCTTCCAGGTGGCCCTTTGCGCCGACTCCATGGAGAACGAACCCCTCGGCCGGGCCGAGTGGATCAAGTTCATTGCGGCCTTTCTGGATTTGGATGAAAAGGCCGAGGCCCACTTTGCAGGGCTTGAGACTCGCTATGAGACGCAAAAAGCACTGGCATGCCGGGCGACCCATCACCCCACGGTCCTCTGCGGCATGAACGCCCGGGGAACCTGGTTTGCGCCTGGCGGCGGAAGCTACGTAGCCACCTACATCCGAGACGCAGGAGCCGATTACGTCCTGGGCGACGACCCCCGCCCCGGCTATCGCCCCGTCAAGATCGACACGGTCTTGGACCGCGCCAAAAACGCGGAGTTCTGGATGCTCCATATGACCGATAGCTCCTTGTCTTCCCTTCAGAACCTCAAGGACATCGATCCTCGCTGCACCCTTTTCCGGGCCTTCCGGGAAAGCAAGGTCTTCAACACCAACGCCCGCCTTGGCCCCCGAGGCGGCAGTGACTATTGGGAGAACGGGTCCGCGAATCCAGACCTGGTCCTGGCGGATCTCATCAGCATCTTCCACCCAGAACTCAAACCGGGCCACACCCTTCAATGGCACCTCTGGCTTTCCAATGGAGGCCACTGATGACGCCTGGAAGAGGAAGATTCTGGGCCCGCTGGGCAGGACTGGCACTCCTGGGTTTGGTTTTAGCCTGGGGCTTTCTGAGGGTGGCGGGCGCTGTATCGAATGTCCTTCATGGTTTCCGAGAGAAACCAGGATCTGCATCCTCAATCAGACAGACGGGCCGAGCCACCATCCGCCACGCCAAACG
The DNA here is from genome assembly GCA_017859955.1 of Holophagaceae bacterium. GTDB lineage: Bacteria > Acidobacteriota > Holophagae > Holophagales > Holophagaceae > Holophaga. The sequence continues at coordinate 35,847 of JAFNAB010000003.1, forward strand.
ATTCACCCTGGAATATCGGGATGACTGCAAGATCATCCGGGTCAATCAGCCCTGGAGGGGGGCGAAAGAAACTTTCCTCTACCAACTCGTGCCCAGGGGCAGTCACCCGCAAACGGTGGAGCCCGGCGCCCTCCTGGTGGAGACCCCCATCCGGAGTATTGTCCTGCTCACGACCTCCAGCCTCCCATCCTTCGTGACACTTGGCAGGGTCGAGGTGGTGCAAGGGGTGGCGGGAACCGCTCATGTCACCACACCCGCATTCACGGATCGTATCCGAAGCGGACAGGTCCAGGAGGTCTCCAATGGCGCTTCGGGGATGAACAAGGTGCTCGACTATGACCGACTGTTCACCCTCAACCCCGACCTGATCCTGACAAGCGGCACCGGGGATGCCTCCCTGGACAGGCATCAGAAACTGGGAGAGGCAGGCTTCAGGGTCGCCCTCTGTGCGGATTACATGGAGAACGAGCCCCTGGGACGCGCCGAATGGATCAAATTCGTCGCAGCCTTCCTGGATCGGGATGCTGAGGCCGAGGCGCACTTCGAAAAGCTGGAAGCCCGCTACATGGCCCAGAAAACCCTTACCCAGCAAGCATTTCGCCGCCCAACGGTCCTCTGCGAGATGGACTACCGGGGCTCCTGGTATGCCCCAGGAGGCGGCAGCTACCTCGCAGCTTTTTTTCGGGATGCCGGGGCCACCTATCTCCTGGGAGATGACCCCAACCCAGGCAGCCGCCCTCTCAAGATCGAGATGGTCCTGGATCGCGCCAGGGACGCCGACTTCTGGATGCTCCACATGACCGGAAGTTCCCTGCACACGCTTCAGGAGATGAAGGACACGGACCCGCGGTACACCCTCTTCAAGGCCTTCCGGGAGGGCAAGGTCTTCACGACCGGTGCCCGCCGGGGCCCTCGGGGCGGGAGCGACTACTGGGAAAACGGAACAGCCAACCCGGATCTGGTGCTGGCGGATCTCATCGCCATTTTCCACCCCGAACTTCTGCCGAACCATGCCCTTTACTGGCACGCATGGCTGAAACCTTTGGCGCACCCATGAATCTTTTCCAACCCAAAAGGAACAATAAAATCATGTCCCAAAGCCATCCATGCATGACGCTTGCTTTGGCGGGTCTGTCTGTCGCCGTAGGCGCCGAGGAACCCCAGACCATGGCCCCCGTCGTGGTCACCGCCGATAAGCTTCTGACGGAATACGTCCAGAACCACCCCCAGGATGTAAAACAGGTCAGTCGTGCCGAAATTATTCAACGGAACCTCCCGAACGTCGAGGAAGTCCTCAAGACCATGCCGGGCGTGGATGTTCAACCCTCTCCTGGCACGGGTTCTCGCGTCTCCATTCGGGGTTCAGGCAAAACGGGGGGAGTGCTGATCCTGCTCAACGGTCGCCCCCTCAATAGCAACCTGTACGGCAACCAGGATCTCAGCGCTATCCCAGTCGATATCATCGATTCAGTGACCGTCTTCAAGCCCCCCGTGCCCGTGTGGCTTGGCCCCGGCGGGAGTGACGGCGTCATCAATATTGTCACCCGGGAAAGGACCGCTGAAAAGAAAGGCCAGACCAAGACCAATGTCAAACTGGGGGGCGGCTCCTATGGCCAAGCCGAAGGCAGCATCAGCCATGCCCTTCAGGCTGCCGGGGGCAGCCTTCTGCTGACCGCCAACGGCAACCATCGGGATGGCAAGCGGCAGAACAGCGACCGGACAGATGGCAGCCTGGGAGCATTCTGGAGTCGAAGCCAGCCGGGGAGCGCCAAATACGAGGTAAACACCCGGTATTTCGACTCCGAAGCGGGATCCTCAGGACCAGCGGACAACCTCACGCCAGAAGCCCGCCAACGCTATAGCAAGGGTTCTTTGGACACGCGCGTCTCCGGCCTGCTGGGAGACAAGGGCACCTATGCGATGAACCTCTATGGGGATGCCACAACCCTCAAGGACCGCTCCCAGGAGGGGCCGACCTATACCCTTAATGATCGCAAGGTCGGTCTCAAGTCCGAGGTCGCCCTGACAGAAGCCCAGGGGGCCTGGGAGATGCGCATCAGCGGCCTGCTGGAGGGCGATGCCATGGATCACACCCTGGCAGGAGAGCACGGGCGCAGTACCGCCATGCTGGGGAGTCAGTACGACCGCAGGATGGGAAAATGGACCGCCAGTCTGGGGCTCAAGGGCACTCAGATCACAGGCTTTGGCTTCAATCCAGGCATGACTGTGGGACTCGGCCTGGGCCTCACCGACCACCTCCTCCTTCGGGGCCGCAGCGGCTATACCGTGAATGCCCCGACCTTCGAGCAGCTCTACCAGAGCAGCCACGGTTCGGTGGACCAGACCAGGGGCAATCCAAACCTCCGGGAGGAAAAGATCTGGTCCCACGAGTTGGGATTCGAGTACCGACAGGCCAAGACCTTCTTCTTCCAGTTCAGCCTCTTCAGAACGGACACCCGGGACCTCATCAGCGCCATGCGGGGTGCGGACCTGATCTATCGCCCGGTAAACCTGGACAAGGCCATGCGGCAGGGTGTCGAAATGTCCTGGAAAGAGGCCTGGGAAAGCGGCTGGCAGGGGGAAATGAATCTGATTCTCCAGGACTCCAAGAACAGCGATACCGGGGCAGACCTGCCCTACACCCCGAAGATCAAGGCCAAGACGACCGCCCAGTACAGCCTGAAGGCCGCCAAGACCCGCTTGGAGGCATCCTTGCGGTACGAGGGTGCGCGTTTCACTTCGCGGGAGAACCTCCCGGCCCAAAACCTCCACGGCTACACCTGCATGGACTTGAGCCTCACTCAGCCCTTTACCTTCCGAGGCCTTTCCTTGGACTGGTACCTCCGGGTTAACAACCTCTTCAATACTTCCTTTGAATCTCATCAGGGCTACCCAGACGACGGGTTCCGCCTGAATTCGGGGCTCCAGGCCCGCTGGTGAGGATTGAATGAAACGTTCTCTTCAGAAGGCATCTTTGCTGCTTGGCTTCCTTACCTTTCCCAGAGCGTGAATGCATGAACAAGATCGGCCTTCTCCCCTCGGGGGGACACCCTTGTCTACACCGGCTATGGGGCCTTGCCTGGGTCCTGTTACCCATCCTGGTCCTCTTCATCTTTGCCCTGGAACTCTGCCTGGGGTCCATTTCCATTCCCCCCGGGAAAGTCTTTTCCATCCTCCTGGGAGATGGGCAGGCGCCGGAGGCTTGGCGCAACATCATCCTCCTCTTCCGCCTGCCCAGGGCCATCACAGCCACCCTGGCCGGGGCAGCCCTGGGCATGGCGGGCCTCCAGATGCAGACCCTCTTTCGCAACCCCTTGGCGGACCCCTTTGTCCTGGGCATCAACTCTGGAGCCAGCCTGGGGGTGGCCCTGGTGGTCATGTCGGCGGGGGCGGTGGGCTGGACGGCCAGCGTGGCACAGGTGGCAGGAGCGGGGTTCTCTCTCATTGTGGCCTCCAGCCTGGGTTCCATGGCCGTCATGAGCCTGATCCTGGTCGTTGCCCGCAAAGTCGAGAGCAGTCTGACCCTACTCATCGTGGGCATCATGGCGGGCTACCTGGCCAGCAGCATCGTGACCATCCTCATGCACTTCTCCCAGGAGCAGCAGCTTCAGCGCTATATCGGCTGGACCTTCGGCTCTTTCGGGGGTGTCACCTGGAGCCATCTGCGAATCTTCGCCCCGGCGGTGCTCTTCTCGGGCCTCTTGGCCTGGAGTCAAGCCAAGGCCATGAATGCCCTGCTCTTGGGCGAAGGCTATGCCCGAAGCATGGGCCTGGCAGTGCGCCGCTCCCGCTTCCTTCTCATCCTAAGCTCCTCTGTCCTGGCGGGGAGCGTAACCGCCTATTGCGGCCCCATCGGTTTCCTCGGCATTGCCGTGCCCCATCTGGCACGCATGCTCATGCGCACTACGGATCACCATGTGCTCGCCCCCACGGTGCTGCTCATGGGGGCTGGGCTGGCCCTGGCGGCAGACCTTATCGCCCAGGCCCCGGGAACAAGCACGGCCCTTCCCCTCAACGCCATCACCTCCCTCCTGGGGGCACCTTTCGTCCTGGGAGTCGTTCTGCGCCGTCGTCAGGTGCTGGAGGCCGGAGCATGAACCCATCTGCACTGCTGGAACTCCGAAACCTCGGCATCGGCTACCGCATGGGGGCTCACCGGGACCGGGTTGTGGCCAAGAATCTGGATCTGGGCCTGCACGCCGGATCCTTCGTCTGCCTTCTGGGCCCCAATGGGGCCGGAAAGTCCACGCTGATCCGGACCCTCACGGGGCTACAGCCCCCCCTCGAAGGGGAGGTTCTGCTTGAGGGCACCCCTATCGGTTCCTTCAAACCCAAGGCCCTGGCTCAGCGCATGAGTCTGGTGCTGACCCAGCGAGTCCCTGTGGGCAACATGCCGGTCTGGTCCATGGTCGCCATGGGACGCCATCCCCACACGGGTTGGTCGGGCCGCCTGGGGCACGATGACGAAACGGCCATTGAGGACGCCATTGCCTCGGTCGGCCTGGAGCCCCTGGCCTTCCGCCCCGTCAGCGAGCTCTCCGACGGGGAGCGCCAGAAGGCCATGATCGCCCGCGCTCTGGCCCAGGACCCCAAGATCATGATCCTGGACGAGGCTACGGCCTTCCTGGATCTGCCTCGGCGGGTGGAGCTGATGGACCTGCTGCGGAATCTGGCCCGACAAAAGCACAGGGTCATTCTCCTTTCCTCCCATGACCTTGAGCTATCCCTGCGGAGTGCCGACCGCCTCTGGCTCCTCTCACCGTCTGGCCAGCTTCGCGACGGCGTCCCGGAGGATCTGGTGCTGGATGGCGGTTTCGCCGAGACATTCCAAAGCTGTGGCCTCTCCTTTGACCCCCAGCGAGGGGCCTTTCACCTGGATCGCCCCTGCCAGGGCCAAGTCTCCTTGGAGGGAGAGGGGGTGGCCAGCCACTGGACCCGCCGCGCCCTGGAACGGGCAGGATTCCAAATCGGCGAGCAGGGGGGTTCCTCCCTGCATATCCGGCTCCTCACATCCGAGGGAGAGGGGCTGAACTGGGAGATCGCTGGAAGCCCTTCCTGCTCAGGGAACAGCGTTGAAGAGCTCCTCAACACTCTGGAGGCTGTCCATGAATAGACGACTCCCCATCACCCTTCTGCACCTGGATGTCCACCATGCCCGTCCAGAGGAAAACCGTTCCAACATCCTGGCGGGCGTAAGGAAGGCTGCCCGGAAAGGCAGCCGTCTGATCGTACTGCCGGAGATGGCCGTCTCGGGCTACAGCTTCCCGAGTGCGCAGGAGGCTGAACCCTTTGCGGAGAGCCTGGATGGTCCCACCCTGGCAGGGCTGCGGGAGCTTTGCACCCACTACGGGGTTTACTGCTGCATCGGCATGCTGGAGAAGGATCCGGAAACAGGCCTGCTCTACAACAGTGCCATCGCCATCGGCCCGGACGGAAGCACGGCAGCCCACCACCGGAAGCTGGCAGCTGAAAGGCGCTGGGCCACCCCGGGGAATCCCTATACCCGGAGCTGGTTCGACACCCCCTGGGGGGGTGTCGGCATGTTGGTGTGCGCCGACAGCTATTATGGACTGCCCGCCAGAACCCTGGCCCTGCAAGGCGCGGATCTGATCCTGGTCCTGGCCAACTGGCCCCCCCAGGGGGTCGATCCCCGCATCATCTGGAGGGCAAGGGCCCTGGAAAACGGCGTCGGGGTCATCGGGTGCAACCGCACAGGTCTGGACCAGACGATGGATTGCCGTGCAGCCGCCTCATACGCCGTCACAGGCGAGGGCGAGGTGCTCCTGAACCACAGTTCTCACGAAAGCCGGGCCCTCCCAGTCCAATGGCCCCTGATCGGCGGCAGGATGACATCCGCCCAGCGACAACAGATCCTGGAGACCCGCTCCCCCCGGCACTACAGCCACCTGGGAAGGGACACCAACGGCCTGGAGGACACCACCCACATCTGGGGGAGTGCCCCTTCGTCCCCGGTGAATATCCAGATGCTGGTGCCTGAGCGTCATCCAGAGAGGGCCCACGCCCAGATCAGGGAAGTCATGGCGTCCTCCGGGCAGGCGATTGTCTCCATGCTCCCTCCGGGTCCCCTTTCCGCCAGCGCTCTGGGGTACGCCGAGGGGCAGGCGGTCCCAAAGGGATCGACCATGATCGCAGGTGCTTCGAACGGGAACCCCTTCCTGGTCGGCCCCTGGGGCATCCACATCCTATCGGAAGACCAGGGCTTCCATGTGGCCGAGGTGGACGGCTTCCGGATGGCGCTAGTGCGGCCCCAGGCCCTCCTGCATCCGGAGCTGGCGGTATCCCTCGCCAAGCGGGGTTGTGACCTGGCCTTCGCTCCCTGCCTGGATCTCAGTCCCGACCTGAGGACACTCCTGGGCGTGAAGTGCCTGGAGCGACTCCCCATCGCTCTGGCCTCCCCGGAGGAGTCCGTTCTCTTCCTTCCCCCTCCGGGACATGAGCCGTGGAGCGAGCTCAGCCAAACCCGGCCGGGCACCTTACGGATCAAGCTGGACTCGGCGGCCTTCCGGCGTCGCCACATCATGGACCGCCTCAATCTGGAGGTCCTATGCCGATGAAGCCCACGATCCGCTACCTGGTGCTCTGGGCCACTTCGGATTGCAACCTGGATTGCGTCTACTGCTATCGCCAGAATCGTGGCCACGAGGCCATGTCCCGTAATACTGCCTACGCTGCCCTGGAACTGGCGGCAGCCTCAGGCCAACCCTTTCATGTCCAGATCGCCGGGGGGGAACCCACCCTGGCCCCCGGCCTGATCACGACCATTGTGAACAGGATCCGCGACCAGCGGTGGCCCGCCACCATCGCCCTCCAGACCAACGGGACCAGCATGACGGACGACCTGATCCACCTGTGTCGATCCCACAATGTCGAGGTCGGGATGAGTCTGGATGGTTCGCCAGCGGTTCACGGTCAGAGCCGGGGACGGGGTCTGGAATCCTACCGGACCCTTGGCCGCCTGGCTGAACAGGACGTACCCGTACGAGTCACCACGGTGCTCTCCAGCCTGAACGTAGCCCATCTCGGAAAGCTGGCCCTGGCCCTGTCCGCCTTTCCCAATGTGAGGGGTCTCGCGTTGGATCCCTTGGTGAACCTGGGGCAGGCGGCAACTCGCCCGGACCTGATCCCTACCCAGCCTTCGGTGGCGGCAGGAATACGCAGCCTTTTCACAACCCTCCAGGGCCTGAAGTCAAGACGCCGCACCCCTTTCTCCTGGCGGGAACTGGATCTGGTGGAAAAGGCCCTGGCGCCCCAGTCGAAGACGGTGGCCTCCTGCCAAAGCGCCGACTATTGCCACGCCTGCCGGGGGGAAAGCCTTGCGGTGGCCCCCGATGGCCAGATCTACCCCTGCAGTCAATCGGTGGGTGACCCAGGCCTACGGGTCGGCACCCTGGATGCCCCTGACTGGAAGAAGCTCCGTTCGACTTTTCAGGGGACCCGCCTCAGCGGGCCATGCGAAAGCTGCCCCCTGGAAGGGCGCTGCCCTGGGGACTGCCCCTCCCGCCTTGTCCACGAAGCTGGCCCATCCATCACCTGCTCCATCTATCGGACCCTGGCGTCCGCCCTGCTGAGGACCTCCCATGAGCGAGACCCGTATCTCCTACTTCAGTGCCACCGCGACGGAACTGACCACCCTCAGCCAGGCCATCCTGCGGCTCAAGGCGGAAGAATCTGAGATCCGGATCTGGGCCCGCACCCAGGCCCAGCTCTTCGATCAGGCCCGCATCGACGTCTTCGTGCGGGAGGCCCTGGCCAGCGAGGCGGTCATCATCGCCCTCCATGGCGGCAAGGCATCCTGTCCGGCCTGGGAAGCCCTCTTTGGGAAACTCCTGGAGATGAAGGATGCAGGGGCACCCGTGCCATGGATCCATATCCAGGCCCAGGGTGGGGATGCCGATGGCGTGCTCGTCGCCCAGGAATATTCCGATGGCCTGGAGGATGGCACCTGGGCAGGCCTCCACGCCCTCCTTCACCGGGGAGGCGCCCTGAACATCCAACAAGGGCTGAGCACCCTGGCCGCCCGCTTGAAGGGCGAGGACGCCGCCTTTCCCGAACCCACCCCAGTGCCCTACGAAGGCATCCACCATCCGGACCTGGGATATTTCCCGGACCTGGAGAGTTACACCCGGAAGAACCTTCTCGGGGGGCGGCCCACCGTAGGCATCCTCTTCTTTCAAACCTACTGGCTGAACCAAAACCTGGCACCGGTGGAGGCGCTGATCCGCGCCCTGGAGGCCCGGGGAGCCGATGTCGTCCCGGTCTTCAGCAACCGCCTGCGGGATGCAGCTCTGGGCAACCTGGGCTCCGACGAGGTCGTTGAGAAGTATTTCAAGAAGGACGGCAAGGCTTGCATCGATGCCCTGGTGAGCGCCATGGGCATGTCCATGACCCTTACCGAAAAGAAGTTCGAACAGGTACTGCCGGAACTGGACGTGCCGGTGCTCCAGGCCATGACCTGCAGCCTGCCCCGCAAAGCCTGGGAGGAGAGCTACCAGGGCATGAGCAGCATGGACGTGACCTTCCAGGCTGCCCAGCCGGAGTTTGATGGCAACCTCATCACCCTTCCCATCGCCACCCGGGAGCAGGACACGGTGGACCCGGTCACCGGGGCCCTGCTCGCACGACTTGTCCCCATTGAGGAGCGGGTGGAGCGCATGGCGGACCTGGCCATCAAGTGGGGCATGCTGCGCCGCAAGGCCAACGCGGAGAAGAAGGTCGCCATCATCTTCCACCACTACCCACCCCGCAACGACCGGATCGGATGCGCCGCAGGGCTGGACACCTTCGAGAGCATGCGCCTCCTCATGGAACGCATGGGCACCGCGGGCTACCGCCTGGACCAGTCCTTCGAAAACGCCGATGCGGTAGCCCAGGCCATGCTGAGCCGCCTCACCTGCGACCAGCGCGGGCTCACTCCAGAGCAGATGGCTGTCCGGGCCGAGGCCAAGGCCGACCGCGCCACCTTCATGCCCTGGCATGAGGCCCTGCCGGAGAAGGTCCGGGAGAAGATGACGGGCGACTGGGGGGCCATGCCTGGCACCCTCTTCGTCCATGAAGATCAGCTCCACTTCGCCGGGCTTCTCAATGGCAATGTCTTCCTCACCATCCAGCCCCCCCGGGGGGATCTGGAGAAGGCCGGGGAGATGCTCCACGATCTGATCCTCAGCCCGCCACACCAGTACCTGGCCCACTACCGTTGGATCCGGGATGTCTTCCAGGCCGACGCCGTTATCCACGTGGGCTGCCACGGTTCTCTGGAGTGGCTGCCGGGCAAGGCCCTGGGGCTCTCCGAGGGCTGCTACCCCGATCTGGCCCTGTACGACCTGCCCAATATCTACCCCTACATCATCAACAACCCCGGAGAGGGCACCCAGGCCAAGCGCCGCTCGGCCTGCGCCCTGGTGGACCACCTGACGCCCCCCTTCCGCAACGCCGACCTCTATGAAGAGACGGCGGACGTGGCCCGGGTCCTGGCGGAATACCAGGAGGCTGCCCGCCAGGACCCCGGCAAGCTCCCCATCCTGGCTGGGATGGTGTGGGAGGCCACGGTCAAGGCCGACCTCCACCAGGATCTGAATCTGGATGAAGAGACGGCCATGGCGGACGTAGAGGGCTTCCTGGACAAGCTCCACGCCAAGCTATCGGAGCTGGAGGACACCCAGATCTCCGACGGCCTCCACACCCTGGGCGAGGTCCCGGCTCCCGAGCGCCTGGAGGAGTACCTGGTCCAGCTCACCCGCCTCCCCAACGGGGATATCCCCAGCCTGCGGGAGGAGATCCTCGTCTCCATGGGCACCACCCTGGACGAGGTCATCGCCCATCGGGGTGCGCGGATCTTCCAGGGGCGCAGCGGCGGCCAGCTGATCGCCGAAGCCCACGCCAAGGCTCTGGATCTGGTGCGGGCCCTCAGCCACGCAGACTACGACCCGGCGGCGGTGGAGGGCTTGGTGGAAGCCAGCTTTGGGGGACCTCGGCCCAGCCTCCAGAAGGCCATGACCTACCTGGCCGAGAGCTTGGTGCCTCGGATCCGCAAGGTCACCCTGGAGATGGATTCCATCCTGGGAGCTCTCTCCGGACGCTTCGTGCCCCCCGGCCCCTCAGGCGCACCCACCCGGGGCCAGGCCGACATCCTTCCCTCCGGGCGTAACTTCTTCTCCCTCGATCCCCGCTGCCTGCCCAGTCCTGCGGCCTGGGAGGTGGGCAAAAACCTGGGGGACAACCTCCTGGCCCGCTATATGAAGGAGGAGGGCAAATACCCCGAGAACGTGGGAATCATCGTCTGGGGCACCTCCAACATGCGGACCAAGGGCGATGACATCGCCGAGATCCTCTACCTCATGGGCATCCGTCCCCTCTGGATGGCCAATGGACAGGTCTCAGGCCTGGAGATCATCCCTCTTTCCGAGCTCAAGCGCCCCCGCATTGATGTCACACCCAGGATCTCAGGATTTTTCCGGGATGCCTTCCCCAACCTGGTGGACATGCTGGACCGGGCCGCCCGCATGGTGGCTGCCCTGGGGGAAGCCCCCGAAAGCAACTACATCCGGGCCCACGTCCTGGCCGACGCAGAAAGCTACCGCAGCGAAGGGGTGAGTGCAGACGAGGCTTGGCGACTGGCCACCTTCCGGGTCTTCGGGTGCCCCCCGGGCACCTACGGGGCCGGTGTGGCCGAGCTGGTGGAATCCAAGAACTGGAAGACCAGGGATGACCTGGGAGAGGCCTACATCCGCTACTCGGCCCACGCCTATGGCAAGGGCAGCTATGGGGAGGTGCGGCCCCAGGCCTTCCGTAAGCTCCTCTCCCGCATGGACGCCACCGTGAAGAACGAGGACAGCCGCGAGTGGGACATGCTCTCCTGCACGGACTTCTACAACTACCACGGCGGACTCATTGTGGCCGCCACCACGGTCCGGGGGGTCAAGCCCCTCGCCATGGTGGGAGACACCTCAGATCCCAAGCGCATCGTCACCCGCAGCACAGAGGAGGAAACCAAGCACATCCTCCGGGCCCGCATCCTCAACCCCGTCTGGATCGAGGGCCTCAAGCGCCACGGATACAAGGGGGCCGGAGACCTCAGCAAGGTCCTGGACATCCTCATCGGGTGGGACGCCACGGCGGACGTGATGGAGGACTGGATGTACGAACGGGTGGCGGGGCGCTACGCCCTGGACCCCGAAATGCAGCAATGGCTCAAGGAGGTCAATCCCTACGCCCTCCAGAACATCCTGGACAAGCTCCTGGAAACCGTCCAGCGGGGGATGTGGAATGCCACGAACGAGATGAAGCAGGATCTCGAAGAGGCCTACATGGATATCGAGGGCGAACTGGAAGACGCCCTGGAAGGGGATCCCGCGTGAGTCGCAGTCCCATCTTTCCATTCTCTGCCCTGGTGGGTCAGGAGTCCCTGAAGCTGGCGCTCCTGCTCAGCGCCGTCCAGCCCCGGCTGGGGGGGGTCCTTCTCCGGGGCGAGAAGGGCACCGCCAAGTCGACCGCAGCCCGGGGCCTGGCGAGCCTCCTTCCCGGCAAGGCCCCCTTCAAGACCCTGCCACTAGGGGCCACGGAGGACCGTCTGGCAGGAGGCCTGGATCTGGAGGCCACCCTGGCCCAGGGGCGGGCGGTCTTCCAACCGGGCCTGCTGGCCCAGGTCCACGGGGGGGTCCTCTATGTCGACGAAGTGAACCTCCTGGACGACCACCTCGTGGATCTGGTGCTGGATGCGGCCGAATCCGGGATCAATCGGGTGGAGCGGGAGGGGCTGAGCGTTTGCCATCCCGCCGAATTCGCCCTGCTCGGCACCATGAACCCCGAAGAGGGCTCTCTGCGGCCCCAGCTCTTGGACCGCTTCGGATTCTGCGTGGACATCGAATCAGAGAAACGCCCGGAGGATCGGGTGACCCTCATGGAGGCCCGGGAGGCCTTCGAAAAGGCCCCCGCAGACTTCTGCGCCCAATGGTCCCGGGAGGAGACCGCTTTGGGGCAGCGTCTGACCAGGGCTCGCCAGCTCCTGCCCCAAGTCCGCGTCCCCCGACACGTCCAGACCTACATCGCTGAGATCTGCAAGACCCAGAACACCGCCGGGCACCGCGCCGATCTGGTCCTCGCCCGGGGGGCCGCAGCCCACTCCGCCTGGGAGGGCCGCGATCGGGCCACAC
>JAFNAB010000186.1:0-1785 GCA_017859955.1 Holophagaceae bacterium
TGACAGCTATCGGGCGGTCATCGAGCAGAAGGCGGTGGTGGCGGATCGCCTCCAGGTGGCTCGGGACCAGGTTTTCAGGTCCATGCGCACCGACCGGGACGGCATGCTGGCGGCCGCCCTGAGTGAGCTGCTGGAGCTCTTCGAGCTGATGCTCTCCAGTCAGACCGACTACGGGACCCTTCGGGAGCACTTCGCCGACTCCGACCTCCTGGCCTTCTACCGGGATCTGGCCCTCAAGGCCGGGCAGGATCTCGAAAACATCGGTCTCTTGCTGATGCAGGGGCGGGTGCCCAGGGGCACGGTCTCCTGCAAGGCTGAGCTGATCGCCCTGGAGTATTCCCTGGACAAGCTGGCAGCCGAGGCGGCCAATGATCCTGTCAGGCAGCGGGCCCTGCAGGTGGCCATGGGCAGCCGGGATCGCCTGACGGCCTGTCTGCGCCAGATCGATGTGATCCGACGGGCCTCCCGTACGCCGGTTCGCCCGGAACTCGCCCTCAAGGGGGCAGCAGTCAAGCCCTTCCTTAGTCAGGTCCGCTTCAGCCCGAAGGCGATATTGGGGCATTTCTCCCTGCGCTCCCAGGTGCTCCGCTACGCCATCCGCCTGTCCCTGGCCATGGGCTGCGGCTATCTGGTGGCCCTTTTCCTGCCCTATGCCTCCCGGGGCTATTGGATCCTGTTGACCATCGCCGTGGTGATGCGCTCCAGCTACAGCCAGACGCGGCAGCGGCACTGGGATCGCGTGGTGGGCAACGTCCTGGGATGTGTCTTTACCGCCTTCGTCCTGTGGGCCACGCCCAATCAGATTGTCCTCGCGGGGGTCGCCTTCCTATCCATGGTCATCACCCATTCCTTTGTCGTGGTGAACTATAGGTACTCCGCCACCGCCGCCTGTGTGATGGGATTATTGTTCATTCATTTTCTGGCGCCCGGCTCCCGCTTCGTGGCTCTGGAGCGGATCATGGACACGGTGATCGGGGCGGCCCTGGCTTGGGGCTTCAGCTTCATCCTTCCCAATTGGGAGGCCTCCGTGCTGCCCAAGCTGACCAACGAAGTGATGGCCGCCAGCGGGGCCTACGCCCAGGAAGCCCTCTCCCCCTGGCACGAACTGATGGGTTACCGCTTGGCACGGAAACGCTTGATCGATGCCGTCGCCGCCCTCAGCATGTCCATCTCCCGTATGGCCGGGGAACCCGAGAGTCGGCGGCGCAGCATGGCTTCCCTCAACGCTTTCATAAACGCCAGCTATCTGATGGCAGCCCATCTGGCGGCCCTGCAGGGACTTCTCGAACTCAGCCGGAACAACCTGGACTCCGAGGACCTGCTGGCCATGACCCGGGGCACGGCGGATCAGGTTCTGAAGCGGCTCCAGGGGCAAGGGGGTGAGCTCCCCCCGCTGGAAGCCGTTCCTTCCTCGGGATCGCCCAGGGAACAGATCAGGTCTAGGCTTTGGCAGATCGAGCAGGCGGCCCAGCGTCTGGGTGTGGCCGCCCGCATGATCTGAACCAAATCCATTCGGCCAGGGCTTTCTGACATTGGGCGAGGCTGGGGGAACGGTGATCTGGCCGGGCTTGTCTGTCGCCTTGACTGGTCCCACCCTCAGCCCATGAGGCGACACTCTCTCTTGGCCCTTGCTCTGGTTCCCATGCTGGGCTGCCTCTCGCCTGGGCTGGAAGCTCGCAGGGAATTGCGGCTGTACGAACTCTCGGGCTCCCGTCTCCTTCGCTGCGAAATCGGCGGGGGTGCCAAACGGCTGAGCGCCCGGGGGGTTCTGCGCTGTGTCTCGCC
>JAFNAB010000186.1:1862-6750 GCA_017859955.1 Holophagaceae bacterium
TGGAATACGTCTGTAGGAGAACCACACCATGACACAACCCGCCATCGAAAAACGCGAGTTCAAGAGCGAGCTGCGCCAGGTCCTGAACCTCATCACCCATTCGCTCTACTCCCACCGGGAGGTCTTCCTCCGCGAATTGATCAGCAACGCCTGCGACGCCATCGACAAGATCCGCTTCAATTCGCTCCAGAACGAAGCGCTTCTGGAGGGCAATCGGGACTGGAAGATCAAGCTGGTGATCGACAAGGATGCCGGGACCCTCACCGTGTCCGACAACGGCATCGGCATGGACCACGACACCATCGTGGAGAACCTGGGAACCATCGCCAAGTCCGGCACCAAAGCCTTCCTCGAAAACCTCAAGCAGGCGGATGCCGCCTCCCGGCCCGAGCTTATCGGCCAGTTCGGCGTGGGTTTCTACTCCGCCTTCATGGTGGCCGATGAGGTCACAGTCCTTTCCCGGGCCGCCGGACAGAGCGGCGCCGTGCGGTGGGTTTCGGATGGGCAGGGGGAGTACACCCTCGAGGCCGCCGAGCGGTCCGGGCGCGGCACCGATGTCATCCTCCACATCAAGGAAGAGGAAAAGGAGTTCCTGGATGCCTGGCGCCTCCGCCAGATCGTCAAGCAGTTCTCGGACTTCGTGGAGCATCCGGTGGTCATGGACGTGGAGAAGTCCGGCGAGGGTGATGCCAAGGTCATCGAGGAGGAGACCATCAACTCCCGCAAGGCCCTGTGGCTCCGGAGCAAGGGGGATGTGAGTCCGGAAGAACACAATGCCTTCTACCAGCAGATTTCCGGCAACTTCGACGAGCCCCTGAAGGTCATCCATTACTCGGGCGAGGGGACGGTGGAGTTCAAGGCTCTCCTCCTACGACGACTACGTGACCTTCCACGACGAACTGGGCAACTTTCTGAAGGAGGGCCTGGGCCGCGACTGGAACAACCGGGAGGCCCTCGCCGACCTGCTGCTCTTCCAGAGTGTGAAGACCGAGCCCGGGAAGCGCACCACCCTGGCCCAGTATCTGGAGGCCATGCCCGAGGATCAGAAGGAGATCTTCTACCTCACGGGCGAGCAGCGCTCGGCCATGGAGCATGCCCCCAGCCTCGAGATCTATCGGGAAAGGGGGTGGGATGTCCTGCTGCTCACCGAGCCCATCGATGAGTTCGTGATCCCTGGCCTTCCGGACTACAAGGGGAAGCCCCTCAAGGCGGCGGATCGCACCGTCCCTGAGCAGAGCCCGGAGGAGAAGGCCCGCCTCGAGGCTGCCTCCCAGGGCTTCACGCCTCTCTTCGAGACCCTCAAGAGCCGTATCCAAGAGGTCAAGGAGGTGCGCCTCTCCAGCCGGATGAAGGAAAGCCCCGCCTGCCTGGTGCCCGATGAGGGCGCCATGGGGGCCAGCCTGGAGCGGCTGCTCCGGAAGATGGGCCGCTCCACGGAGGAGCCCTCCAAGCGCATCCTGGAGCTGAACCCCGAACATCCCCTGGTGAAGACCCTGCAGGGGCTCCACGAGCAGAACGCCGGGGATGAAAAGGTCGAGAACCTGGGACGCCTGCTCTACGAGGAGGCCCTGATCGCCGAGGGCTCCCGGCTGGAGGACCCCAGTGCCTTCATCCGGCGGATCAATGCTCTGGTGAATCCCTAGGGCCTAGAGCCAAGGTCAAAATAGTCAACGCAGAGGGCGCGGAGAAAAGCAATGCGAGGGCGCGGAGGGATTCCGCAAACGACGCTTTTCTCTGCGCCCTTGCTTTTCAACCTCCGCGCTCTCTGCGTTCCAGCCTTTGAGATGCCTGAACTCTATGTAGGGTGGTGAATGGGTATAAGCCGGTCTATTCCGCCTTCATCTGCTTGGGATTGCCGGAGATCCAAAGGACGTTCAGTCTGGCGGTGGCGAACTTCCAGCCCTGGGGGGTGCGCCGGAAAGTGCAGTCGTACCAGCCCCCGCCGGCCCAGTGCTCGAAGGGGGTGGCTCCGATGTGGGTGGCTTGGAGATAGGAGCGGGAGGAGGCCGTGTCTCCGTCGACCTTGATCTGATGGTTGGAGCTGATGTGGTGGGTTCCCGTGTATTTTGACAGGCCATGGGGCATCAGCTCGGGCATCTTTTCTTTGAACATCTTGAAGGTCTCGCCCTTGGTGGAGGTCGGTTCCGGAATCTCTACGTATCCGCCGTCCACGAAATTATTGGCGTATCCCTGATAGTCCTTGGCGTCCAGACAGGAAGCAAAGCTGTACAGAAGGTCGCTGATTTGGGCTCGGTCAACCAGCCATTGGAGTTGGGCCTGATTCAATTCGTTCATGGAAGATCCCTTCTTGATGGAGCACGGGCGGATTGCCGCTGAGCTTGTTGATGGATGGGCGGGGGTTCCGGCGTGGAGTGAGGACGCCAAGGTGAAGGTGGCGATAATAAGGGTCCTGATCGATCCATTCATCTTTTCCTCCGGGTGGGTGATTGAGCCAGTATCTCCCTGGTCCGACTCACATGTCCCGGTCAGAGGCTTAACCCGGGGCGCATGGTTGTTAGCTTTTTGCGCACGGCGGCGGACCTGGACCAGATAGGGACCCTTGGATGTGCCAGATTGGTAGAATTGACAACCTTTCCAGGCCCCAATGACTCCGAATCCACTCCTGAGCGAAATTCAACGGATCCTCCATCGCTATTTCGAGGATCTGGAAACCGTGCTCAAAGAGGAGGGGCAGGAGGCGGCTTTTCGCAGGGCGCTCGTGGCGCTGGGGCTTGAATCAGGCCTTTCCGGCCAGCTGGATTTCGAGGCCTATTTCAAGTTGCTGGAAGTGCTCGATGCCCGATCCTGCTTGCCGGGCTTGGGCCTGAAGGTCGGGGCCATGAAGTCCCACGGCATCTATGGGCTTTCCGGCATGTCCCTGGTCACCCAGGGGACCCTCGAGGGGGTCGCGAGGGGTGCCCAGGAGCATTCCGAGTATGCCTGGGGGAGTTTTGTCCGATTCCGCATGCGGATTGAGGGCGGCTGGTTCATCCACCGCTATGAAATGCATCCGGAACGATGGACTCGGCTCATCCCGCTCGCGGAACAGGTGATCATGACCGGCTACCGCATGCTTTCCGAGGCGGATCCGGGCCTGGACTGGTCCCAGTGCCGTGCTCTGTTCACTCACGATGAGCCTCTTCACAGCGACCTCTACGGTCGCTTCCTGCCCTTTAAAGTGGCCTTCAGCCAGGACTGGAATGAACTGTGGATTCCGGCTTCCTGGTTGGACAGACCTTCTTGCTTTGCCAATTCGAGCATCCAGGCCTTTTGCGCTGGAAGGCTGGAAGTCCTGAACGCAAGCGAATCCGGGAGCCTCGGGCTGGACCGGCGCCTGAGGAGACTTCTTGAAGGCTTTGATCGGCCCTATGCCCCCACGCTCCCTGAACTCACCCGCCAGCTCGGGGTATCCGAGCGACTGCTCCAGGCCGACCTGGAGAAGGCCGCCACTTCATTCCGGGCGATTCAGCTCGAGGTGGTCATGGCGCGGGCCCATGATTTGCTGCGGGACCCCAGGTTGTCGGTGAAGGAGGTTGCCTTCAAGCTGGGGTTTTCCCACTCCGCCAGCTTCTGCCGCGCCTTCGCAAGGGAGACCGGTCAGACGCCGACCCAATTCCGCTCCTCACAAGGGTTGGAAGGGCATTCCTGAGTTCTGGCCGCTGACACTGATTCGCGATCAATAAACAAAAGCACAAAATCGACTTCCACCACAAAGCAGCCCCGCCGCGCGGGGCTGCTTTGTGGTGGAATTTATGCTTTTGTATGCAAAGGCGTATGAGAAGGCAGCCGCCCTGTGGCTTCGTACGGCGGATGTCTTTATCGTGGGGTACCTCACGGCGGTGGCATCTGGCAGCTGGAGGCGGTGGCGGCGGGCTGATCGCAGTTGCGGACGTAGTCCATGACCATGCGGTCCGCGCTGAAGCGCCAGGCCAGGGTGCGCATGGAGCGCTTAACCCGCTGCAGCCAACGCCGCGACGATCCCTCTGCCTTCCTCCGCCGCGTGAACGCCCTGTCCCTGAGACGCTCGGAGAGCCTTCTCGAACCGCATGAACGAGCACTACACCTCGAACAAGGTCGGCTCCTGTGGGGTGGTCATGCCATCGCAGGGAAGGGATGGGGCGCCAGATGGTCATGGCGGTGCCGTTTCAATTGACCCGCAGCGTCTCCTCGCCCACGCGCTGGCCACCCGGCAGTTCTGCCCTGATCCGGTACACTCCTTTCACGGCGAGGGGAAGCTCCCCATGGCAGGTCGTTCCCTGGTTCGCGATGGGGCGGCTCCGGGGGGTGCAGAAGCCCCAGGCGATGGACCGGCCCCGGCTGGGCCGGGTGGAACCTGGGGAGGTGCCTGCGCCGCGGGCTGGGCCTCCTTCACGAGGGTGGGCCTGAGTTCCCGCAGGGGAGCCCACCCATCAGCGTCGCTTGAATGGACCAAGGTCAGGGGCGTGAGGATGCCCAGCGCCTCCCGTCGCAGGAGCTCCTCGGCGCGCATCGGCCCCACGGTACCACTTTCAGTGGCGTAGTACCAGCTGTCGGGGAGAGCCCTATCTCCGGCATCCGGTGTGGGCGAGTCTGGGCAGGGGTCAGTCGCGATGGCATCCTCCCGGGAGGCGGTCAGGAATCCCCGGGGACGAACGCCGCCGGAAATGGGTAAAGGGATTCTAACGGCCGGGCATGGAGCCGTCCAAGCCCCGGGGTCGGGGCAGGGCGAGCCATCATGCGGGAGAATCCCGGTTCCCAGGGTATGGGCGACGCGCGGGACGCGTCGCCAAAAGGGCATCCTCAGGGAGGCGGCATCTGGCAGCTGGAGGCGGTGGCGGCGGGCAGGTAGCAGTTGCGGACGTAGTCCATGACCATGCGGTCCGCGCTGAAGCGCCAGGCCAGGGTGCGC
>JAFNAB010000187.1:0-4224 GCA_017859955.1 Holophagaceae bacterium
GGATTCGCCTTGCCTGCTGCAGGTAGCCCTTTGCGAGGTTGTTGTCGGGATCCTGCTCCAGGACCTCTTCCCAGATCCGCAGGGCGTCCTCGACCTGCCCGGCGTCGTAAAGCGCGCAGCCCTTGTCCAGGGCCCGGGAGAGATCCGATGGGCTCGGGGGTGCCAGGGCCGCTTTGGTGGGTGCGGCTCCGGGCAGGGCTGTGGCCGTATCCCTGGGGTCGCCACTCTTGGGGGAAGCTTCGCTCAGTCCGTCCTGGGTGGCGCGGGAGTCGAAGTGGAGCTTGACCTGGTAGAGCCCGGCCTGGGCCCTTTCGTGGCCAGGCACCCGCTTGAGGATGGCTTGCCAGATCTGCCCGGCCTGTACCACTTCCCCGGCCTGGAACAACTGGTCAGCCCGCTGAAGATAGGATTCGTAAGGATCTAATGATTTATTCATTTTATTCCAGCATCCCGTCGTTCTTGCGGATCAGGATCATGAAGGTGCTCTGTCCGCAGGTGAATTCCTGCCGGTCATGGAGCTGGACCTGGCCCAGGACGGGCTGTCCCTCGGTCATGGTGCCGTTGGTGGAGCCCAGATCTTCCAGCCATACGGTGCCATCGGGATGGATCTCGATCATGGCGTGGCGCCTTGAGGTCTCGGGATCCATGGTCACGATGTCCCCATCCTCCCGACCGATGAGTGTCTGGGGCTTGTCCAGCAGGCGGACCGTAGAAGCCATGGCCCCGGAAAGAAAGGCCAGGCTGAAGCGGAAGCCGCCCGGCAGGCCATTCCGCAGACCTGCGGCGACGAGCATGGCGCTCCGGTCCCGGCGGGCCGTGGTCTCACGGGGCGACATGGGGGGCTCGGGCTCCGGCGTCGGGGCCTGGGGCGGCAGTGGAACGGTTTCCGGGGGGGGCGGGGCCAATTCCGCCAGGGCCGCGAGGAACTGGGGGTTCTCCGCCTCGAAGATGTGCTGGCACTTGGGGCACTTGAAACGCTTGGAGGGGACCCCCTGGAAGCGGGTCTCATCGTACTGGAAGCGGCCTGAACATGAGGGGCAGGTGATGATCATGGTTTCCTCGATGCCTGGAAGTTTACTTCTTTCGTGTTGCGAAGAAACTGAAGCCGTTCCGCAACTCGACGCTAGCGGGGACGGCAAAGCCCTGGACCGACCCGGGAATGGGGCGATTGGCCTGGACGGCGTCCAGTTCCAGCTGCCAGGAATCGCCGCCCCGTTCGATCCAAAGCACCTGTCTGGGAAGGCTGGTGTCCCGGTCCATCCAGATGTGGACGGCTTGGAGGCGTCGCTTCATGGAGAGGCTCCGCGGCAGGAGCTTCAGCAGGTAGGTGTTGGGGAGATCCCGGGATTCCTCGGGCTCCACCTTGAAGTAGTCCGACAGGTAGGAAAGCTTCTGCCCCAGTCCCAGGAACTTGCGGTTGGCGTTCTTGATGAACCCGATCTTGAGAATCTCTCCCTCCCTTGTCTTGGGGTTGTAGGAGATCAGGGCCTTGGGGGTCAGGTGGAGGATCAGGTCTTCCGGGGGGGCAAAGGTGAAATGGACGAAGTTGGACCCCTGAAGGTAGAGGGTCCCCCGGGTGACGGTCGGCGTGCGCAGCATGGCGCGGCGGATCGTCAGGGTGAAGGGGGACTGGAGGGTTTCCGCCTTGGCCTGGGCCGCATCGAAGCGCTCGACCAGGGTCTTCAGGTCAGGCACGCCCGGTTGGGCCAGGAGGGGCATGGCCAGCGCGAAGGCAGCCAGACGGAGGCAACGCAGGAACATTATTCAATCCTCATTTCTTCACCCATCATGCCATCCCCGGTCTCCCCAGGCCCCATTGAAAGCAGAAAGGGGCTGGTCTGGGTCGCCACCTGGAGCTGGGTGGAACGATGCCGAAGGACTTCCATGGCCGCGAAGCGGGCCAGTTCGGGGTCGTTGTTCTGTTCGCTGAGGTGGGCCAGCACCACGCTCGCGAGGCGCGGCGACCAGACCCGGTCCAGGAGCTCGGCGGCGGACTCGTTGGAGAGGTGTCCCACCCGGCTCAGGATGCGGGCCTTGAGGGGCGGGGGATAGCTGCCCTCGCGGAGCATCTGCACATCGTGATTGGATTCCAGGGTCAGGTGGTCCAGGTCGGAACAATGGTCCGCCACCAGTGCGGTCGGAAGGCCCAGATCCGTCACCACGGCGGCGGAGTAGCCGTCGCGCTCCAGGCGGTAGCCCACGGGGTCCGCGGCGTCATGGGGAATGGCGAAGGGCAGGACCCGCCAACCCTCCCAGTCCAGCGCATGGCCCGCCCGCAGAGGAATCCAGCGATGGGCGGGGATATCGATGTCCTGGATGGCGAGGATCGCCGCCATGGTCTCTTCGGTGGCCAGGAAGCTCCAGTCCGTCCGCTTGAGGAGGACCGGGATGGCGGCGATATGGTCCGAGTGCTCGTGGGTGATGGCCACGGCCTTGACCTGTCCCAGGTCCCAGGCCAGCTCCTCCAGGCGGCGGCGGATCTGGAGGAAGGAGATGCCGACATCCACCAGCAGCGTCGATTCGCCATCGGAGAAGGCGTGGCAGTTGCCTTTGGAACCGGAGGCGAGGGAGGCGTAGCGCATGCCCCTAGGATACCGGGGGCCGCCCCTTCCATCGCACCAGGAGCAGGATGGAACCCAGGCAGACCAGAGTGCAGAGGGCGCTGGCCTCCAGGCCGAAGGCCCCGCCGGTCAACCAGGAGGGGCTGGCCTGGAGCACGGGCCTCCAGGGGCCCTGGGCGAAGCTTGTGCCGCTCACCGGGAAGCCCAGGAGATTCCCCTGGGCCCAGTTCCATCCCAGGTGAAGACCGATGGGCAGCGCAAGGCTGCGGGTTTTCAGGTAGCACAGCCCCAGCAGCAGGGCGGCCAGGCCGATGTTCAGGGTGGCCCAGGGTCGAGTGCCTCCTGTCAGACCGGGATTCCGCCAGTGGGCCAGGGTAAAGAGCAGGGCAAGGCCGAGCTGGGCGGCCCAGGGGCCCCAGGTTTCCACCAGCCGCTGGAAGGGGTAGCCCCGGAATAGGCACTCCTCATGAAGGGCCACGAGGGCGAAGATCCCGGCTCCGGCGATGGGATGGTGGATCCGAAAGCCCGGATTGGACTCCCAATGGAAGCCGCCGAGGACTCTCAGCATCAGGGCCATCAGACACATGAGGGCCAGGCCCAGCCCGACACCCTGGAGCAGATCCAGTCCCCATCGCCCATTGAGCCTCAGGCCCAGGGAAGGCAGGCCACGCCCCTCCAGCCGGAGGAAGGCCCAGGAGAGCGCCAGGACCAGGAGAAAGGAGACTCCAGCGCCTGGGTGGAAGCCCAGGAAGCCCGGTAGGGCCGCCAGGAGAAGGAAGAGGACAGCCCTCCCGAGGGGAGCCATGCCGGACTAGCGGGGTTCGCCAGTGTAGGCCAGGGCGATGCGGGTCCAGACCTCCTTGTCCCGGGGCCGCGTCTGGACGGCGTGGAAGAACCAGGTTCCCGCCAGCTCCAGGCGCTTGGTCGTCACGGCGGAGCGGCCGAACTCCACGCAGGCCTCCCAGTCCGAGGGGGCCAGGCGGTGGGCCGTCTCCATGGCCTGGATGGCCTCGGCTTCCAGGTCCGCCTCCAGGAAGCGCCGGGCCACCCGCGCCAGCCATTCTGCGCAGAAGGCCGAATCCTTGGGCATGGCCTTGAAGGCGGCCAGGGCCTCCTTCTTGTACCCGTTCTGGAGCCAGGCCAGGGTGATGAGGGCATGGGCCCCGGCATCCCCGTCCTCCCGGAGTGCCCGTCCGAAGGCGTCCTCGGCCCGGCTCCGGTCTCCGGCGGCGAGGTAGACCTGGCCCCAGCGGGCCAGGAGTTGGCTGTTCCTCGGGTCCCGGACCCGGGCCTTGTCGGCGGCGTGGACCATGATGACCTTGGGATCCCCCTTGAAGAAGGAGGCTTCCGGCTGGGGGTCGGACTGGGCGGCCAGGGCGCAGCAGATCAGGAAGGGAGCGCAGACGCGCATGGGAACTCCAGGTTGGGATGGGTGATTATACGCTTCGGGTTGCCCAGGGCGAAGGGAGCCCGATTCCGCCCCTAATGGCCCAATCCTTGCAAATTTGCGCCCTGACTGCCAAACCTGTGGTGCAATAGGCAAAAATGACGGAGCAGATGCATGAAGGTCATGATCCTGGCGGGCGGACTGGGGACGAGGCTCTCGGAGGAGACCACACTCCGCCCCAAGCCCATGGTGGAGATCGGCGGACGGCCGATGCTC
>JAFNAB010000187.1:4281-5206 GCA_017859955.1 Holophagaceae bacterium
CAGGCCATCGTGGGCACCGCCCACCGCAGCCCGCTCCTGACCTTCGAGAGCAACATCCGGGGGAGCTACAACCTCCTGGAGGCCTGCCGGGTCCACGCCTCCCTGGTGAAGCGGGTGGTGGTGGCCTCCAGCGACAAGGCCTACGGCGAGGCCGAGGTGCTGCCCTACACCGAGGACATGCCCGCCAATGGCCGCCATCCTTATGATGTCTCCAAGAGCTGCACGGACCTCCTGGCCCACACCTACGCCCAGACCTACGGCCTCCCGGTGGCCGTGGCCCGCTGCGGGAACATCTACGGCGGGGCGGACCTGAACTGGAGCCGCATCGTCCCGGGCACCATCCGCGGTGTCCTGGAGAACCGGGCCCCGGTCCTGCGCTCGGACGGCACCTTCACCCGGGACTACCTCTACGTGGAGGATGTGGTGGACGCCTACCTGGCCTTGGCGGCCTCCGCCGACCGGGAGGGGGTACGGGGCGAGGCCTTCAACTTCAGCCCCGAGCGCCAGATGAGCGTGCTGGAGCTGACCCGCCTGATCCTGGAGCTCATGGGGCGACCGGATCTGGAGCCCGTCATCCAGAACACGGCCCAGGGGGAGATCCGGGATCAATATCTGGACGCCTCCAAGGCCCAGCGGGTGCTGGGATGGTCCTGCCGCATCGGCCTGAAGGAAGGGCTGGAGCGCAGCATCGCCTGGTACCGGGCCTACCTGGGGAAGGGCGCATGAAGGCACCGGAACTCCGCGAACAGATCCTTTCCCTGGTGGAGGAATACGCCCGGGCCCAGTGGCCCGAGGCACCCTTCCAGCCGGGTCATAGCGCCGTGCCCGTGAGCGGCAAGGTCTTCGACGGGGCGGATGTCCGGAACCTGGTGGACGCCAGCCTGGACTTCTGGCTCACCACGGGCCGCTTCGCCCGGGACTTCGA
>JAFNAB010000004.1 GCA_017859955.1 Holophagaceae bacterium
GCCACCTCTATGCTCCCCTTGAGGTCAGCCTCTTCACTCACGCCAGTGAAGTTGGGATGGCCCACCAGATCCTCGACCCGGGCGTCATTGACCCCGCAGAAGACCACCGGCACCCCAGGGAAGAGGTCTTCACCAAAACGTCTCATGAACTCAAAGGCGTTATTATCGGTCACCACCACCACATCGGGTCGGTAGGATCGGTATTTCTTCCGGAAGACCTGGGAAAGCTGAACCAGATAGTCGTCCCAATAGAAGCGCTTGCTATCGAGGTATTCCACATAGATATTCCCCGTCCCCACCGCAGGGACCAATACAGAAGTGAGGCCCATATGTTCCTCGTCGGTCCACTTGAAGCCCCTGTAATACGAGTGAATTATCAATACGCGTTTATTCTCAGGCCCCACCGCTGCCGCCCCACTGCCCTGGGCCAGAACAAACTGCCAGGGCACCAGCAACAGGAAGACAAGGAGCAACCAGAACCGCAGCTGCAAACCCCGGGCGCACCGCGACCAGAGGTCTAAGGCCCTCTCATCCTGCCCCAAAGGCTCCATCGACTTGGACACACGCCCCCCCGATGCACCAGCTTCCCACATTCTCCCGAACCCGGAGAGGACGTGGTAGAAGCGTACCAAATCCCCAGACTACCAAAATTATTTAATTATTACGTCAAGCAGAACACCAGCCGTACAAGCACGGTGGGAACTGACTTACCACAGCAGATGCCCCAAACAGACCATGAATGGTAATCCAATCCACTATCTTTCCTTTTTCCAAATCGTCCAGGTCGCTAGACTAGTCCCTTCGCCTGCTCTGATATGAGGAAATGTGAGCCAAAACAGACAGTGGTGTTCAAGCTATCCACCCGGTGTCGGACACGAGGCTCCGCCTCTCCCTTACAGGAACCTGGGTCATCTGGTTCATGAAATCGCCAGGACATTCGCGACCCGCAGGGCCGTGACCCTGGTGCTTCCCAATGGCATGGAGGCCTCCCTCAGCTTCCGGGATGTGGATCGTCTGGCCGAGGCCTTCGCCTCGTACCTGCGCGAGGGACTGGGCCTCAAACCCGGAACCCGGGTAGCCATCCTCCTGCCGAACTGTCTGGCCTACCCCATCTGCGCTTTCGGAGTGCTGAAGGCCGGGTGCGTGGTCGTCAACACCAACCCCCTCTACACCCCCCGGGAACTGGAGCATCAGCTCCTGGATTGCGGCGCAGAAGTCCTGGTGGTGCTGGATCATTTCGGGGACAAGGTTACTGAAGTCATCCCCAAGACCAAGGTCCGTGAGGTCATCCTTACGGGAATCGGGGATTTCTTCCCCTGGATCCACGGCCTCCTGATCAAGACCAAGCTCACCCTCTCCCGGCAGGTGCCCCGCATAGAGGTGCCCCACATCCGCCTCAAGACTGCCCTGCGCCAGGGAGCCCTGTACCACACCAAGGAGCGCCTCCTCCACCGGGAGCACCCGGTCCCCGAGCCCGGGATCGACGATCTGGCCCTTCTGCAGTACACCGGGGGAACCACGGGGACCAGCAAGGGCGCCATGCTCACCCACGGCAACCTGATGGCCAACCTGTCCCAGATCCACGAGATCACCCGGGGCTACATCCGTCCCGGCGAGGAGACGTCCATGAGCGTCCTGCCCATGTACCACGTCTTCGCCTTCACCATCAACATGCTCTTCGGCTTCTTCTCCGGCAGTCACAACATCCTGATCCCCAATCCGCGGCCCTTGAAGAACCTGAGAGCGGCCTTCCGGAACCACGACATCACCTGGATGAGCGCCGTAAACACCCTCCTCAAGGCCCTGCCAGATGAGAAGTGGTTCGCCGAAGCCCCCCCACGCCACCTGCATTCGGTCTATGCGGGCGGCATGCAGACCCACCCCCAGGCCCTGGAGCGCTGGGAGAGCCTGACGGGCAGCACCGTCATCGAAGGCTACGGGCTCACGGAGGCCAGCCCCCTGGTGACCTTCAATCCCCCCATCCGCGAAAACGGTAGGGTCCGGCGCTACCTGAGCCAGGTCGGCGGGGCTGGCCTTCCGCTGCCGGGCACGGACGTGCGCATTGTAGACGAATCGGATCAGCCCGTAGCCCCCGGCGAACACGGCGAGTTGGTGGTCCGTGGTCCCCAGGTCATGCAGGGCTACTGGAACCAGCCCGAAGAGAATGCCAGGACCCTTCGGGGGGGCTGGCTCCATACGGGGGATATCGCAACCCTGGACCCCTCCGGCTACGTGACCATCACGGATCGCAAGAAGGACATGATCATCGTCAGCGGATTCAATGTCTTCCCCAACGAGGTGGAGGCCTGCATCGCCTTGCATCCGGATGTGGCGGATGTCGCCGTGATCGGCATTCCGCACGAAGCCACCGGCGAAGCGGTCCACGCCTACGTCGTTGCCAAATGCCATGGCTTGACCCATGAAGAGATCCGCGCCCACTGCAAAAAGCTGCTGGCCAACTATAAGATCCCGACCCACGTGAACTTCATCGGCGAACTCCCCAAGAACGCCGTGGGCAAGGCGCTCAGGCGCCTCCTCCGCCAAACCATCCATCGGGCCTGAGTCCGTGTAAGGATTCACTGAAGAGGGGGCGACCGCAGAGGTCGCCCTTTCTCCTGTTCAGCCCTCGGGCCCGGTAAAGGCACCTGGAGCCCCCTCAGAACATATCAGGATAAAATAATTGAGATGCAATTATTGAATTAAAACCACTATTTCAAACAGATCCCTCTGCTATTCTTCACCCTGAAGGCTGCCTCTCGTTGACGTTTTAAGTGCCATACGAGAGACAGTGTGAGTATTTCGCGTTATGTCCATGCTTGGTTCAACTCATAAGCAGGGGGAGGGTTCATGTCCATGAAAGCTAGTGATCTGATGGTCAAGTGCCTGGAGAACGAGGGTGTGAAGTACCTGTTCGGCGTTCCCGGCGAGGAGAACCTGGATTTCGTGGAGTCCCTCCGCCATTCCAAGATCCAACTGGTCCTTACCCGCCATGAACAGACCGCAGGCTTCATGGCGGCCACCATCGGGCGCCTGACCGGCGTTCCCGGGGTCTGTCTCTCCACCCTCGGCCCAGGAGCCACCAACCTGGTGACCGCCGCCGCCTACGCCCAACTCGGCGCCATGCCCATGTGCATGATCACCGGCCAGAAGCCCATCCATTCCAGCAAGCAGGGGCACTTCCAGATCATCGACACCGTCGGAATGATGAGGCCCCTCACTAAGCACACCAAGCAGGTGGTCCGAGGCGGACGCATTCCCGCCATTGTCCGGGAATCCTTCGCCCTGGCCTCCGGGGAACGCCCCGGCGCTGTCCACATCGAGCTCCCGGAGGATGTGGCCGCAGAGGAGACCGCAGCCCAGCCCTTCCCCGTTCACCCCGTCCGCCGTCCCGATGCCAATGAAAAGGCCGTGGCCACAGCCGCCGAATGGATCGAGCAGGCCCACTCGCCGTTGATTCTTCTGGGGGCCGGCGCCAATCGAAAACTGGTCTCCAAGATGCTGATGCAGTTCGTCGAGCGCACCGGCATCCCCTTCTTCAGCACCCAGATGGGCAAGGGCGTGCTCCCCGAGGACCACCCCCTCTGCCTGGGCACCGCCGCCCTGTCCGACCGCGACTATCTCCACTGTGCCATCGAGCGATCAGACCTCATCCTGAACTTCGGTCACGATGTGGTGGAGAAACCCCCCTTCTTCATGAAGCCCGGCGGCACCCGCGTCATTCACATCAATTTCTCCGAAGCCAATGTGGATGACATTTACTTCCCCCATCTGGAGGTGGTGGGCGATATCGCCAACGCCGTCTGGCAGCTCAATGAGCGGGTCCGGGTCTCCCCCCGCTGGGACTTCTCCTATTTCATGAAGGTGAAGACCCATATGGATGCCAAGATCGCCGAGCGGGCGGACTCCGACAGCTTCCCGGTCCTGCCCCAGCGCCTGGTGGCGGATGTGCGCGGCGCCATGGGCCCCTGCGATATCGTGGCCCTGGACAACGGGATGTACAAGATCTGGTTCGCCCGCAACTACCGCGCATGGAAGCCCAACACCCTGCTGCTGGACAATGCCCTGGCCACCATGGGAGCTGGACTCCCTTCGGCCATGGCCGCCAAGATGGTCTATCCCGAGCGCAAAGTGATGGCGGTCTGTGGCGATGGTGGCTTCATGATGAACAGCCAGGAACTGGAGACGGCAGTGCGCCTGGAGCTTGATCTCGTGGTGCTCATCCTCAACAGCAGCGGCTACGGCATGATCAAGTGGAAGCAGGCGGGCATGGGCTTCCAGGACTTCGGCCTGGACTTCGGGAACCCCGATTTCGTGAAGTACGCCGAGGCCTACGGCGCCCATGGCCACCGGATCAACCAGACCTCGGAACTCCGCCCCAAGCTGGTGGAATGCCTCAACGCCAAGGGAGTCCATGTCATCGAAGTCGCCGTGGATTACTCCGAGAACACCCGGGTCCTGACCCAGGAGCTCAATGAAAAAGCCTGTATCATCTAGGAGCGAGCCCATGGCCCACACGACGGAAACCTTTCCCATCTGGGTGGCAGGCCAAGCCCTGGAGACCCATCAGGCCCTCGAGGTCCTGAGCCCCTATTCGGGTCGGGTGGTCTACCGCACCTTCCTGGGCGGGGAAGCTGAATACGAGCAGGCGGTCCGGCTGGCCCAGGCAGCCCGGCCCGAGATGCAGGCCCTGCCGGTCTTCAAGCGCTACCGGATCCTCAAGCAGGTCTCAGAGGCCCTCGAGGCAAACCGGGATGCCTTCGCCACCATTATGGCCCGGGAGGCCGGCAAGCCTGTGAAGACTGCCCTGGCTGAAGTGGACCGCGCCGCCCAGACCTTCCTCATCGCCGCGGAGGAAGCCAAGCGCCTTCCCGGCGAGCTCATGAGCCTCGACTGGATGGCTTCCGGCGCCAACAAGGAAGCCATCATCAAGTATTTCCCCATCGGGGTCGTGGCGGGCATCTCACCCTTCAACTTCCCCCTCAACCTGGTAGCCCACAAGGTGGCCCCGGCCATCGCGGCGGGATGCCCCATCGTCCTAAAACCCGCCTCCAAGACCCCTATCTCGGCCCTCTTCCTGGCCTCCCTCATCGCCCAGACCGAGCTCCCCAAGGGCGCCCTCTCGGTCCTCCCCATGGACCGGGAGACCGGCAATCGCCTGGTGACCGATGATCGCTTCGCGCTGCTAAGCTTCACGGGCTCCCCTGATGTGGGCTGGGAGATGAAGAGGCACTGCGGCAAGAAGAAGGTGGTCCTCGAACTGGGGGGCAACGCCGGGCTCATCGTGGATCAGGATGCGGATGTGGAGCAGGCCGCCGCCCGGGCCGTAGCTGGCGCCTTCGGCAACACCGGCCAGAGCTGCATCCATACCCAGCGAATCCTGGTGCACACCTCGCTTTTCGAAGCCTTTACCACGCGTTTCACGGAGCTTTCCGCCCGGCTGAAGGTGGGGGACCCGGAGGATCCCCAGGTGGATCTCTCGGCGATGATCGACGAGAAGAACGCCAAACGCATCGAGTCCTGGATTGAAGAAGCCAAGACCGAAGGCGCCCAGGTGCTCCTCGGAGGTGAAAGGAAGGGCAACCTGATTCCGCCCACGATCCTCACCGGCACCAAGCCGACCATGAAGGTGTGCGCCCTGGAGACCTTCGGCCCCACCGTTGCCGTAGAAGCCTTCACGGACTTCCGCCAGGCCATCGCCACCATCAATGACTCCCCCTTCGGCCTGCAGGCTGGTGTCTTCACCAACGACATCCGGAAGGTGCGCTACGCCTTTGAGCAGCTCCATGTGGGCGGAGTCACGATCAACGAGGTCCCCACCTTCCGCGCCGAGCAGATGCCCTATGGCGGTGTAAAGGATTCCGGCGTAGGCCGGGAGGGCCCCAAATACGCCATTCTGGACATGCTGGAGCCAAAAGTTCTATTACTCGATTACAACTCGCAGCTCTGAGGCATCATACCGGTGGGAGACCCCACTATGACCAAGACTGCGAAACTGGAACTGGACGGACGTACGCTGGAACTCCCGGTGATTGAGGGCACGGAAGGTGAACGTGCCCTCGATATCCGGGAGTTGCGCAATCAGACCGGCTATATCTCCTTCGACGAAAGCTACGCCAATACCGGCAGCTGCCAGAGCGCAATCACCTTCATCGATGGCGATCAGGGGATCCTGCGTTTCCGTGGCATTCCCATCGAAGAACTGGCCGAACATTCATCCTTTGTGGAGACCGCCTACCTCATCATCTATGGCCACCTGCCCGCCCAGGTCCAACGGAAGCGATTCTCGGCACTCCTCACGGAATACCAGACCATCCACGAGGACATGAAGTTCCACTTCGAGGGATTCCCGTCTTCCGCCCACCCCATGGCCATCCTCTCGGCCATGATCAATGCTGCGAGCTGCTTCATCCCAGAGTTGACCCGCGAATACGACCCGGTGGCCTTCGAGCGCATCGCTGCGCGGCTCATCTCCCAGGTGAGAACCCTGGCTGCCTACGCCTACCGGAAGTCCCGGGGCCTCCCCTCCATCTACCCCAAGCGCAAATACGCCTACACCGAAAACTTCCTCCACATGATGTTCTCGTCGCCGGATGAGGATTACGAGATCCATCCAGCCGTACTTAAGGCCCTGGATCTCATCTTCCTGCTCCACGCCGACCACGAGCAGAACTGCTCGACCTCCACGGTGCGCATGGTGGCCTCCAGCCGCGCAAACCTTTTTGCCAGCGCGGCCGCCGGAGTCTGCGCCCTCTGGGGGCCCCTGCACGGTGGGGCCAACCAGGCCGTCATTGAAATGCTGAAGGAGATCCGTGAGACCGGGGACGACGGCAGCAAGTTCCTTGAGAAGGTGAAGAGCAAGGATGGCGAGCACCGCGCCAAGCTCATGGGTTTCGGGCACCGGGTGTACAAGAGCTACGATCCCCGGGCCAGGATCATCAAGGCCCGATGCGATGAAGTGTTGGAACAGCTTGGCGTGCGGGATCCCCTGGTGGATATCGCCAAGAAGCTCGAGGAGACGGCCCTGAGGGACCCCTATTTCCTGGAACGCAAGCTATACCCCAATGTGGACTTCTACAGCGGCCTCATCATGCAGGCCATCGGCATTCCCGTGGAGATGTTCACGGTCATTTTTGCGATTGGCCGCATGCCTGGATGGATCGCCAACTACAAGGAAGTGATCGAGGCCCCGGGAGGACGGATCTACCGACCAAGACAGGTCTACCAGGGACGCACGTTGAACCACTACTCCCCCAGTGATACACGCTGCTAAAGGCCACTACAGTTCAGATTCAAGTCCCACAAAATTTCAATCAATGCCCCGACAGGGGCATTGATTTTTTATAGACTCCACTCCAAAATGCGATAGGATTAATACCGCATATTTCTCAATCATCACAGAAGCAGCCATTCATCGTTTTCGGCCTACATTTTACCGTTTTTTAACCAATCAACGAGGATCAGAAAGTAATAATAAATTACAACGCCACCCGGCGAGGTCATATTTTTCCCTTCTCATCACCAAACCCCGAAAGGTCGAATCATGTCGTCGACCGAAACCCACGCCACAGAAATACCACAAGCCGCTTCCCGTCCCATATTTACGGGAGGTCCAGACGTAGACATCCTCAACTTTCTCAAACCGTGGTGGGCCATGCCGTTGGCGCGCCAGATCGGCAAAGTAATCATTGATGCATTCCTGGCCGGCACGGCATGGGCGACAGTTCACTTGATCTGGTTCGGAGAACCCAGCCCCGGACTGCAGCTTCTCACCTGGGTGATCGTGTCCTCCATCGTAGGCCTGGCCCTCAATATCGGCCGGCAGCACTACCGTTTGGTCAGCACAAGGGATGGGGCCCATCTTTGCCTGGCGACCCTGACACTGATCGCTCTATCAATCCTTTTAAGGCTATGCACTGTAGGCCTCCAGATTCAGAACACGACACCAAAGATCGCCTTCGGCGCCAGCCTGCTTACCGGGATCCTATGGGCAACATTCCGCTTTTCCTGCCGGGAATGGTGGGAAGCCATGGACCGCCACCAGGCAGCAGGCATAGGGCAGGCAAAGCCTAAACACCGGGCCCTGATCATAGGCGCAGGCCGCGCTGGCGCACTCGTTGCACAGGAGCTGAAGCGGCACCCCTGCCTTGGCTACGAGACGATCGGCCTGGTAGATGATTCCCCAGGCAAGCGTGGGGTCCGGATCCATGGCGTTCCGGTACTGGGGAACACCGCCCAACTTCCGGCCCTGATCAGGGAACTCGGAATCAGCCATGCCATTTTCGCCATGCCCAGTGCCCCCGGAAGGATGATCCGCGGTCTCACCAAGACTCTCCAGGAGCACCAAGTGCAGATCAAGACGGTCCCGGGAGTATATACGCTCCTGGGGTCCCAGACCTGGAAGCCGGTCCTGCAAGACATTTCCATCGAAGATGTGCTCCGGCGTGATGCCGTCCACCTGGATCACACAGCCCTGACCCAGGCCTTGGCCGGAGCGACACTGCTCATCACCGGAGCTGGTGGCTCAATAGGCAGCGAACTGGCTCGTCAGCTGGCCACATTCAAGCCCAAGCACATTGTGCTTGTCGGGCGTGGTGAGAACAGCCTGTGGGAGGTTCAGCGAAGTCTGGGAGCCCTCCATCCCTCGCAGTCGATTTCTATGGAGTTGATGGATATCCGGAACCGGAGTGGCCTACGTGAAATATTCGAGCACTACCATCCGGACGTAGTACTCCATGCAGCGGCCCACAAACACGTGCCCTTTCTGGAGACCCACCCCATCGAGGCGGTGGAGAACAATGTCTTCGGTACCCTGAACGTAGTTGAAGCAGCCTTGGACTATGGCGTTAAGGCCTTCGTCAATATTTCCACAGACAAGGCGGTCAACCCCACGAACGTCCTCGGAGCAACAAAACGCATAGCGGAATGCATTGTATTGGATGCATCCAAGAAAGCCGGCACAGATCGACGCTTTGTCAGTGTTCGATTCGGCAATGTGCTCGGCAGCCGTGGGAGTGTAGTTCCCATCTTCCGCGACCAGATACAGAAGGGAGGCCCCCTAACAGTCACCCATCCGGATATGACACGGTATTTCATGACTATTCCGGAGGCCAGCCAGCTGGTCATCCAGGCAGGTATGCTAGGAGAGACCTCGCGTATCTACCTCCTCGATATGGGCGAACCAGTGAAGATCAAGGATCTGGCCACCGACATGGTGCAGTTGTCCGGAATGACCCTTGGGAAGGATATCGATATCGAGTACGTCGGGCTTCGCCCCGGGGAGAAGCTCCATGAGGAGCTCTGCCTGGATCACGAGCGAATAACCACCCAGGTGCACGCAAAACTCTTTGAAGTCTCACCGCAGGGGCTTCCTGCCGAACAGCTGGAAAAAGGGCTTTCTGAATTGAGAACCGCAACCAGGTTACCCTTTGAGGAGCGACAGCCTGAGGTAGTCCGGTTGCTCAAGGCCTATGTCCCAACCTATCGCCCTTCGGTGCTTGGGGTGGGCCGCTTTGGTGGACACGTCAAGGATCGAAGGAAAAGGTCAACCCCTTTACCCGCAGGTTCACGGTGCCGGCGCCTTCGTACAGCATGATCATGCGCGACCGACCGCCAAAAATAGATCGGCATGAAGTTGTAGTGCATTCCGAGGCACTGATAAAACCGTGGGGGAGAGTAAAACCGTGGTGGACCAGGACCAGCATGATAGTAGAGGGGAGCGCATGATCAAAGTTGTTATTACCGGCGCCGGAGGGTTCATCGGCAGAAATCTAGTCACTACCCTTAACACAATGTCGAACTATGAGGTTCTCCCCTTCACCAGGGAAGACAGCCGTGATTCATTGATGGCCATTCTTGCCAAGGCCGATTTTGTATTCCACTTGGCTGGTGTCAATCGCCCCAAGGAGCCTGTCGAATTCCATGAAGGCAACGTCGACTTTTCCAACCTCCTCATTGACAACCTGAAGGCCCAGGGACGTCCCATCCCGCTCCTGATCACGTCCTCCACTCAGGCGGCCTTGAACAACCCCTATGGATCCAGCAAGAGGCGGGCAGAAGACCTAGTGCGTGCCTATGGCGAAGCGACCGGGTCTCCAACCTTCATTTACCGCTTGCCCAATGTGTTTGGAAAGTGGTCGCGGCCAAATTACAACTCCGTCGTTGCCACATTCTGCGATCACATGGCCCGAGGCTTGTCCATCGAAGTGCACGACCCATCTCGGGAAATGATTCTCGCGCACATCGATGATGTGGTGGCCGAATTCATATCGGCTCTCCGGGGCAAACCGAATCGAGGCCCCGATGGGGAGCCCACGGTTGGGAAGACATTCACGATCACCTTGGGGGAATTGGCAACCCGAATCCAGAAGTTCCCCCAGACGCGCAATTCTTGTGAACTTCCCGAAGTCGGAGATGAGCTTACCCGGCGTCTCTACTCGATGTATCTCAGCTATCTTCCAGAGGATCGTTTCGGATACGAACTTCAGACAAAGCGGGATCCGAGGGGGTGGTTGGCGGAGGTATTACGTAGCCAGGACATGGGCCAGATCTTCGTTTCGGTCACCCGACCGGGGATCTCCCGTGGCAACCACTGGCACCATACCAAGACGGAGAAGTTCCTGGTTGTGAGCGGCCAGGCGTTGGTTCAATTTCGCAGCTTATGGGGAACAGAAATCCTGGATTACGCGGTTACCGGGGATTCACCCCGAGTGCTAGACATCCCACCCGGGTACACCCATAGCATCACGAATACGGGTGAAACCGATCTGGTAACCCTTTTTTGGGCCAGTGAACCATTCGATCCTTTGACGCCTGACACCTATGCATTGCCGGTATAGCTGATGGCCCGGTCCGTCATGTCAGCGATGCTGCAAAACCCCTCAATGGCCGCCAAATCCATCCTGAAGTCCCGGGGTTGGAATCGGCAGGTCATGAGGTCGATTGCTGCAGTATTCTCCGGCAACATGTCGGCCTCAGTCCTGGGAGCCTTTGGCGGGCTGCTGGCCGCAAGGTTCCTGGGCCCTGAGGACACCGGCCATTACCGAGCGTTCACGATTCCCCTGACGTACCTGACTTGCCTCCACCTAGGCACATTCGACGGCCTTTGGCGCCAAATCCCATTTTTTATTGGCAAAGAAGAGCATGAAAAGGTGAATCGAATCGCAGCAGTATCGGGGGCATGGAATATTATTATATCATTAATAGCCTCGACCACCTTCCTCATCCTTTCCCTAAGTGCGCTGATTCGCCACAACTACCCGGCAGCAGGGGCCTGGGCCGCCCAGATGCTTTTCGCCTGGTCGATTTATTACGGCGGCTACCTGGGGGCAACGTACCGCACGATCAACCAGTTTGCGGCTCAGGCAAAGATCCAGTTCATCCAAGCGACCTTGACCTTCGCAGCGGTTTTCACCATGCCCTTCCTCGGCTTTTACGGCATCTGCATCCGCAGCTCCGTCCCAGCAGTGATGGGAATCGCCCTCCTCCACCGAAGGAGACCGCTCAAAGTCCGGTACCGACTCGATTGGAAAGAGTTGTGGGGGGTGGTCCGGATCGGAGCGCCATTCACGCTTTGGGGAAGCTTATCTACGTCGATTTGGACCGCAACCGAAAGCACCCTCATGTACATGTTCGGGGGCGCCAAGAGCCTTGGCCTCTTCGCGGTCGCCGTCCTCATGAGGGAGACGCTCGCAATCCTCCCCCAAGCGGTCAATCAAGTCCTGACCCCCAGAGTCGTCGAGACGTATGCCAGAGAAGGATGCCTGCGCAAAGCCAACAATAAGGCTATCACCACTACATTTGCCCTCACGGGGGCCATGGTCATCCTGACCGTCCTGCTTTCAATCCTGATCCAGTTCATGGTTCCACGGGCCATTCCCAAATACGTCGAGGGCATCCACCTCATGCAGATTTGCCTCTGGGTAGCGGTACTTCAGGCAGCCTCCCTGCCCTTCAATACCCTGTTCGCCACAGGGCGCTCCTGGCTTTATGGCCGCGGAGTCATCCTGGGTCTCCTGTGCTTCCCGATTAGCACTTACCTCCTGGCGCCACTGACCGGGGGAATGGTGGCAGTAGCTGTCGGCTCCCTCATCGGAAGGGCAGCCAGAATCCTCGTGGCCTACGGCGAAATAGCCCTGCTCATCCGTCGGGAGGCCGCATGAAAGCAATCACGGCAGACCTTCTCCTCCCAATCGAAGACCAAGGCTTCCCCAGATCACTCCTGCTTCCACTCGCAGCAGGCATGGCGTTCAACTTAGCCTCCCTAGCCGTGGCAAATCCTTATCTGATGCTGGCAATAGGGAGTGCCAACGCTCTGATTTTGACCCTCGTTTACCTCAAACGCCCTTCGCTCGGCTGGGTGGCCTTCGTCGCCACCTGTGCGGCAAGCCCAGCCAACCTTGGCACTCCAATCGCGACGAACATCTTGTGCGCGTTGTGCCTCTTTGCCATTTCGCCCATATCCGGTTGGAAGCGCTTGCCAGGGTTTGTTAAGGTCATCCTCGCATTCGCCCTGCTTTCTACAATGGTGAGCATCCTGGCCTCATCCACCCAGGTGCCGAACATTCCCAGTATCCGAACCAACAACCTCTCCCGCCCCCGGCCATGGATGATGACTTGGTCCGGAGGGGTGACTTTCGAGACTCTGATTAATCAGGCAGTGAGTTCGGTGAACTATCTTCTGGGTCCTTTTCTATTAATCCCCTTCACATTCTCCCGAATCACCAAAGGTCGAAGCCCGGAACAGCTCCTCAGGCTCTTCTTACTCAGCCTCGTTATCCCGTCCCTGATCATCTTTTTCCTCGCGCGCAACCTGGGTCATCCCATCATGAGTGCGACAGAAATGCGTGCGGAGATCGTGAACATATCTGCATTCCGTCTGGGGAAACTGGATATCCAGATGCTCCGAACGCAGGTAGGGATAATAATTGCGGCCCTCCTGGTCGGGTCATTTTCGGTGGTTGTATCTCCGGTCCAGCGCCTGAACCGATGCCTAGCCTTGGCCTGCCTCCTGGGCTCCCTCTACCTGCTGCTGACAACAGGAAGTGTCGGAAGCACTTTCGCCGCCCTCATTGGGATGACACTGGTCCTCCTCCTCAACATTCGCCGATTTTCTTGGAAACGATATTTCGCCATTGGCACCATCAGTGTTCTTCTGACACTTGTCGGTTTTGCAGCACTCCCTCCTAACACAAGGAATTACGCATACAGTCGCTATGAGGCTCGTGTAGGATCGCACGGATCTTCAATGGAGGACCGGACTTGGCGATGGAGGAAAGCAGCCAACTACATGTTGGACAACCCGAGCGGAACGGGCTGGTCTCTGTGGGTGGAACCCCTTAACACCTTTCCGCATAATGACTTTCTTTCTTATGGTATTGCGTTTGGCATGCTTTGCGGCTTCCTCTATTTCCTGCTTCCTTTCTTGGCATTTCTATCACTCTCATCATTTGCATTCTTCAATCACACTAACACCAGCACTTCACTCATCTGCCTGGCCAGCGCTGGGGCTGGCATAACCTTGGCCGTAATGATAAATAGCATGAGCGACCATATGACAGCTGACCGATGGTATTTCAACGTAGCCTGGTCGCTAGTTTGGTTCTGCTATTTTGCCTGTCGTCCATCCAGGACATCCATTGGGAATTATGCGCCCCCGCAAGAACCAGCCAGATATTAACGTCCATTCTTCTACTTATTTCGCCTGAAACCGTCCTCCGATTTTGACTCTCATTTTCCGACAAGGCCCCCCATGACTGAATCACCCGATCTTCAGATGACTCGGCCCCGTATTGAGACTACGCATAGGCCACCCAAACCTCCTGAGGAGGCACCTGAGATTGATCTCCTGGAGTGGCTCCTCAACCTTTGGATGGGGCGTCGAATCATTCTGGTTTTTGTCCTGACATTCACAGTCCTGGGAGCGCTATACGCCTGGCAAGCGAGCCCGATATACAAGGCCGAAGCCCTCCTCCAAATCGAACCCCCGAGCACATTCCGGAACAATGACGCGGTATTCACAAAAATGGGCGATCTCTTTTCCCAACCCTCCGATGCCCTGACCGAAATCGAGATCATCGGCAGCAACCGGGTCCTGGGAAACACCGTAACAGCCATGAACCTGGACATCGAAGCCTCCCCCAAGAGGGCTCCCCTGATCGGG
Source organism: Holophagaceae bacterium (assembly GCA_017859955.1). GTDB lineage: Bacteria > Acidobacteriota > Holophagae > Holophagales > Holophagaceae > Holophaga. The sequence goes on from JAFNAB010000004.1 coordinate 14,159, forward strand.
AAGCTCCTCAACCGAATAACGAACTACCACCCCGCGCTGAAAGTGGACCATTTCGAGGTTCCCGACAGCCTGCTTGGCCACTCTTTCACGATCAAAGCCAACGGCGATGGGAGCTTCGTCGCACTGGCTCCTGACACACACGCCCCATTGGCGACCGGACGCCCTGGGGACGAGATTGTCGCAAATTATGGCGGCGCAACCTTGAGATTCACCATTCGCAGCCTGGTGGCCAAACCAGGTCAGCAGTTCACACTGATCAAGCGCCCCATCCTGGATGCGATTACAGACTTGAGAGACAGCCTGGAGGCGGGAGAAAAAGGTGGAAGTTCCAGTTCGGGCCGTCCCACCAATCTCCTTACCCTGACCATGCGCGATGCCAATCCGGAAAGGGCGGCGCTCGTCCTCAATGAAGTCATGAAACAGTATGTGCTGCAGAATGCCAACAGAAAGAACGGTCAGATATCTCAGACCATCCAGACCCTTGAGCAGCAACTGCCCCAGGTAAGAGCCGAGATGAAGGAGACAGAAAACCGATTGAACAGCTTCCGCACCTCCCGCGGGGCTATGGATCCATCTCGACAGGCTGAAGTGGCGATGCAACAAAGCTCTGCGCTACAAAGCCAAATTTCAGCATTGCGACAGAGAAAGGAGGAGTTGCGAAGGACTTATCAGGAAAGCTCGGATGTGATCACAACGTTGAACGAGCAGATTGCACGACTCGAGGGGGAGCGCGCAATCGAAAACCGGAAAGTTCAGACGATGCCAACCACTCAACAAGAGATGGAGCGGCTCAGCAGGGACGCCCAGGTCACAAAAGAACTCTATACGGGCATTCTCAACAACCTTCAACAGTTGCGCATCACCGGCACAGCGTCAGGACACAGCACGCAGATTATCGATTTCGCCCAGACCAGCCCACGTCCCATCAAACCCAAGAAACCGATGATTATCGCATCATTTTTCATGTTCGGACTATTCAGTGGCGTCAGCCTCGCCCTCTTGCGGCGATCGCTCCGGCGAGGCGTTGAAGATTACAAAATAATCGAAGAAAAACTTGGCCTACCGGTACTTGTAACAATCCCTCACAGCGATGCCCAGACGCGCAAGCAAAAATCAGCGGGGCTGAGCCTCCTGGCACACCACACTCCCGACGATCTGGCCACGGAAAGCTTGCGGGGCCTTCGGACCATGATCCATCTCTCACTGATGCCAGGTGACAACAATATCATTCTAATCACAGGCCCTACGCCAAGAATCGGCAAATCCTTTGTAGCCGCCAATTTTGCTACCGTTATGGCCCAGACTGGCGCCCGGGTTCTCCTCATTGATGCAGACTTGCGCAGGGGTTGCCTCCATCGCACCTTCGGCCTGCCGGACCGCAGCACAGGCCTGACTGAGGTTATCAGCGGATCCGCCAAATGGCGCGAGGCTGCCCAACACACTGAAGTCAAGGGCCTGGACCTCATGACTACCGGAAACACCCCGGCCAATCCTGCTGAAATGTTGATGTCAGAGACCTTCCCAGCGTTCCTGAGAACCGTATCCACCGAGTACGATTACATCATTATTGACGCACCACCATTACTCCCTGTCACCGACGCAGCGATCGTCGCGTCCCTGGCCGGAACCGTGCTCCTTGTCGCCAAATATGGCCAACACCCGCTGGAAGAGATCCGAGCCAGCCTGAGGCGTGTCTCCTTCGATCATTTCATCCTGAAGGGTTGTATTTTTAACGACATCACCCCTACGGGGCTTACCTATTTTGATCAGCACTATCGCTACACCTATCACTATGCCTACGAGAAATCCAACTAGCAAGCAATCACATCGCCGCAATAACTAGGCATACCATGAGGAATTTCGTATTGTGGAAATACTTTACGTGGCACCCCTACGATCCCAAGTTCATTTCACCAAACTCCAGCAGGCGTATCCAAAGATCTTCCACCACCAGGTCCAAAAATTTCACAGTTTATTAGCAAAAGGCCTAGCTTCTCAATCACAAGAATTGACAGTCCTTGCGGTCATCCCGGATCCCCAAAAACACTGGGTCTTGCCGCAACTCGAAAGCGACAAGGAATCAGGCATCCTGTTCCGCTATCTCAAAATCGGCACGTGGAAGGGCATATCCCACGTGCTGACATGCCTGTGGAGCATATTCACGACTCTTCGATGGTGCAGACAGCACGACTCCGACAGGGTAGTCATCTGTGACGCACTCAACCTCTCGATCACCCTGGGCGCTATCATTGCCAGCAAATTCACCACGACACCCATTGCGGCCATTGTCACCGATCTCCCCACTTTCATGAATGCCCCTGGCCCCAGAAAGTGGAGCTCCAACCTCTTCCGGATTCTCGGACAGACCCTTACGACCTTCCTCCTGAAGAGATATGATTACTATATACTCCTGACAGCCGCCATGGATTCCAAGGTGAACCCAAAACACCGACCATCGCTGGTGGTGGAAGGAATGGTGGATCCATCCATGGCACAGGTTGATAACCTGCCGGAACACATGTTCCAGGAAACCGTATTGATCTATGCTGGGGCGCTCTACCGGCAATACGGTGTCCAGAGTCTAGTGGAGGCATTCCAAAAGCTCCCCGGCTGCGAACTTCGCCTTTGGATCTATGGCTCGGGCGAATTGGAAACATACATCATAGAGGCGGCCAAAAAGGATGAACGCATCAGGTATTGGGGAGTCTGCCCCAACGACACCGTTGTCGAGGCAGAACTGAAAGCCACCCTCCTGATCAATCCCCGTCCGGCCACGGAAGCATTCACCCAATATTCCTTTCCGTCCAAAAACATGGAATACATGGCCTCTGGAACCCCCGTTCTCACAGCTGCCCTGCCAGGCATGCCGCCGGAATATTTGGATTTTGTGTACACCTTCCCGGACTCCAGCCCCGAGAGCCTTCAGAAAACACTTTCCAGCTTGTTAAGCATGAATCCTGCGGAACTGCGCGCCAAAGGTTCAGATGCCAAACAGTTCGTGCTTACTTCCAAAACCAGCCTTGTCCAAGCCAGGCGAATACTGGCTTTTTTCATGGAACATGAAGAATCACCGTCGACGTTCATCAATGAGCCATCTTGAACCAGGTGAAGGCCCCAGGTATTATGAATTAGTTTAGAAAATCAAGTCGTCTCGCACTCCTAGAATCACCGGATCCCAAAGACACCGCGATGATGCCCTATGGAAACCCACTCGTGTTCTTGACTCAGCCACCCCTGGTTCCCGGCCCTGAATTTTACCCGGCTCGCCAAAGATGCCCGGCCTTCCCAGCCCCACCATTCACCAGATAACTACCGCGCTCCACGGCAAAGATTCTCATCTGCAAACACGGCTTGTGCATTTTTTTGCTTCGCCCACCCCCTTTGCCCTGCAACCAATTCATTCATTTTCCTTATGGAGGTCGTTGAGCCATGAACCGCCCAATCGCCCCATGGCCACAGTATGCAGCTGATGAAATCGAAGCCGTGGTCCGCATCCTCAAAAGCGGCAAGGTGAATTACTGGACCGGCGATGAATGTCGGCAATTTGAAAAGGAGTACGCGGAGGCTTCCGGCTGCCTTCATGCGGTGGCTGTCATGAATGGCACCGTCGCCCTGGAATTGGCCTTGCATGCCCTTGGGATACCTCCCGGCTCGGAGATCATCACGACGCCTCGCACGTTCTTTGCGTCCGCAAGCTGCATCGTGGCCCACGGCTGCACCCCCGTTTTTGCAGATGTGGATGCAGACAGTGGCAACATCACGGCCGAAACCATTGCCAGGGTTATCACACCCCGGACCAGTGCCATCATCGCGGTCCATCTGGCAGGGTGGCCATGCGAGATGGATCCCATCATGGAGCTCGCAGACAAGCACGGGCTAAGGGTCATTGAGGACTGTGCACAGGCAAACGGGGCCACCTATCATGGCCGCCCAGTGGGTTGCCTGGGACACGCAGCCGCCTTCTCCTTCTGCCAGGACAAGATTATTACCACCGGCGGCGAGGGTGGGATGCTTACCACCAATGATGAGGCCACCTGGCGCCGCGCATGGGAATTCAAGGATCACGGAAAAAGCTGGGATGCTGTTTACAATCGCCAGCACCCCCTGGGATTCAGATGGCTGCATGAAAGCTTCGGAACCAACTGGCGGATGACCGAGATACAGGCAGCCATCGGACGGATCCAACTCCAAAAGCTGCCCGCCTGGACCCGCCTCCGCCAGGATAATATGAATTTATTATTTAATGCACTATGTGGGCATCCAGCGGTACGTATCCCCCGACCAGGCCCAGGCCTTGGCCATGCGGCATACAAGGCTTACATCTACCTTCAACCCAATCACATAAAGCCCAACCTGTCCCGCGACCGGCTCATGACCGAAATCACTGCTCAGGGAATCCCATGTTTCAGCGGAAGCTGCAGCGAGATCTACCTAGAAAAGGCCTTTGCCACCCCGGGGAGTCACCTGGAACGCCTTCCCGTAGCCAAGAAACTTGGTGAAACCAGCTTGATGTTCCTGGTGCACCCAGGACTCACGCAGGCAGCCATGGACTCAACCATTGTTACAACACGATCCATTCTGGATAAGGCCTTGGAGTTTGCGCGTGCCTGACCACTGCATTTATGGCACCGCTAAGCGGGCTTTGGATCTCATGGTGTCCCTTCCAGCCTTGATCCTGCTTTGCCCCGCTTTCCTCGCCACCGCAATACTGGTTCGCCTGAAGCTGGGATCCCCCATTTTCTTCCGACAGGAGCGAGCCGGACAGAATGGGAAGCCATTCACAATCTATAAATTCCGAACCATGACCGACGCAAAGGGGCCCGGGGGCAACCTGCTGCCTGACGAAGCCAGACTTACGCCAATTGGCAGCTTCCTTAGAAGGTCAAGCCTGGATGAGTTGCCCCAACTGGTGAATGTGGCCTTGGGCCAGATGAGCCTCGTGGGTCCGCGCCCCCTCTACCGCAAGTACATCCCGCGTTACAGTGAGCACCATAAGATGCGACTCCTGGTGCCCCCCGGCATCACGGGATGGGCCCAGGTCAACGGCCGAAATGCAGTGGACTGGGAGAAACGCCTCGACCTCGACGTTCACTATGTCAACCATCGTTCTCTCGCTTTGGACCTTTGGATTCTGTGCCTGACCTTCCGAAAGGTGCTGGCAAGAGAGGGCATCAGCGCCCAGAATCACGCCACGATGGAAGAATTCATGGGCAGCGGCCCGACGGCGGGATAGCGTCCAGCCAACAGAAAGCCGTTTCTGATTCCAGGCTTACATACGGGAATCAGCCCGCTCTCCCCCGAGATGCCTCAGGATGACGTCAGCACTGCGCTGGACTGTAAAGTGCCTCTCCAGGGCCGGACGCGCAGCAGCAGACATTTGCTCCAGCTTGGAATCCTCCTTGAGACGTTTCAAATTACGCAGGAACCCAGACAGATCCCCCGATTCACTCCACAAGCCGCAGCCTTCCTGGAGCAGGAAAGACCCGATGTCAGAATTCCGATCTGTGGCGGCCAATACAGGCAGCCCATAATCCAGATAATCGAGCAGTCTCGAGGGGAAGTTGGGAATCGTGAAGCGGTGATCCAAGAAAACCAAACCGGCATCCATTCCCCGCAGGACGCTAAGGTAATCGGACTTGGGCAGTTTGCGCAGGAGGGTAAACGTGTTCCCAATACGTTTTTTCAAGGCCTCTAAACGACCAAATTCCGTGCCATCACCCACAATGGTAATGTGAACATCTCGATCCCCCCTGAGGGCTTCCAGAATCTCCATCACGAAACCGATACCTTGAGGCTTTCCAAGATTGCCCCCGTACACAAGGTTAAGACGCACCACGGGGATACCAAAAGCCTGAAATTTCCCCTTGCCACCGGCGGGCAGTTCCTCTGCGGGCGTCATATCGATGCTGTTGGGGCAGATTTCAATCTTGAGGGCATCCAACTCTGGGTTGTGGGCCTCGAGATACGCCTTATTGGCTGGCGACATGCAGCCAATCACATCCGAAATATGGTACAAACGCCTTTCTTTCGCTCGGAAGCGTCGCCAAAGCCATCCCCCTTCCCGAATCATTCCAAGATCGACAGCATTTGCAGGAAAAATATCCTTCAACAACAGATAGGTCAGACCTCCACACTGATCCCGAACCCGGGTAACTGCGTCCACTATATCGATGGGAGGGGTGGCATACAGAATGAGAGCAGGGGGTTCCACCTTCGCGACCGCCCCAGCAATGGCTGCGGCCCGCCTTCCGAATCGCCTTGAGTTCAAAGCCTTGAATAGAGGGTTAACTTTCTGAATCCGTCCAACCGGGATGCGAACCACCTCCACCCCGTCCTGCTCTTGGGAGTAAGAGCGGCCCAGCAGACGATTTTCATCCGGGCAGAACACCTTGACCCGGTGCCCCAGCTTGGCCAGACGGCCCATCAAACCAGCATAGATGGTCCGAACACCAGGATCGCGAGGATAAGCCAGGGTGAAAAAAAATATCATCATGTCGCTTCCCATATCGCTGACCAATCAGGAACCACAGCCCTGGATGCAAGGCCCATCGCCAACCATTATTTGTAACACATCTAGATAAATATTCATATATCAACCAACTTTGGGTCAACATTCATCCGCACAGACTGACGCCACAAAGGCGCACCATAAATTTATATTACGTCAAGATAGCCATCCAGAAACGGCCCAGCAGGGTCTTCAAATTCGTGTCAAACCCCAATTAGAAATGGATTCAGCACCGAGAAAGCCAAGAAAACCCCAAAATCGCAAAGTGTAATTATTCATTTTCCAACTACACCCAGAGACCAGCCCTGGATATACTTTACATTTATCAGAAACGGTATTCTTCACGCAAAAACCATCTGAGGTCGGCTGAGCAAATTGGATTCACGATAGTGGCTTCCTATCACCTTCAAGAGCGAACCACGAATGCTCCCATCCCTGCCCCAGGTTTTCCCGGAAGGCCACAGCAAACAAATCCGTTTTTTCCATCCATTCACCTTCTACTAGGGTATCGCCATGTATCGAGGGATTAAAAATCTGACAAAGTCAGCCATCAGAGAGGCGGACCAGTACCTTGCAAATAGATATATTCACCATTTCAAAGAAAAACCAGCATTGTTAACCTTTCTGTTTCACTCTCTTTTTCGCAACAGAGAAGAAATTGATCGCCATATAATCGACCCACAACAAGAGATAACAGTCGATACATTTCGATCATTCATCGTACATATGCAAAATAGTGGATATAACTTTATCGCCCCCGACGACATCCTCAACGGATTGGACAAGCGTAAACAATATGCAATGATCACCTTCGATGATGGATACTACAACAATCACCTGGCACTGGAGGTCCTCCAGGAGCTCAATGTGCCAGCAGTTTTCTTCATCTCCTCCAACCATATCAGACACCAAAGAACATTTTGGTGGGATGTCGTCTATCGAAATCGACGACATGAGGGAAAATCACTCGATGCCATCTATGCTGAAATACAATCTCTAAAAGCGCATAGAAACAATAAAATCGAATCCTATATTTTGAACACATTTGGCCCGGACGCATTGAAACCAGTCAGCGATCTGGACAGACCCTTTACTCCGAAAGAGTTAAAGGACTTTGCAAGAAGTCCATTAGTCATATTAGGAAATCACACATGTAATCACGCCATATTAACAAATTACAACAAGTGTGAGATATTAAAAGAATACACTGAATGCCAGGAATACCTGAAGGAAATCACGGGTAAATATCCAAACATAATCGCATATCCAAATGGGAATTACAATACCGATGCATTGGAAGCAGCCGAGGAGGCTGGACTGCCCCTCGGAATCACAGTTGATCAACAAAAAAACCGTCTCCCGCTTTCGAGCACTGATCGAAGCCATTTGAAAATCAAACGTTACCTATTATGGGGAAATAAGGACATGATAGATCAATGCAACTATTTCAGATCGGACTTCCACCTCGCATAGCACTATGGTCCCTATCCGTCTAAACGGCATTCAATCAACTCTACACACTTCCCAACTTAAAAACGGTCAACCCAAGCACTCCACAACCCCGTACAGACCGTTTTACCTTTGAAAGAAGTGGCACATGAGACTTCTCTACTGGCTGTACGTCCTCCGGGCTTTAGCATTCCACAAACTTTTGCGGTATGCCCGACATGAAGGCGAGCGCACCCGACACTCTGCCCCCGCCCTGCTGTGGGATGCAGGGATGGCACTTCTGTTCCATGATGTGCATCCAAGTGATTATTTCTGCCTGCACTTCCCGGATCGTCCAAAATCTGAAGTCAAAACCCACGCCAACACCCTGTTCATGAGGCGTTTCCATCGTCGATGCAATGCGCGTCATGCCCGAGGTGTCTTCCAGGACAAACTGCAGTTCCTGGAAACCTTCTCCGATTTCACCAAGAGATCCCACGTCATCATTTCAAAGGACGATCGAGAAACCTTCAGGCAATGGCTGCTGCGCCATCGCCCTGCGGAGATCATAGTCAAGACCCCCTTCGGCACCTGCGGACTGGGCGTGATGAAACTCCTCCTCAATTATGACCCCGAACCCCAACTCATGCCCGACCAAAAGGCGTTCGACGATTTCTCGTCAGATCTAGTGGCGAAGGGGTTCGGCCTTGCCGAAGAGTGCCTGGTCCAGCACGCCGAACTGGCCATGCTGAATCCCTCCAGCGTCAACACCATCCGCCTCGTCACCATTTTGGACAGCAAGTGCAACCCCCATATCCTGGCAGCGGTGCTGCGCGTCGGGGTCGGCAAGTCCGTGGACAACTTCCACGCCGGCGGGATCGCCATTCTGGTCGATCTGGAGACCGGGATGACTAAGGGATCCGGGTTCCGCATGGAACCCAGTGACGAAGAGTATTTCGAGAGACACCCACTAACCCAGGTCCGATTGACGGACTGCACCATCCCATACTGGCGAGAGATTCTGCTCATGGTCAAAGAGGCAGCCGAACTGGTTCCCGGAGTGGGAACCGTCGGCTGGGACGTTGCGGTGACCCCGAGCGGGCCTTGCCTGATCGAGGGCAATGACAACTGGGATAAAACGATAGTCGAGAAGGCCCTAGGAAGAGGCATCCGCCAGGACCTGGAGAGGTTCCTTTCCAAAGCCCCAACCAGGAACGCTACCGTTTCCCCACCGCCGGAGAGCTGATCATCTCCCCTGCCCAAAAAACCGAACTGGCAGGCTCTATGACACAGGAACACTTCAGACGACAGGGACCGACAGATGGAGGGCCAGCACTCGAGGCTCCATGATATGTCCCAGCGACCCAACCGTATGATCCCTTTGACTCAATGACCTCCGAATTACGATCCTGGCCGAAACGTCTCCATTCAGTCATCCCCAAAGCCCCTCCAAGGCCAAATCTGGGCCCACCGGGCGGCGCGGCGTAGGTATTCCGATCCATGTAAATACCCCGCCCCAGATGCCCTGCGACTACCCATCCGGCGCCCTTGCGCATGGCTCCAAAAAAGTTCGAAGTCACTTCGATACCCGAGAATGAGTCGGCATGGTTCGCCAGCCAAGTTTGTGCGACCCTGCCCCCCAGGAAGACATTGCCGACGGCACGATTGTCCCGCCCGCCCTGAAGCATCAGGCCGCCATTCCATGTCTGGTCCACCCAATTCCCCGTCACCTCGTACCCGCTTGCGAAGGAATCAAGGTAGATACCCCAGGCATTGAAAATCGCACCAGTCTCCGAAGTAGAGTAGCCAATGGTGTCCAGCACGAGGTTGCCCCGTATCACACTGTGGGCTCGAAATGCACGGTCATGCTGGGTGACTTCAATTGCGCCGGTATCCGCCGTGGACAGATTCGTATTCTGAATCCGGTTGTATTCCACCAAGTTGCCACTTCCCGGTTCTTTTAGAGATATGCCATAACGCGGCACATCGTGGATGGCGTTGTGTGCAACGAGGTTCCTTGCCGCCTCCTTGCCAACCAACACAACCCCTCCCACGTGCACGTAGGCTTCCCCCAGGTGATGGAAGTGGTTGTCCGTGACATGATTGTTGGAGCTGTTCAGGATGAGGACGCCCCCACCCCCGAGATGGGACCCGTCACATTGGCGGATAAGATTCCGCTGCCCCCCCGCCAGACGGACAGCGTAGTTTCCCAGGTTCAGAAACCGGCAATCCTCGACAATGCAATCCGAGGCATTCCGGAAAGAGATCGCCCCATCTTCGCCCATCCCGTATCCGGCGCTTGCAGGACTGGTGATCCAATCTGTGTCCCGGAAAGTAATTCCGGCAAAACGAAGGTGGTGAACACCGACGCCGTCCCCACCACCCACAACCGAAATGAGGTGACCGGTGGTGGGCACAATGACTTCGCTCCCAGGGCCGAAATCAGGGCGGGGAAGGTACGCCAACTGGCTGGACTTCTCATCCAGAAACCATTCCCCAGGTGCGTCCAACTCCTCCCGAACATTCTCCACGTAGAAACGGTCACCAGGATTGAGGCTTGCGGTTGCTTCCCGCCCCTTCAAAAGGAGACACCCCTCAAGGGCATCGTAGCCTCTGATCGCGAGAATCTCTTTGTAGGCCCGAGATTCCCCCGACTGAAAAATATGCACTTCGGCCTTTTGGGCAGCCAACCATGCTGGATGGACATCATCCGCACGACACCCTATCGCATCCTTAGGTCCCTCAGCGGTACCACCGACCTGCACCTGGCGCGCCTGCGATCGGACAAAAGCCCTGGCTTCCCATGGAATCAGATGGCTATCCCCCAAGGCAAGCCGACCACCCCGAGGCTGCCAGGCAGGGTCACCGCTCAGCGCCATCAAGTCCATGACCACACCTCCTCCGCTGAGATTTACCCAACGGAGCAGGTGATCTCCCGCCGATAAGGACACCTTTGCCACCCTGCCCCACCGCGTGACCTTCCAGCTCCCCGTGTCACCCAGATCTCGCAGAGGGATCGTCGCTCCACCATCCACCTGGACCCCACAACGCCCGTTCATGGCACGGATGCCGGAGGGCGCGTTATTGGCACCGTAACGCATCCAGAGCCAGTAATTTCCAGAAACAGGCACCCTCACCCGGTATTCAAGCCAATCACCAGCATTGTGGATACACCCAACATTGACGCCACCCCTGACATCCCGACGACTGGGTGCGACATACAGGAATCCTTTCCGGAAGGGATCCAATGGATCCAGGTTTGGATAGCGGGCACGAACCTCACGCCGACCATTTATAAAAAGGGAGCGAAACGACCAATCTCCATTGTTTTTTCCAGGAAGAGTAAATCTGATGAGCCTATTCGAGTCAATCGGGACCGGCACTGGAATGCGTCTGCCTCCGATGATCTCGGGACTCTCGCCCACAGCGGCCTCATACGACACCATGCCATCCGCGCTACCCGAATCTTCGGGCCCAAACCATACAGGAGCATCCTGGTAGTAATGACCTCCATGAAGCTGAACTGTGGCCGCCCCTTTGCCTCCCTCACTTCTCCAGGTCCTAACAGCATCCCTTGCCCGCCCAAGGGATAAGAAAGGACCATCCGTCCCATCTGCATTCGCGGCAGGAAGCCGACCGGACCAACGGTCATCGCCTCGGGGCGAGAGGTGGAATACCGTTGCAGACTCCTGTGCGATACCCCAATGAAAGCCATAGGCAAGCACCCAGCACCACACGACATAGCGAGCAGCCCGAAGGCAGAAATCGAGGACGGCCATATCAACAGCTCCAATCCAGATCTTCAGATCAAACCCAACTGCCCATCGCTCCAGCAAAAGCAGCCTGGCAATAATAAATTAACAACCAACCAATCCCATAACAAATCATCAAACACACTAGCATCAACACCAGCCCATCCCAGCTATTTGCGCCAATCAAGAATCATCATCCAAAATTTCAGAAGATAAAGCTGCGCATCAACATTGTTTCATTCATTGACAGATGATAACCTGTTTGTAGCAACAGAGATTCACTCCACCCCTCAGGCCTTCAAAACAAGGAGCCAGGCCGGAAGCCTCCTCTCCTGCCAGACGAACTGGGACCGCAAGGAAATGCAATTCCAACCTTCAGGCAAAGGCCTACACCCTCGATCGAGCATAGGCAATCCTTATGCGGCACAGATTTCCGCAACCTCAATTGACCAGGAGCCCCCGTGTCCAGCCCTCTAGACATGAAGAACCAGACCCTGCTCATCACCGGTGGCACCGGGTCATTTGGCAACGTGGTTCTGAAGAAGTACCTCGCGACTGATATTGGTGAAATCCGCATCTTCAGTCGGGATGAGAAGAAACAGGACGACATGCGGCATGGCTATCATGACGACCGAATCAAATACTACATTGGCGACATTCGGGATCCGAGCAGCATTTCCTCCGCCCTCCGCGGGACCGACTACGTCTTCCATGCCGCCGCACTCAAGCAGGTCCCCTCCTGCGAGTTCTATCCCATGGAGGCTGTCCGGACCAACGTTCTAGGCACCTCGAATCTCCTGCAGGCTGCCGTACAGCAGGGGGTGAAGCGTGTCGTGTGCCTCAGCACGGATAAGGCGGTCTATCCGATCAATGCGATGGGTATCTCCAAGGCCATGATGGAGAAAACAGCCATCGCAGAAAGCCGCAATCTCGGCCCCAACGGCCCTGTCATCTGTGTGACCAGGTATGGGAATGTAATGGCTTCCAGAGGTTCGGTGATTCCCCTTTTCCTGGATCAAATCCGCGCCGGCAAGCCCCTGACGGTTACGGACCCGACCATGACCCGATTCCTGATGCACCTCGATACCGCCGTAGAACTTGTGGAATTTGCATTCTCCCACGGCAGGAACGGCGATACCTTCGTAAGAAAATCCCCCGCATCCACCATCCTTGACCTTGCAAAAGCAGTCAAAAGGTTGCTCCAGGCCGACAACGATATCCACGTCATCGGGACACGCCATGGCGAAAAGCGCTACGAAAGCCTATTGTCCAGGGAGGAGTGTGTCCGAGCAGAGGATCTCGGCGACTACTACCGCGTCTCCGCCGATTCCCGCGATCTCAACTACTCGAAATTTTTCTCCGTGGGTGATCCAGCTGTCTCCCACAGCGAGGAATACCATTCGCATAACACCCAAAGGCTTAGCCCATCCCAGATCGAGGACCTGCTGCTGACCCTGGATTGCGTCAAGGTGGCCCTGGCAGAACGAGACATCCAGACGGAGTTCGCTCAATGAACAAGCTTCGCGTCCTGACCATTGTCGGCACCCGACCGGAAATCATCCGGCTCTCACGAGTGATCACCCGATTGGAGGAAACCGTTGATCACCTCCTGGTTCACACGGGCCAGAACTATGATTTTGAACTCAATCAAGTCTTTTTCGAGAACCTGGGGCTGCGGAAACCCGACCATTTCCTGAACGCAGTTGGAGAAAGCCTAGCCGAAACGATTGGCAACATAATCGCATCGGTGGACAGGGTGCTAGAGACTTGCAGGCCGGACGCGATCCTGTTGCTTGGAGATACCAACAGTTGCCTATCCGTGATTCCCGCCAAGCGCCGGAAGATCCCCATCTTCCACATGGAAGCCGGGAACCGCTGCTTCGATCAGCGGGTGCCTGAAGAGTCCAACCGCAAGGTGGTCGATCATCTGGCAGACATCAATTTGCCGTACAGCAGCCATGCACGGGAGAATCTTCTCCGCGAAGGCATCCCCACGGATCGGATCATCAAGACCGGCTCGCCCATGTACGAGGTCCTGGCCGCCTATCGTGAGGGCATTGCGGAGTCGGACATCCTGGACCGCCTGAAGCTCACCGCTGGTGACTATTACCTGGTCAGTTGCCACCGCGAAGAGAACGTGGATTCAGATGTCAACCTGCCCAAATTCATGACTCTGCTCAATCATTTGGCCACTGCGCATGACAGACGGGTTATCGTCTCCACTCACCCTCGAACCCGAAAACGCCTTGAGCATTGTGGATTCGTTCCCGACGCCAAAGTTGAGCTCATAAAGCCCTTCGGCTATTTCGACTACGTGAAGCTGCAGGAGCAGGCCCTGGCAGTGCTTTCGGACAGCGGCACCATCACCGAGGAGTCGTCCATCCTGGATTTCCCTGCCCTCAATATCCGGGAAGCCCACGAGCGCCCCGAGGGGATGGAGACGGGGGCTGTCATCCTGACGGGCATGGACATCGACAGGGTTGAACAAGCACTGGCCATTCTGAGATCCACCCGTTGCGCCCATGGGCGGCACACCCGCATCGTACCCGACTATGAGGCACCTCAAGTGTCCGAAACCGTCGTCCGCGCCATCCTCAGTTACGTGGACTACGTGAACCGCTTCGTGTGGCGCAAGGGCTGATCCGACTCGATCACCCAACGAACCGCAGCAGGTTCAGTCGGCCCACCCTCTGACGCGCTCAACGGGAAACAGACCCAGCGTGGCCAGGATGACCAGAAAATCCGTGAAAAGGTTGGCCCCTGCCGCGTAGGCGGCATTGATTCGCAGCTTGTCAGGCATGATCGTATTCACATACATGGCATCCGGATCCGAGGATTGGGCTAACCATTCGCTTTCATCGCGGTATTTGATGGAAGCCAAGTCTGTTATTCCCGGCCTGAGGTGCAGAATCGCCATCTGGGTCTCCGAATAGAGATCCACGTACCGCTTCACCTCAGGCCGAGGCCCCACCAAACTCATCTCGCCCACCAGGACATTCAGCAGTTGGGGAATTTCATCCAGTTTGCTTTTCCGCAGGATATGACCAATTCGGGTGATCCGGGCATCCCGCCCCACGGTAATGGAGGGTCCCTTCGCTTCGGCATCCACCACCATGGTGCGAAACTTCCACATCCGAAAGGGCTGCCCCCTTCTCCCAATGCGAACCTGCCGAAAACAAACGGGTCCGCCATCCTCCAGCTTCACGAGAAGTGCAGCCAAAGCAAGCAAGGGGGCGAGCAAGGTCAGCCCCATCATTGACCAGAAGATGTCAAAAAGGCGCTTTGCCATCGTCAGGCTAAATGCTCTCGGACAAGATCCGTGACCGCCTCGACGACATCATCTACATCCTGATTACTCAACCCCGGGTGAAGAGGCAGACTGATCATCCTTTCGTAGGCATCGGTCGAAACGGGGCAATCCTGCGGCCTGTAACCGTATTTATCTCGATAGTACGGGTGCATGTGCACAGGCAGATAGTGCACGGAGGTGCCAATATTCCGCGACTTCAGCACCTCAATGAACCTGTTGCGATCAACACGCAGCCGACCAGGCTTCAGACGGATGACGAACAGGTGCCAACTGGAGGATGCCCACTCCTTTTCGATGGGCAATTCGAGGGCATCACATCCGCTCAACCCGAGCATGTATCGGTCCACGATTTCCCGTCGCCGTTTCTGGAACTGTTCAAGCCGCCCCAACTGCACCAGCCCAATGGCCGCCTGCATATCGGTCATGTTGTACTTGAATCCGGGCAGAACAACTTCGTAATACCAGGATCCCGAACGATCAAAGCGATTCCAGGCATCACGGCTCATGCCGTGGTGGCCAATGATCCTGGCGCGATCCACCAATTTTGCCTCCCCGGTAAGGCAACCGCCTTCGATGGTGGTGAGATTCTTGGTGGCATAGAAGCTGAACGCCGCAAGGTTGCTTCGGGAGCCGATGAGCCGCCCCTTGTACCGTGTCGAGATGGCGTGTGCAGCATCCTCCAGCATCATTACCCCGTGCCTTTCAGCCAAGGCGTCCAACTCGTCCAGGTGGACAGGATGGCCGGCATAGTGAACGGGCATCATGGCTTTGGTGCGCGGGGTTATGGCTTCTGCAACCCGGTCAGGGGAGAGCGTCAGAGTGTCTGGGCAGACATCCACCAGGATGGGCCTTGCCCCAACGTGCTCAACCACATTGGCCGTTGCGCAAAAGGTCAGCGAAGGAACAAGCACTTCATCCCCGGGCCCCACCCCCATGGCAAGCAGGCCGACATGCAGCCCCGCTGTGCAGGAGTTGAGCGCAACTACACCAGAGGCCCCCATATAACCCATCAGAGCGACCTCAAAGGCTTTGGTTTTGGGACCGGTTGTGACCCAGGGACTCGCGAGGGTATCCATCACCTCCGTCCGCTCACCCTCGCCGATACTGGGAGGATTGTATGAGAGGAAGACCTTGCGCATGTCGTGATGTCTCCAGGTTAGGTGTGAAGCCCGATTCCATGGGGTTTAATGGGACTTAGCAGGATCATATTGGATTGAGGGGAAGGACGGACACAGTTCGCTCAGCCTCCAACAAGCGAGAGAGTGCCCGAAGATAGGCTGAAATGGCCACCTCTCGCGAAAGGTGGGCCTCAGCGTATGCACGCCCCTGTCGACCTTCCTCTTGGACACGCTCCCGGCACCGGAAGTAGGCCATGATCACTTCGGCCAAAGCCTTGCCATCACCTGATGGCACAATGGCGCCACCCGAACTTTCAAGAATCATCCCAGCGAGTGCACTATCACCCTCGACGCATCCCACCACAGGCTTTGCAGCAGCCCAGTAGTTCCAGGTCTTGCTGGGCAGGGCGATCCCGGCAACCCCGGACTTCAGCGGAATGATCCCGATATCGCAGGCGTTATAGATCGTGGGCACCTTTTTGAGGGGCTGAAGAGGCATGAAGGTGCAGTTGGCCAGCCCCCGAAGGTGGGCCTGCTTCTCGAGTCCGGCTTTGGCATTGCCATCCCCGATGAACAAGAACCTGATCCCCACCGCATCCTTGAGCAATTCCGCCGCGTGCAGAACCGTATCCAGGTCCTGAAGGAAACCCAGGTTTCCAGCATATTGCACAACAAAATCAGCACCGTGCCTGAACACGGCGATCTCCGGGTCATCCTCCAGGGTACGGGGAGTGAGCTTCTGAGTATCCACCCAGTTTGGAATCACTTCCACTGAAGTGCCCGGAGCTACACGCGCAAGATGATGCCGGAAGCTTTCACTGATGGCCACCACCAGCTTGGCCTGACGATAAATTGCCTGCTCCAGGCGAGCCAGGCACTGGAAGGCAAACCCGTTCCACGGAAGCATCCCCGCCAAAGCAGCAGACTCAGGAAATATGTCCTGAAGGTTAAAAACCAGCCTAGCTCTCTTGAGACGTGCCACCAAGGCCATTGGGAGACCCACGAGTGGCGGAGTGGACACAACCAGAAAGACATCAACCCTGGAAAGGCAGAGCCCCCTCACAAAGGCATAGGCAGCAAAGAGAATATACTCCGCCAACTTATTTAGAATACCAATCTTGCGTACAAAAGGATTACGAGCGCGGTAGATCTTCAAGGCAACGCCAGAAAGGGGCTCTGCCCGCCCCCCCCAGACCGAGCCATTTGTAATGACCGAAACCCGACAACCCCCTTCCGCCAGGCCCTCGGCGAGATCACGCATGAGGTGGGTCGTGGCCGAGAGTAGCGGACTGTAATAGGCGGTGGTGATCACCACATGAGGTTTCATGGCCGACTCTGCACGCAGCTTGCCACCCCGGCCACCACCCGGGGCCTCGCTCCCTGCTCCCCAGGCTCGCATTGCGCGGGACAACCGATTCCAGTGCCGACAGCCCTCCCAGAGGCTCCAACAGATGGAACCAATGATGGAGAAAGGCTTAGGTGGCGTCAGAGTCAGCATGGGGTGGGATACAACAGAGTAACGATGGTTTCAGTCAGGCATTGCCCAAAAGGCATTTTTCAACGAGCCCAAAAATGAAATCAACATCAACAACAATCAACCCAACGCATCCCTGGTGGTGGACCAGAAGGCCGGGTAGGGACCGGGGTCGGGCTACAGAATTCATAAATCAGCATGACAGACCAGCACACCCACGTCCAACAATTGGCTCGCATCCAATCACACAAAACCGGAGATTACGCCTCAAAATCGCCAACAACAGGTAGAAATATTTTTACTATTTTTTAATCTATCACCCCGCCCCAAAAAACAAAACTCAAAACCAATAATACACCTTAAGACCCATATAGCTTATTTGATAAGCACCCATTATGGTTTTGATTTTTTACTGACACAAAATGATGTCGACAATTTTTAATAATTTATAACCAAACCACCCTTTCAATCCACCCTTCAATCAATTCCACCAGCTAATGGCGGACAAACGAGTTGCCGCCCCTTCCAGAGAGCAAGCCCCGACGATGAATGAACTACTAGACAACAACAGAGTGGTGATAGTGTTTCTCCGAACCACATCTGTGGCCACTCAACCTGATGGAGACTGGAAATGGGGAATCTATTGATTATCGGCGCAGGGGGGCACGGAAAAGTTGTGGCGGACATCGCCAGAGATTCCGGCAGATGGGAGGAAATTGCATTCCTCGATGACAACTATCCCGATTCAATCATCCTCGGGCTCTGGAAAGTCAGAGGCAAAACAGAAGAGAGCAAGCGATTCCTGAAGCAGTTCCCCGAGGCATTGGTCGCCATTGGAGCCAATGCCGTCCGCCTTGCAACGATAAGGCGGCTGACAGCCGAAGGCTTTCAGGTACCGACACTGATTCACCCCGATGCGTCCGTGAGTCGATTGTCCGTGATCGGAGCCGGGTCCGTAATCTGTGCGCAATCCGCCATCAAGATCGATACCACCATCGGAATGGGAGCGATCATCAATGCTGGCGCAACCATTGCGCATGATTGCACCCTGGCGGACGGTGTCCACATTTCCCCTGGGGGCAGGATTTCAGGTGACGTCCAGATCGGGGAATGCACCTGGCTCGGGAGTGGCGCCATCATCAAGGAGCAAGTAACCATCGGGCATCACGTCATCATTGGAGCTGGAAGCGTTGTCATCAGGGACGTCCCGGATGGCGTCAAGGTTGTCGGGATTCCCGGGAGGATCATCCCGCAGACTAGTCCCAATCCCCCCACATCGGCCCCAGACCTGACGATAGAGATCGGCCGGGCATGCAACACAACAGCACTCGTAACTCAGTGATTCAAATGCCGGCGATCCAGGAAAGGAATCAGGAATCATGAAGGTGTTGATTGTTGGCTTTGCCAATATCTATGTCATGCCTTATCTCCACTTCTACCTGAAGTTCCTGCAAGAGAGAGGCTGCAAGGTACATCTATTCTACTGGGACCGGGACGGCGGACCCGATCAGACATTACCAGTGGAAATTACAACCACCAAGTTTGAGTATCATCTGAGCGATCACCTCCCCAGATGGAAAAAAATCAAGGCATTCTGGACCTTCAGAAAGGAGTGTGGAAACCTTTTGGATTCGGAAGATTTCGACTTCATCCTGATCCTTACCACCCTCCCAGCCTTTTTACTGTCCTCGAGATTGAAGAAGCGGTTCAGAAAGAACTACATCATGGATTTCAGGGATCTCACCCTGGAAAAGTCCTGGATCTTCCGGAGTTCAGTCCGACGCTTGATGGCCCATGCGGCCGCGACCTTCATCAGCTCGGATGGCTTCCGAAAGTATTACCCTGATGCAAAGCTCCAGACCACCCACAACATTCTGCTCGACACCTTGGACCATCGCGATGTCCGCCGGCAATACCCAAGAGAGACCGGCCCTATCCGTATAAGGTTCTGGGGATTGATCCGCCATGAAGAAATCAACATCAAGATAATCCGTCACCTCAGCAAGGATCCGCGGTTCGAATTGCACTACCATGGCCGCGAAACCCAGGTGTCCAGCAGATTGAAGGCCTATGCGGAGCGAAACCACGCCAACAATGTCTTCTTCCATGGCGCCTACCAACCCGGAGACCGCTATGGATTCGCATCCCAGACAGAATTGCTCCACAACATCTATGAGAACGATGAGGCCACAAGGCCCGCGATGGGCAACAAATTTTACGACGGGATAGCCCTCTACCTGCCCCAACTCTGCCACACCGGCTCACACATGGGAGACGAGGTAATCGCCAGCCGGGTTGGGCTCGCATGCGATCCCTCCCATGCAAAGTTCGCGGATGTCCTATTTGATCACTACCAAACCATCGACTGGTCGGCTTTTGAATCCCATTGCGACCAGAAACTGAGGAAGATCCTGGAGGAATACCAGGCAGGCCTGGGGGTATTGGACACAGCCTTGATGAAGCGTCATAGGAGCCATCCTGGGTCCTGATTGCGTTATGTTTGCTAAATCAAAAAACACACCCCATCCCCCGCACCCTCGACCTTGCCAAAATTAATAACAGAATCATAGATCTTTCCTCACATGTCGATAGTATGCACGATGGGTGGAGGTGGACATGAACACAATGATGAATTCCTCTTTTTTTCCCCTGCGAGAGTGGCTCCTCCGCATGAGCGGAATGGTCCGAAATGACCCACAATCCTCAGCCAAGCCTCACAAATATTTATTTACAGCTAAAGCAACAACAGCACTTGCACTCGCCCTACTCCTGAGCTGCGGGGGCGGCTCGCCAGGAGCGTCGACCCCCCCCTCTGAAATCCAGGTGACTGTTTCGCCTGGGGTCGCAACCCTGACCCCCGGCGGAACCACCCTCTTCATAGGAACAGTAACCGGGACTTCCAACACAGCCCTGGACTGGTCCGTCGACGGAATACCGAATGGAAACAGCTCCGTCGGTACCCTCACCATAGACTCCAGCACCGCGACCTACACAGCTCCGGCTACCACCGGCAGCCATTCGATCATTGCCACCAGCATGGCGGATACAAGCCGGACGGGCCTGGCTACGGCGACCATTTTGGCCAAGTCAATTCAACTGACGATTTCACCCGAGACTCAAACTCTGAATCCCAGGGAAACAGCAGTTTTCATCGCCACCGTCACCGGACTCGACAGCACAGAACTCACTTGGACCGTAGACGGCATCACCAACGGCAATTCCACAGTTGGGACCATTTCGGGCAGTGGCACAGCGGTCACCTACACAGCCCCCAGTGCAGCCGGATCACACACGCTGATGGCCGCAAGCGTCAGCGACAAAACCCAGTTAGCCTCAGCTTCGGTCACCGTCAGGACCTATCCGACAAACCCCTTCCAGATCATCGTGGCACCCGATGGCGTCGAAACCAACCCTGGGACACTGGCCCAACCGACCACCCTTGAGGGCGCCCAAGCCAGGCTACGCAGTGCCAGTAGAAGTGTTCCAGGAACCTTGACCGTATTGCTACGTGGCGGGATATACCCCAGAAGCAATACATTCGCCCTAAGCTCCGTTGATTCAGGAACGGCTGCCAACCCTATCATCTACGCAGCCTATGGCTCAGAGGTCCCCCGCCTGGTCGGCGGGATCGCCCTGACACCCCAGAGTCTTGCCACAGTCACCAACTCTGACGTGAACTGGTCTCGTCTGGATACGACTGTGCGGGCCAAGATCATGGTGGCAGATCTCTCCAGCGTTAAGGACAAAATGGGCAGCTTTACCAGCCGCCTTCCAGGAAATGGGGGAGCAAACCGGGCGATGGAACTGTTTGTGGACCGAATGCCCATGAACCTCGCCCAATACCCCAAGGCCGTCGACCCATCAAGCATCATCCTGACTCCCCATACCCCTCTCCGGGTGACAGGCACCCTTTCTCCGGATGCCACGGGCGATTATGCGTACATAGCCGATGACAGCATGGGAAGGCCCTATTACCAGCTATCCAAGAATGGTGAGATCTGGTCGATCGCAGCCTTGCCCACGGGAGCCACTTGGTTCCTCACCAACCGCGCAGATCTGGGAGGCACCGGAACCGGTGTCTCCTGGGGGAATTATGAGAATTTCTCGGGCCCCGTCGGCCGTTTTGAACCCACCAAGACGGACGGATTGACGACGGGAACCGCCCTCCTGACCCGAGCAGACGGCCAGGATTCAATGCCAGGCTTCATGCTCATCCACGGTACCGACGGGAGCACCCAAATCCAATCCTCACTTGCCCGAATCTCCCGATGGCAAGCCAACGAGGCCATGTATTACGGGGCAGGATCCGTCTCCTGGTCCACGTCCCACATGTCCATCAGCGACATCGACGGACCCGCCGGAACCATAAAATTGGGCGCCACCCCCACCTACGGCTTGCGAGTTGGGCAACCATTCATAGTCTACAACCTACTAGAGGAGCTCACCGCCCAGGGGGACTATTATCTGGATCGAACCAACGGCCTCCTGTATTTGCGCCCTCCGGAAGACACATTGCCCGAGGAACTGCTGCTCTCCACCCTCCCCTCCCTGGTCACCATGCAGGGCGTCTCCTATATCAGTTGGCAGGGGATTGTTTTTGAGGCAGCCCAGAACCACTTGGTAGAGGTCGAGAACTCCTCCAACATTCAGTTTTCCCATTGCACCTTCCGCAATTGCGGAGGCTGGGGATTACTGCTGGCAGGCACTTCCAATCTGGTAGATAGCTGCGAGGTATCACGGGTTGGCTCCGGCGGGATATGGGCCTGCGGCGGAAGCCGCCCCACCCTATCTCCAAGCAATACTCTGATACAGAACTGCAACATCCATCATTACGGAAGGGTCTTCGGAAGCTATCAGCCAGGAATCTACGTCCAGTCCACCACGGACTATACCCATAATGACGACTGCTGCGGCCTCACGATCCAGCATAACGAGATCCACCATGCTCCCTGCCAAGCCATCATCTATCAGGGGAATAACCTTACCCTCCAGTACAACCACATTCATGATGTCTGCCAGCTGACCAACGACGCGGGAGCGATCTATTCTCAGCGGGACTGGGCCAGCCAGGGGAACGCCATCCGCCGCAACCTGATACGGAGTGTGGCCAGCCCTTTCGGGAATTATGTCCAGGCGATCTACTTGGATACCGGCGGAAGCGGAACTATTGTCGAGGCAAATATTCTCTACCAAGGCGGAGCCATCATGTCGCTCCAGCATAATGGAGGCCGTGATGTGGTCATGCGCTACAACGTCATCTATGGAGGCTGGTTCGGAGCGCAAACTGCAAACTACTCCATGACAAGACTGAACAGTACGCCCGGGAGCAGCTTCAACCTTCTGGAAAAGCTCGAACACTTCAATTACCAGCAGCCACCCTGGTCCACGACTTATCCCACGCTGGCGGTCATACCCGACGATTGGAGCCAGCTGTGGGGCACCCACTGGCTTCAGCCGGAAAACTGCAGTTTTTACGGCAATCTTTTCTATGGGAATTCTACTGACATCATTCGGGAAACCAACGTCTACCCATCCATGGCCTCGCCTCTGTCGTGGTTCACCATCGTTTCGGACAATCTGAACCAGGATCCCCAGTTTACAGATCCGGCCAGCCTGGATTTCAGCCTCAAGAGCACAAGTCCGATGTTCACCATTCCCGGCTTCCCTGGCATTGATGCATCCGAAATCGGCATCCAGCCCTGAGCAAAAGCAGGTTCATAAGGTCAAAAGAAGAGGCGGGGGGTGATCCGGACTATCGGATTCCACCCCAGCCACTTCTGACCCATTTCTTCGCAGTGAAGTGATTGGCATACAACGGGCTGGGTTCCCCAATGCGATCGCTCCCGCTGGGACGTCATGAAGGACAACACAGCCCGCAGAAATCACGGCATCATCCCCAATCCTCACCCCCGGCTCGATGACGGCCCCACGGGCCAGCCATACCCGATCCCCGATGATCACCGGAGCGGTCCGATGGCCATCAAAGTCCCGAACCCTTGTAAAGCCGCCAAACATACAGGAATGCCCGATGCGGACCAACTGACTGGCCTGCACGGAATCCCCAAAATTGAACCCGGTTCCATCCCCGATCAGCAGGTTGCCATTGTCCCCACAAATCAGTTCCACCGGGATTGAACTCCGATTGAACCAGACCCGATCTCCGAGTCGGATGCGCGAAGCTCCACGCACGCGAACTGCCCCACCCCAAAGGACTCGCACGCGGCACCCTCGACTCACGCCCAGGAGGTACCAGGAGGCGCGCAGCAGGGATGGCACACAATAGACGGGCTTCAGGAGCCGCACCAGCCATTCGGGGAGACCATCCCGCATCATAGTGGTTTACACACGACCGCAGGATTGCCCTGGAGAACCAAACCTGGAGGCGTCCTGCGCGACAGGACAGCGCACGGACCAATCCGGGTTCCTCCACCAACCTGAGCGCCAGGAAGCAGAATGGCTCGTGGTCCGATATCGGCCTCATCCTCGACCAGAACGGGGCAGGATTCAGGAGCAATATCCCGGTCTCCCTCAAGTTGATGGAAATGGTTATCAAGGAGCATGGCGAAAGCCCTGATCTTCGCGTGCGACCCGATCTTCACGGCAGAGCGTGCCTCTATGCAAACGCCCGACTCGATCAACACCCCTTCTCCAATGGTGATTTCGGCGTTTTGAAAGGCTGTCAGCACGATAGGAGCCTGGTGTGCATCCAGGTGGACCCCTGCTCCAATCCTCACGCAGCCCTTTCCCTGGATAAGGACACGGCCATGTACGACCAGCCCTGAGCCAAGCCTAATTCGCCCCCTTGAGCAGTGCATTTTCAAATACAGCCTAGCCTTGGACCACCATCCCATATTCCAACACCCCAGAATTGATAATATTATTCAACCATACCAACCACCGCCAGCCACACCTTGTAGATTTATTACAATCCCCACAATGAAACGAGTAAACAATAAATAGTCCCCTTGAGAGACACCACACAGTTTACCCAACACCAGTTAACACACTGGACTTTTGCCATATTTCGCAAGCCACCAAGAGGGTTTCACACAAATCGACACGATCTCCCGCAATCATTGTATTCTATTTACAGGCAATATCAAAAGCGAGACGTTCGAGAATGATTAATGGAGAAACGATGAATACCCCCAGCCCTTCCGAACCGAATACCAGAATCAATCATCAAAAGGCGACCTGCATCACAGGTCTCGCGGCAGCCCTTCTCATGTGTGCAGGATGCACCTCGCCTGGAATGAAGCTGGACATCCGCCCCAAGGAGTCCAGTCCAACGCCGCAAGCCAAGGTGCGCCTTCAGGCCCTCGACGAAGCAGCCGCTATTGCCGCCACCTCCACCACAACCTCCCCCATCCCGAAGGAACTCCTCAGCATCAAGCCCACCCCCTACCGTGTGGGGCCTCAGGATATCCTTCTGGTGACAGTGTGGGATCACCCGGAAATCACCCTTCCTCTCGGCCAATACCGGACAGACAGTGCAACCGGCATTGTGGTCGATGATTTCGGGGAAGCCTATTTCCCTTATGTCGGCCCAATCAAGGTGGCGGGCAATACGGTGGTTGAAATCCGAAACATCCTGACAGAACGCCTGGCCAGCATCATTCGCAAGCCGCAGGTTGATGTGAAGATCCTGAGCTTCCGTTCCAAGAAGGTCTTTGTCGGGGGCGAGGTTCGCAATCCAGCCACCTTGGATCTCACCGATGTCCCATTGACCCTCTCCGAGGCGATCAGCCGTGCAGGCGGCATGCCGACCACCGCCGATGACGGACGAATCCTCCTGAACCGAGGGGGTAAGACCTGGACCCTGGATTATCAGGGTTCCCTGTCCTCCGGCAACCAAGTGGGACGCCTTCTCCTGCAGGACGGCGACGCCCTCTACATCCCAAACACCCAGGATGAGCCGGTCTACATGCTTGGGGAAGTCTTGCGCCCGGGCACGACCGCCCGCCCCCATGGACGCCTGTCCCTGGCGAGGGCCCTTTCAGAAGTCGGTGGAATTTCCGGGAACAATGCCGATGCAAGGTCCGTCTATGTGATCCGCCAAGGTGCCAAGGCTGACGAGGTGGATGTCTTTCACCTCGACGCCCGGAATCCGGTGTCAATGGTTCTTGCCGACCGCTTCCCCCTTAAACCCCGTGACGTCGTCTATGTCGACGCCGGAACCCTGGGTCGCTTCAATCGGGTCATGAGCCTCATCCTGCCAACGGTTTCCGCTGCCAATGGCACGATCTCCAACATGATCTACTACCACAACGCAGTCGTGGTGCGCTGAATCCCATCCCAAACCGAATACCCCGGTTTAAACCGGGATCTAGTCGAATGACACGCAAGAGGGGCATCGATGTCAACTTTGAACGCAAATCCCGCCACCAGATATTAACTGACCCATTCCCCCCAACCCCATGCAGCCCATGTCTAAGCAACCCCACCAACCAACAATCAACAACGAAAACCTTGCCCCCATTGTCCTGTTCGTATTCGCCAGACCAGATCACACAGGGACAACCCTCCGAGCTCTTGCAGCCAATCACTTGGCATCCCAAAGTGACCTCATCGTTTATTCCGATGCAGCCCGCAATGAGACTGAAAATATCCGGGTCAATGAAGTTCGGGCCATCGTGAGATCGACCCCAGGGTTCCGGTCCATCAGGCTGATTGAACGCGATTCAAATTATGGGCTAGCTCGCAACATCATCGAGGGGGTCACAGAGGTATGCGTCCGTCATGGCCGCGCCATCGTGATGGAAGACGATCTGGTGACCAGCCCCCAATTCCTTACATTCATGAACTTGGCCCTGGAACGGTACGCCGGCGATCCACGCGTCTGGCACATCAGTGGATGGAATTACCCCATCGACCCTTCCGGGCTGGGAGATGCCTTTTTCCTGCGAGTCATGAATTGCTGGGGATGGGCCACATGGGCGGACCGTTGGGTCCACTTCGAGAAGGACACCGACCTACTGCTCACCCGTTTCAATAAAAAGATGATCCGACGCTTCGACCTGGAAAATTCGGGCGCTTTCTGGAGTCAAGTCATTGGGAATAACAAGGGGACCATCAACACCTGGGCGATTTACTGGTACGCCACCATTTTCTTGAACAACGGGCTTTGCCTCAACCCTGCCCAAAGCTTCATCTCAAATATTGGTCTGGACGGCTCTGGCACCCATGGAAGCCGCCATCATAAAGAATATGCAACCTGCTCTGGCCCCGATCACCAGGTCATATTCCCGGAGATCGTCGAGGAAGCCCCAGTCGCAATCGACCGGATCACCGCCTTCTATCGTCAATTGCAGCCATCCGTTGCGCGCAGGGTCATCCGCAAAGCCAAGTCGCTGCTCAATGTCCTCCAGGGCTCTGCATGAGAGTCCTCTGGGTCGTCAACACCATCTTCCCTGACCTGGCCATCCAACTCGGGATGCCACCACCCGTCCTCGGAGGGTGGATGTACGGCCTGGCATCCGATATTACGGCATCCGGCCAGGTCAAGCTGGCGGTCGCGACTGGCTATCCGGGAAGGAAAAGGATCGCCTTATCCCTCAAGGGAATTGACTATTTTTTAACCCCCAGCTCCCAGCCCCAAGCATGGCGAGCCGTGGCAGAGGAGTTCAGACCGGACTTGATTCATATCCATGGGACGGAGTTCGGTCACGGCATGGGCCTCATGCAGGCTCGCCCCGACCTGAAGTATGCAGTGTCCATCCAGGGGCTTGTGTCGGTATGTCACCGGTACTACACCGCTGGCATGACCTGGTGGGACCTGGTGAGCAACGTCACCTTGCGTGACATTCTTCGGATGGACACCCTCCTCCATGGGAGGCATAGCTTCTACAAGCGTGGCCTGAGGGAAAAGGAGTATCTGCGCCGAGCAAGCGCCGTGATCGGGCGCACGGACTGGGATCGTTCCCACCTCTCCGCAATCAACCCGAAGGCCCACTATTTCTTTTGCCAGGAGTCCCTCAGAGATGAGTTCTATACCGGTCCCCATTGGTCGCTCGACCGGTGCAGACGTCACTCCATCTTCCTGAGCCAAGGCGCCTACCCACTCAAGGGCCTCCACCAGGTCATCAAAGCCATTGCCCTTCTGAAGACCGAGTTTCCAGACATCCTCATTGAAGTGGCTGGACCGGATATCACGGCTGACAACACCCTAAGGACTCGGCTTCGTCGAAGCGGGTATGGGAAGTACGTCCACAGATTGATAGACAGATTGGGCCTAGAACGGCACATCCGATTCCTTGGCCCGCTCGCCGCCGAGCCCATGAAACAGGCTTACACCCGCGCCCATCTATTTGTCTGTCCGTCCAGCATCGAGAATAGTCCGAACTCATTGGGGGAAGCCCAGATCCTCGGCGTCCCAACGATCGCGAGCTTTGTGGGCGGCACCCCTTCTATGGCTGGCTCCCGATCGAGAACCATCTTCTATCCCTTTGCAGAGTTCGAAATGCTTGCGCACTACATCAGAAAACTGTTCTTGGACGATGTCCTGGCCCAGAACATCTCCAAGGAAAACATCCAATCAGCCCATGAGAGGCATGATCGTTCCCGAAATCTCAGCGACATGGTGGCCATCTACCGGCACCTGCACCCGGAGAAATGAATTTGCCCACCCAAGCGACAACTTGGCCAAATGCTCGCCACCAATGATTCAGGAGCAAGAATGGCGCTATTCGGCACCCATCATCGATCAATCTTCGCGAGCCTATTCCTGCTGCTGCTGATCATGGGGTCGCTCTACGTGCTGCGCCGGAGGATCAGGAACGGGTGGATGGCTAGCCATCCCCTTCCCGCTTCCACGGAAGTCCTCCAGGAGGACGGCAGCTACCACGACATCTTTTTCCTCCACCATTCCGTCGGCGAAGCCCTGATTCGCGAGGGAGATCTTCGCCAAGCCCTCGCCGCTAGAGGATATTCCTTATGGGACCATGGCTACAACCAGGTGGGCCTGACACGACCAGACGGAAGCCGGGCCCGAGCGACGTACGAGATCCCAGACCTGAGTCCCACCCAAGGGGGTGGAGGCAATACGGACCCCGAAGGCTTGGCACTGCTCTTCACCCAACCCCCGCACCCGACACCGGACAATGCTTGGAGCCGGATCCTCCAACACCCAGTCATCATCTTTAAATCATGTTTTCCCAATAACGCAATCCGAGATGATGCCACACTCGAGCAACGCAAGTTGCTCTACTGCCAGATCCGGGACATCGTCAATCGTCATTATGATAAATTGTTTATTTTAATGACAACACCCCCACTCCACCCCAAAGCCACTGCCCCAGGCGAAGCGCGGCGGGCCCAAAGCCTGGCGGCTTGGCTCAGTTCCGACAACTGGCGCAAGGACTGCAAAAATCTATTCGTTTTTGATTTTTATTCCCTACTTGCCGACCCCAGCACCGGAATGCTGCGGACCGACTACCAGGACAACCCCACCTCGGATGACTCTCACCCCAACAAGGCTGCCAACCGGGCCGTAGCCCCTTTGCTGGCTGACTTCATCGACCGCAGCGTCCGCGAGTATCGGTCCGTGCGTCCATCCAGAAAATCGAGGAGCCTATGACCGTCCTCAGCGTGCGCGCCAGGCTTTTGGAACAACTGAAGGATCACTGGACCGACCTCCCGGACAAGCCCCACGAAACGCCGGAGTCCACCCTGGAAGCCCTACTGGCCGTGGCAGAAGCAACTAAACGGCCGATCGGGGAACTCATCCTTCAACGCATGAACGGCACCCCCCTTGCCCACCTTTCCGGCACGGAGCGTTTCATGGGGATCGAACTGGAAACGAGTGCAGCGGCTATGATCCCCAGGAAAGAGACGGAGATTCTGGCCAAGGCTGCCTTACGCCGTCTTCAGCAACTGGCGGAGTCCGTGCCCCAGGTTTCACTGTTCGATCTTTGCACAGGTTCCGGCAACCTCGCCCTGGCCCTGGCCCATTACGAACCCAAGTGTGTTGCCTGGGGCAGCGACATCGCACCCACTGCGATCCAGCTCGCCAGAAAGAACAGCCGCCGCCTGGGCCTATCAGAACGGGTCACATTCTGGGAGGGCGACTTTCTGGATCCCTTCCGGGAACATCCCCTTTTTGGCCATGTCGACATGCTGGTCTGTAACCCCCCCTACATCTCCACGGGCAAGGTAGACAGTCTTACCAGGGAGATCATCGGGTTCGAGCCGAGAGAAGCCTTTGACGGGGGCCCCATGGGTGTCTCGTTCCTCCTTCGCCTATGCAGGGAAGCCCACCAAGCCGTGCGCCCTGGAGGATGGCTCGGCTGCGAAGTTGGCGCAGGCCAAGGGGAAGCTCTTGGCCGGATGTTCAGCCGGACCGCTCAGTACGATCAAGTCGAGAGCTTCACCGATGACCAGGGAAGGACAAGGGCTATCCTGGCTCGAAAAGCCTGCCATTAGGCCACAGCCTAGCTGAAGATTCTCAAACCCAGCTCTCCTGCCGGATCTCCCCGTCTATCCCCACGACGATCGCCTTGACGGGCACCTTGCGGGAGGCCTTGGCGGCGGCATTCTGGACCAGTCGCAGGAGACCGCCACAGCAGGGGACTTCCATGATCATGACCGTGATGGTGTTCACCTGGGCTTCATCGATGAGGCCCACCAGCTTGTCCAGGTAGATTTCCTGGCCCTGGTCCAGCTTGGGGCAGGCGATGGCGAGCTTCTTACCGGCGAGGCAGCGCTGGTTGAAATCAGCCATGGTGAAGGCCACGCAATCGGCGGCCACCAGCAGATCGGCCTTATGAAAGACGGGATTGGCCGGAGAGATCAGGTGCATCTGGACCGGCCACTGGGTGAGCTGGCTCACCAAGCCTTCCTGGGCCTGGGGGGTGATGGGATCCCGAAGGATCGTGCGAGGGGCGGAACCGGGGCAGCCTTCGTGCATGGTCTTCTCCTTGTAGTCGGGAACGGCTACCTGCAATTCCTTCAGGTAGGCGACGGCCTGGTTGAGATAGGTGGTCTGGGAGTGGTCATAGAGATGCTTGAGGTGGGCTTTCAGGGTATTGGTCCCAAGGGGGAGGATGTTGTCGACCGTAGCCCGTTCATCGTAGGGGGCCGCTTCCCGCACCTCCACTTCGATGGCTCCCACCGGGCAATCCCCGATGCAGGCCCCCAGGCCGTCACAGGTGATTTCAGAGACCAGGCGGGCCTTGCCATCGATCATCTGCAGAGCGCCCTCCGGACACCCCTTGGCGCATAGTCCGCAGCCGTTGCACTTGTTTTCGTCTATCCGGATGATCTGGCGTTCCATATCGTTCTCCCGTGGAAATAGGATGCAACGCAGGCGGTCGGCTTTCCTTGATCGTCATCAAGAAAGACGTTTTCCGACGAAGGACCGCTAAACTCCAGGGGTCGGAATCCCATGGACATTGCCCTTTCCTACCTCAAACACCTCTTCGACTCCGGCTATTTCCAACGGGCCCACAACGATTGCGCCCACCTCTGGCCCCCGGATCACCCGGCCTGCGTGCCAGGGGAGACCTGGGCTTCTGTCATGGAATTCCTCACCCGGGAAGGACTCCTCCAGATCCGACACCTCCCGGAGGGTCTGGCCCCCCACCCGAGGGACGGCCTCAATACCTGGTGCTTCGAGCTCACGCCGAAGGGCCTGGATTACTGCCAGGGTGCCCAGCTTCCCGCGCCACCGGCCGAGCCCGGGCCCTGCCATCTCTGCCGACGCTGCACAGAGGTCTGTGAGGCTGGGGCCATCGCCTTCAGGGAAGGCAAAGCCCGCATTCTCACCAGCAAGTGCATGGGCTGCGCCAGATGCGTCCAGGTCTGTCCCCTGACAGCCAGGGGCATCCGCAGCTCCCTCTACACCCCCTTGAGCTGAGCTCCGCTGGTGCCAGCAATCAGCACCAACAGGCCACAAAAAAGAAAGGGGCGCCGGAGCGCCCCTTTTCCCTATAACGTCAGGACCATCAGCCCTTCTTGGTAGGTGCCAGCTTGGCCATGTTCTCGTAAACCGCGAAGCGGTTGGTGACATCGAGCTGGGCCTGGG
>JAFNAB010000188.1 GCA_017859955.1 Holophagaceae bacterium
TCCGAAGCCTGTGCCGCCTCCTTCAACGTCCGCAATCTGGCCCGGGAGTGGCGAATCCCTCAACTATTACCGGGGCCCCCGGGGCGGTCGCCGGGTCTGTATCACCTTCGATGGGGGCTCCTCGGCGGAGGTGGCTCTGGATGTGCTCAATGCCCTGCGCGAACGGGGAATCCGCACCACCTTCTTCATCACGGGTGCCTTCATCCGGCACTACCCAGACCTGGTGCGCCGGATGGCCCAGGAGGGGCATGAGATCGGGAACCATACCCTTACCCACCCCCATCTGGCCCCCGGTATGCGACGGGATCCCCGCTGGACCCGGGAGCGGTTCCAGGCCGAGCTTCTGGAGACGGATCGGCTCTTCTACCGACTGGTGGGGCGTCCCATGGATCCCTTCTGGCGTGCACCCTACGGTGAACAGAATACGGAGATCAGGGCCTGGGCTGAGGAATTGGGCTACCGCCACATCGGTTGGAGCGAAGGAGCTGACACCCTGGACTGGGCCACGGTCAAGGAACGCAGGCTCTACCGATCGGGGAACGCCATCCTGGACCGCCTCGGGGAGCGCATGGAGCGCCAGGACGGCGAAGGGCTCATCGTTTTGATGCACCTAGGCTCGGGCCGCCCTGAGGTGGATCGTCCCGCTCGGATCCTGGGTCCATTCCTGGACAAGGCACGCCAGGGAGGCTGGACCTTTACCACCGTCGGGACCTACCTGAGGGATTCCGGGAAACCGGTCTGGGATTCCCAGCGCCGTCTGCCTTGGATCGAGTCGCTAGGGGCGCGTCCTGGGAACCTTTAATAAAGTCAGGCATCCTGACGCGCCACTTGCCGGGGGGTTGGGGGCATACCCTTGGGGGCGCGGCATGGCGCCCCCAAGGGGTGACAGCCAGAAAAGCACCGCTTTTCTGGCGCCATAGGGGGCTTGCCCCCCTGGAAGTGCGACATCCCCTGATCGTGGTTATTGAAGAGGCCTCGGGGATGTCGCGCTAGGGCCACAGGCCGCGAAGCGGTAGAATCGAAGTCAAGCCGCTGCGGTTCTTGGAGGATGCGTGAAAGAGGGTATGGGCAGGCTTCTGCTCAGGGTTCTGGTGGGTGCTTTCGCGCTGGTGCTGGTCTTGTCCCTGCTCAGCTTCGATCCACGGGATCCCCTCATCTTCTTTGCCCAGGGTCAGGTCGATCCCACGATCCACAACCTTTGTGGCAACCTGGGGGCCCATCTGGCGGGCCTTCTGCAGATCATTGCCGGTGTTGGCTCCTGGCTGGTTCCTGCCTACATCCTTTGGGAGTGTGTTCCGCAGCAGGGGCCGCGTTGGCACCGGCGGCTGGCCTGGATATCCCTGGCCTTCGCGGTGTGGACGGCCCTGGGGGCCTTTGGTGCCCGGAATGTGGGCTCCGTCTCCCTGCGCTGGGGTGGGTGGATCGGCAATGTCTGCTGGCCATCCTTCCGGCGGGGCCTGGGCCCCGCAGGCCTCCCCATCGCTCTGACAGTGCTGATCTGCCTCAGTTGCCTGGTCATTGCCCCGGGCCTCACCCGGGCTTTCGGCAAACTCATGGTGCGCTGGTTCGGAGAGAAGGCCTGGCCCTGGTTTAAGCCGCTGCCCGCAAAAGGTGCCCAGGGCTTCATTGGCATGGTCCGGCGGCCCTTTCTGGGCTGGAAGGGAAATGCCAAGGCCAAGCCTGTGAAGGAATTCGAAGCTTCGGATCTTCAGGAAGTCTCCTTCTTCGGGGAGCAGGAGAGTCCCATTGCTGCCCTGGAGCGGGCCGAGCGGGAGGCCATGGCCTACCGGAAGTCCGGGAACCAGATCCCGCCAGAAATGGGGCTTCCGCTCATCCACTCCATGCACCTTGAGCCTCAGACCTTTGACCTGGACCCCATCGAGGGGCTGCCCTGGGCCCAGTCATCCGACAGCCTCGATCTGACCCTCCCCCCCCCGGCCCTTCTGAGGGATCTGCCGCCTCCACCGACCCCCAAGCCTCTGGTTGTGGAGAGCCAGGTGGCCACGGACCGTTTTGGACGCCGGGTGGAGCAGCAGTCCTTGGGCTTGACTGAACCCACGCCTTCCCGCCCTCTGCCGCCGCTGCCCCCGCGGACTCCCAAGGCACCGGCCCCTTCCTGGAAGCCCCAGCCTGAGGCGGAGCCCCGACCCAAGGCCATTTCCCAGGCCTTTGGTCCCGTGGACCGACTGGAGCTCCCACCCCGTCGTCTCTTTGAGCCCCCCAAGGCCGGGGAGAAATTGGACCCGAAGATGCTGGAGGACACTCGGATCCTCATCCAGCAGAAGTTGACGGAGTTCAAGGTCAAGGGACAGGTGGTCGGCATGCAACCTGGTCCGGTGGTGACGGTCTACGAGTTCGCCCCGGACCCCGGTGTGCCCCTGGCCAAGGTCATGAACATGGAGGACGATCTGGCCCTGGCTCTCCAGGCCGAGGCGGTGCGCATCGATCGCATCCCGGGCCGGAACCTGGTGGGCATCGAAGTCCCCAACCCCAAGCGCGAGACCATCTGCTTCCGGGAGATCCTGGATAGCCCGGCCTTCCGGGATCCCGATGCGAAGGACGGGGGCAGCCTCCTGACCCTGGCCCTGGGCAAGGACCTGGCGGGCCATCCCATTGTGGCGGACCTGGCCAAGATGCCCCACCTCCTGATCGGCGGTTCCACCGGCAGCGGCAAGTCCGTGGGCGTCAACGCCATGATCTGCTCCATCCTCCTGCGGGCCATGCCCCACGAGGCCAAGCTGATCCTGGTGGATCCCAAGATGGTGGAGCTGGGCATCTACGAGGACATCCCCCACCTCTGGGCGCCGGTGGTGACGGACATGAAGGAGGCCGGGCGAGTCCTTAAGTGGGTGGTGGCCCAGATGGAGGACCGCTATCGGCGCCTGGCCCTGCTGGCGGTGCGCAACCTGGAAGGCTTCAATGCCAAGGTCTTCGAGGCCGGTGGCTCCATTGACCTCAGTGACCGCACGCCCAACCCCCGCTGGCCCGACCGCCCGACCCTCCTGGAGCACCTTCCCTATGTGGTGGTGGTCATCGACGAGCTGGCGGATCTCATGATGGTGGCCCGTAGCGAGGTGGAGGAGAGCATCGCCCGCATCGCCCAGAAGGCCCGGGCCGTGGGCATCCATCTGGTTCTTGCCACCCAGCGTCCCAGTGTGGACATCGTTACGGGTGTCATCAAGGCCAACCTCCCCAGTCGCCTCAGTTATCGGGTGAACACCAAGATCGATAGCCGCACCATCCTGGACTCCAGTGGTGGCGAGCAGCTCCTGGGCAAGGGCGATGCCCTCTTCCTGGCCCCCGGCACCTCGCGGCCCCGGCGTATTCATGCCCCCTTCCTCACGGAGGAGGAGACCCTGCGGCTGGTGGACTGGCTCAAGGAGCGGGGCAAGCCCGATTACAACCAGGCCCTGCTCAGCGCCATGGAAAGCGATGAAGAAGCGGCTTCCGGGGACGATGAGAGCGCTGCCAGCAGTGGCGATGACATCTATGACCGCGCAGTGGCCGTGGTGAAGCGGGAACGCAAGGCCAGCACCAGCCTCCTCCAGCGCAAGCTCAACATCGGCTACGGCCGCGCCGCCCGCCTCATCGATCGGATGGAGGAGGAGGGACTGATCGGACCGGACCGGGGCGCCAGTAAGCCCCGGGAAGTGCTGGTCGGCGAGGAACTGTAGCCTCCAGGCGGAGGAGGAGGGACTGATCGGACCGGACCGGGGCGCCAGTAAGCCCCGGGAAGTGCTGGTCGGTGAAGAACTGTGACCTCCTCCATCCGATCTCGGATGGGAGGCTCCGGCGCTGCGGGGAACGAGCAGGAGCGGGCCGCTGTGCGGCCCGCGATCGCTGGAGGCTCCGCCTCGGATGGGCCTGGGTGGGGGCCTTCACCTCTCCGCTCAGCGGGAGGCGACGCTTCCAGGGTTGCTGCGGGGCACACCCCATCGGCTGCGCCCGGCCATGGGGGCCAGGCCCTGAGCGTGGCAGCTCAGGCAGTCCTGGAGTTGGGGGGCCGAATCCTTCCAGAAGATCCTTTCAGAGCCCCCGAAGTTGGCCCGCTGTGCCTCGGGGACCTTCCCCCAGTAAAGGCTCAGGGCAGGGGCACCCTGGCGGACCTCGATGGCGTAGATGGGGCCTGCCTGGGTGCTGGGGCGCCCCCACCGGTCCTCGACGGTGCTCATGACAGCGAGAGCACCATTGGGCATGGCTGTTCCCGCGCGGTAACTCTCCAGGGCCTCGG
Organism: Holophagaceae bacterium; assembly: GCA_017859955.1. GTDB lineage: Bacteria > Acidobacteriota > Holophagae > Holophagales > Holophagaceae > Holophaga. The sequence goes on from JAFNAB010000188.1 coordinate 4,232, forward strand.
GACTCACCCAGACCCGGATCCAGCGGTCCCCATGGGCCTTGGAGCGTACGGGTTCACTGTGGATCGGGCTCAAGCTCTGGTAATCAAGGATCTTCAGCAGGTAATCCCCTTCAGGATCGACCTTCCGGGTGACAGGAATCGCCGCCATCGGAGGAAGGGGCGCCGTCGCCACCTTCTTGGGAGGCTCCGGCACCGTTCCGGTGATCAGGGTGCCATAGTGGTGGGAGCACAGGATGGCTGCACACCAGAGGAGCCCGAAAACCAGGGCCAGGAGGCCAAGACTCTGGTGGTCCTTCCGCTTCCGGAACATGGACAGGAGGGTCAGGACGCCGAGAATCAGGCTCAGGGTGGAGAAGAACTGGTGGTAGACCACGGAGACCGTGGAGGTGGGGTTTCCCGCCACCGAGACGAGGCTCTTCAGCAGGGAAAGGTTCGGGACGGAGGCATACCCGCTGATCATGGTCAGCACGAGTCCCAGAAATCCCATGACCGACAGGTACCTGCACATGAGCCACCAGGGGCGGATCCCCCGGCCCATGCGCTGCGCGGCTAACAAGGGCAGTGGCAGGAAAACGGCCATGGCTGCGGGAATATGCACAAAGAAGCTGTGCTGATGGGCGATCCATTCCGTCAAGGACATGGTGCGGGGGGTCTCCATGAGGGGGTGATCAAAATACTTTGACAGCCTTCCCCATTATTGGGGTGAAATTCCTAGTAAGATCCGACGTCAATCGTGTCGGATCCAACTGGAGGAATCCCTTGATGCAATCCCTTCTGCTTGGCCATGTGCGGGCTTCCATGAATCTCAAACAGGACTTCTTTTCCAAGGAAATGGAACGGATCGTCGCCCAGGGCGATGACATGGCTGAGCGCCTCAAGCGCGGTTGCCGGATCCTTATCTGCGGGAACGGGGGCAGTGCGGCGGATGCTCAGCACTTTGCCGCAGAGCTCAGCGGACGTTACGTCAAGGAACGTCGGGCCCTTGCAGGCCTTGCCCTCAGCACCGACACCTCAGCCCTGACCGCCATCGGAAACGACTATGGCTTCGACCAGGTCTTCAGCCGGCAGGTCGAGGCTCTCGGTCGGCCCGGGGATCTGCTGGTGGGGATCAGCACCAGTGGCAACAGCGCCAACATTCTCCGGGCCGTCGCCTCCGCCAAGGAGCTCGGGCTCAAGACCCTCGGGCTACTGGGCAAGGATGGCGGTGCCCTCAAGGATCAGGTGGACGAGGCCCTTGTGGTCCCTTCCAACGTCACCGCCAGGACCCAGGAGGTCCACCAGATGATCTACCACTTCTGGTGCGAGGTCATCGATACGCATTTCTGAGGGAATGGAGGGGGGCACGCGGAGGCGCGGAGATGCGGAGGAAAAGCAGTCAACCCTGCTTCCTATCGTTTTCCCTCCGCGCACTCCGCGTCTCCGCGTGACAGCTCTTCCCTTCAGGCCTTCGTGAACGCGTAACCCTGGAAGCCCTCTCCGGGCCACTCCAGGGGATCCGGCCGGAAGTGGGCCTCCGGGCCCCAGACCTGGGCGGGTCGCAGCTCGGGGTGCCGGGCCAGCAGGGCCTTGGCCTGGGCTTCGCCTTCTTCCGGCAGCCAGGAGCAGACCGCGTAGATCAGGAGGCCGCCGGGGGCCAGCCGCGCCAGGGCCTGGTCCAGGAGGCGGGCCTGGATGGATTGGAGGCGGCCCAGGTCCACGGTGTGCCCCAGCCAGACCAGCTCCGGGTGCTTCTGGAGGGTGCCGCTGCCGGAGCAGGGGGCATCCAGGAGGATGAGATCGAAGGGGCGTCCCCCCTTGGCCATCCATGCGCCGGCTTCTTCCACCATCACCTGCGCCTTGACACCCCTGGCTGCCAGGTTGTCCTTGAGGCGCTGGGCGCGCCGGGGCTCCTGTTCCAGGGCGAAGAGGGTCGCTTCGGGAAAGCGGCGGGCCAGGGCCGTGGTCTTGCCGCCGGGAGCTGCGCAGGCGTCCAGGATCCGGGTGACGGGGGCTTCCCATCGGAAGTCCATGAGGGCCTGGGAGCTTAGGTCCTGCACCATGCCCCGCCCCTCCTGGAGCCAGGTCCTGGGGAAGGGGGCGCCGGGCAGGATCCGGAGGGCCTCGGAGGCCCGGGGATCCCGTTCAAGACCCTCGGGAAGAGGACCGGTGGCGAGGGCGCGGAACCAGGGGGAGGGAGGCGTCTGGAGGCGGCTCCAGAGGGCTTCGCGGCCTTCACCCTGGGGCAGGGCCCCCTTCAGGATCCGCTCGGCCCAGGGGCTGCGATCCAAGGCGGGGCTCAGGGCTTCCAGTTCCGCCTTCAGGGCTTCGCGATCGCTGGAGGCCTTGCGGAGGATGGCGTTCACCAGGCCGCGGTGAGGGGGGAAGCCCAGTTCCCGGTTGGCCACCAGTTCCACGGACTCGTTCACCGCGGCGTGGGTGCCCACGCCGGGGAGCCACGCCAACTGGGCCAGGCCCTGGGCCAGGGCCACCTGGGAGCCCAGGGGGATGCCCCGTTCGGGGTTCTTGAGCCGGGGATTGAGGTAGGCCATGAGGCGGCCCCAGCGCCGGAGGCAGAGCCCCAGAATGGCCTGGGCCAGGGATGCATCCTCGTGGCTGAGCTGGGCGTCCCAGGCGTCCGGGACGCGCTGCCCTTCCCCGAAGACCAGGTGGAGGGCGCGGGCTGAGGCGGAGCGGCTGGGCGTAACCATAGCTTGAGCTTCGCACGGGGAAGGGTGGATAGGAATTCCTCTTGACAGGGAGAATGTATTTAAATATATTTCTTACAGGTAGAATAAGGAATGCCTCCGTGAAGCCCCTTCGAAGCTGTCGACCCCATCCAAAGCCGGTTTCCTGAACCCCCTTTTGAACGATGGAGGGCCCCCGAGGCCCGTGAGGTTGGCGATGCGAGTTGGAATTGTTGGCGGTGTGGATCGGGCCGAGTCCCTCTATGAAAGGGTGGCCCGCAAGGCTGGGCATGAGATCGAGTTCCATGACGGTGGAACCCGGGGGCGGGGAATTCATGCTCTCGAGGGCCTGGTGGACCGCTGTGATCTGGTGATCGTGATCACGGATGTGAACAGTCACGGGGCCGTTCTGATGACCCGCCGCCTGATGCGGGGAGCGGGACGCACACCCCTGCTGCTTCGGCACTTCGGGGTATCCCGGCTTGCCAAGGTGATGGCCGAATTCGGACCCACCTCGCACTGACCGCTATATGCAAGCCTGAAGGTTTCGCTCCCTTCTCCACTCCATTACAATTTACTTCTTTGTGGCGATCGCAGGTCGAGCCTCCAGGTGGTGAATGATGAGAGTGAAGAAATCCCCAACGACGTTGCCTGCCGGTGTCCGTCCGATCAAGCGTCTGATGGCGGCGAACCGTTCGGAGATCGCGGTGCGGATCATCCGGGCGGCG
>JAFNAB010000189.1 GCA_017859955.1 Holophagaceae bacterium
GGCTATGGGTGCCTGAGCCGTGATCGGGGGCGCCAAAGCCGGAACCATGGGTATCACCGAGCTGGTTGGGTCTGTCTCTGGATCCTTTTGATCCTCGGTGACCTCGGTAAGCTCGTCAGGAGTTGATGCGCTCTGTGTTGGCGCAGAGGCCTGGAGTGTGGCCGCAAGAACCGCCTCGGGACTCAGGCTGGGCATTTCCGTGGGAGGCGTCTGGGTGGGTTCGCCGATTTCCACGGGCTTGGGGAAATCCATGGGCACTCTGGCCGATGAGTTCGAGACTTTGGTCTGAACGGGGATCGGGTTGACGGGGGGGCCTTGCGCCGCAGGGGCTTCGGGTGCTTGGGGGCCTGGCTCGATGGGCAGGGCAGGGGGCGTCTTTGGTGAAATGACAGGTTTGATCGGAGTCGGAGCGGCGGATTCCTGCTCCCCCGTCTGGGGACTCGTCGAGGGCGAGGAGGCCACCTGCTGCTGGGGCTCCTGGGGCTTGTTCGGTGAGGTCTCTGACGTCTCCCCCTGGTTCTGGGGTGGGTCTGCCTGGGATCTTGAGGGGCCATTGCCTGGGTCGACCAGGTTGGCCAGCATGCTGGAAAAGCCCCCGTTCCCTGAGTCACCCTGTGCAGGTTCCCGGGTAAGCGTAGGACTGTCCAGCTTGATGGGTTGGATCATGCCTGCCTCCCTGATGATGGGAAGGACTTGGCAGGGCTCGTGCCGGAATTACTGGGCGATATGTGCCGTGTGGGGGGATTCCAGCTTGGCTTTGGCGGAAAGCTCCGCAAGGGCGGCTTCGGCGTAGGCTCGGAAGTCCTTGTCGATGCGGTGGCAGCGGCGCCGGAGGTGGGTCAGGGCCCGCTCCCGGTAGTCCAGTCCGGCATGGGATTCAAGGGCATGGCGGACCCGTTCCAGGCCCCGCCTGAATCGGTCCATCTCGACCATGGCCCGGGTGATCTTGAAGTAGTGGTGGCCCTTGACGGCCATGGTGATGATCTCCTCAGCCATGTGAGGCTTGCGGAGCAGGCCCTTCAGGAGGAAGGACCAGTAGGCCAGCGAATACCGGGAGAAACCTTGGATCAGCAGGGAGCGCAGGCATGCCCGGAGTTCGGCCAGGCCGATGGGGCGATGGGCCTTCTGGGGCGCCTTGAGGCGTTTGAGGAGCTCCTGGCAGCGGGCGAAGTAGTGCTTGGGGGCGTAGAGCTCCATGAGGACGCGCTTATACCCGTTCAGGAGGGTGCTGCGATCCATCCTGGGCTCGAAGTTCAGGGTAAGGTCGTGGGTGTTGCCCCCGGCGGATACGCCGAGGATGCGGCCTTCCTCCTCCAGGCGATGGTGGAGCCGGGTGCCGGGTAAGGCCGTCAGGAGGCCGATCATGGCCGTGGGAATGGCCGCCTCCCGGATGAAATTGAGCTGGCGTTCGAAAATGTCCTCCTGATCGCCATCAAAACCTACGATGAAGCCTGCGGTGACCTCGATGCCCTTCTCCTGGATGCGGCGCACCGCGGCCCCCAGGTCGGTGCGCAGGTTCTGCTGTTTGCCCATGGCGGCCAGGGTCCCGGCATCCGGGGTCTCGATGCCCAGGAAGACCATGTTGAAACCCGCGGACACCATGAGATCCAGCAAGGCCTCATCCTCTGCCAGGAGCATGCTGGCCTCGGTGAAGAGGGTGAAGGGGTAGCCCCGGGCCTTCTGCCAGTTCGTCAGTTCGGCCAGCAGGGTTTTCACCGCCCGGCTGTTGCCGATGAAATTGTCATCCACGATGAAGAGGGAGCCCCGCCAGCCCCTGGCGTAGAGCCCTTCGCATTCGGCCAGTAACTGGTTCGGGGTCTTGCAGCGGGGGCGGTGCCCGAATAGGGCGGTGATATCGCAGAACTCGCAGGCATGGGGGCAGCCTCGGGAGAATTGGAGGGCCATGGCTGCATAGTGTTCCGGGTTGATCAGGTCCCAGCGGGCTGCGGGCGTATGGGTGATGTCCGCCTTGTCCTGGCTCTGGTAAACCGCTTGGGGCTGGCCCGCCCGGTAGTCCGCCAGGAAGGCGGGCAGGGTGAGTTCCGCTTCGTTGAGCACGAAGTGGTCGACCCCCTTGATCTGGCTCCAGGAGGCGGTGGGGTGGGGGCCGCCGGCCACCACCGGCACGCCGCAGCGGTTGCAGAGGGCGATGATCTCCTCCAGGGACTCGCTCTGGATGAGCATGGAGGAGGTGAAGACCAGGTCGGCGGCTCTCACGTCGGCCTCCTCCAGCTCCTGGACGTTCAGGTCCACCAGGCGTAGCTTCCAATCTTTCGGGAGCATGGCGGCTACGGTCAGGAGCCCCAGGGGGGGGAAGGCGGAACGCCGACCCAGGAAGGGCATGGCGTATTTCATGCTCCAGTAGGTCGGGGGCACGCGGGGATAGACGAGAAGTGCTTCGATGGACATCGGCTCACCTCAACGAAGGACCCGCGCGAACCGTGGGCACCCTCGGATTCGAGTCCTACGGTGCGCCCGAAAGGCCCCTTTGTCGAGAGAATGGATTTTCTATAGCAGGGTCATCAATTTTGATCGGGTTGCCTCCAGCATCTCGGGGGGCGTGACCACCACCAGGATGGTGTCATCCCCGGCGATGGTGCCCACCAGGCCCGGCAGGGCGCTCTGGTCCAGGCGGAGGGCGATGCCCGAGGCCTGGCCCGGGGGGACCTTGACCACCAGGAGGTTGGGCGGGGCGCACTGGACCGAGAAGGAGATGGCCGGGGTGGGCAGGGCGTTCAGGTGCTGGTACCGACCCCCGACCTTGGCCACGGAAAGGCGGCGGAAGGTCCGGGAGAGGGTGCTCTGGGTGACCTGGATCCCCTCGGCTTCAAGGAGCTTCTGGAGCTGGGCCTGTTCGGTGATGGGGTGCTGTTTGAGCAGGCGGAGGATGGTGGTATCCGTGTTCATGCATACAGTCTGCATATATGCGCATTTTTATGCAAGCCCTGAAGGCTCGGAAATCTTGGGTAAGTGTAATTCGTGCGTTGAATATCCAGGCAGAAATGTGCGATGGTTGAGCAGGTCCTGGAGCTGGTTCCAGGGTCGCATATGGATGCAAACCTATGTCCGCCTTCCCCGCTCTTCAGCCCACCTATGCTCCCTACCCCTTTCCCGTGGTCCGCGGCGTGGGGGACCGCATCTTTGACGCGGAGGGCAATGCCTACTGGGACTTCTATGGTGGACACTGTGTCTGCTCCACGGGGCACTCCCACCCCAAGGTGGTGAAGGCCATCACCGATCAGGCGGCCGAGATCCTCTTCTATTCCACCGCGGCCCAGATCCCCGTGCGGGATGCGGCGGCCCAGGCCCTCATCGACTTCGTTAACCTGGGGCTGGAAAGCCCCATGGCTTCCGTCTTCTTCTGCAACTCCGGGGCCGAGGCCAACGAGAACGCCCTCAAGATCGCCGCCAAGCAGACCGGCCGGAAGGCCTACGCCTCCTTCAAGGGTGGCTGGCACGGTCGCAGCATCCTGGCCATTTCCGTTACGGATGACGTCAAGCTGACCCCCGGCCTGGAATCCTTCCTGGTGCCCGACACCCAGCTTCCCTTCGGAGACGAGGAAGCCCTGGAGAAGGCCGACCTGAGCCAGTGCGCGGCCATCATCCTGGAGCCCATCCAGAGCATGGCCGGCATCACCACGGCCCCTGCCAGCTTCTTCAAGGCGCTGCGGAAGAAGTGCGACGAGAGCGGTTGCTACCTCATTTTCGACGAGGTCCAGACCGGCGTGGGTCGCATGGGTAAGCCCTATGCCGCCAACTACTACGGCGTGACCCCCGACCTGATCACCAGCGCCAAGGGCATCGCCAGCGGTGTGCCCATGGGGGCCGTGATCTTCAGCCCCAAGGTGGCCTCCCTCATCAAGGGTGGGGACCTGGGCAGCACCTTCGGCGGCGGCCCCCTGGCCAGTGCCGCGCTTCTGGCCACCCTGCAGGTGATCCAGGAAGAGGGCCTCATGGATCGTGCCACCGCCATCGCCGAGCGCCTGCGCCGGGAGCTGGTGGGCACCGTGGTCAGCAAGGTCGAGGGCGAGGGGTTGCTGCTGGGCCTGCGGGCTCCCGGTTGCGCCGCCAGCCTCAAGAAGTTCCTCACGAAGGCACGAAGGGCACGAAGAAAAGCAAAAGAAAGAAACGCTGTTTTTTCTTCGTGTTCCTTGGTGTCCTTAGTGCCTTCGTGGTGGAAGTCGCTTTTATTCGGAGTGGTCATGAAGCACTTCACTGGACTCAAGGATCTGGGCCCGGAAGGCCTGGAGATGATCCTGAACCGGGCCCTGGCCTGGAAGGGGCAGTACCCCAAGCACCTGGTGGACAAGATCCTGGGCATGGTCTTCTTCAATCCCTCCCTGCGTACCCGCACCTCCTTCGAGGCGGTGATGAACCGGGGCGGGGGCAGCGCTATCGTGCTGGAAGTGGGCAACGGCGTCTGGAAGCTGGAGGATCGTCCCGGCGCCATCATGAACGCCGACCGCTCCGAGCACGTCAAGGAGGCGGTCCCCGTTCTGGCCCGCTTCGTGGATGCCCTTTCGGTGCGGACCTTCGCGGGAAACGTGGATGACGAGCTGGACAACTTCGACCCGGTCCTGAGCGCCTTCCGGGAGCTGTCCACGGTGCCGGTCATCAGCATGGAGAGCGCCCGGGAGCACCCCTGCCAGGGCCTGGCGGACCTCATGACGATCCGGGAGAACTTCGGCGCCACCAAGGGCCTGCCCGTGACTCTCACCTGGGCTTCCCACATCAAGCCCCTACCCAAGGCCGTGCCCAATTCCTTCCTGCTCACCGCCGCCGCCGCCGGCTGCGAGGTGCGGGTGGCCCACCCCAAGGGCTTCGATCTGCACCCCTCGGTGCTGGCGGAGGCCGAGGCCTATGCCAAGGCCGCCGGGGGCAGTGTCACCATCACCCATGATCAGGATGAGGCCCTGGTGGACAGCCGGGCCGTCTACGCCAAGGCCTGGGGCCCCAACACGGCCTCCGGTCTCGGCGCCGAGGCCATGCTCCAGCCCGAGTGGATGACCACGCGCCGCCACATGGAAAAGGCCCACAAGGATGCCATCTTCACCCACTGCCTGCCGGTGCGCCGCAACGTCGAAGTGGCCGATGAAGTCCTGGACCACCCCAGCTGCAAGGTGGTGGACGAGGCCGAGAACCGCTTCCACGTGCAGCGGGCCGTGCTTGACTGGATTTTCAACGGGTAGGGAGATGGGGAGGGGTCTCACGCGGAGACGCGGAGGCGCGGAGGGCAAAGAGAACACTGGGGTGTTCCTCCGCTTTCACCCACCCCTTTATTCTTGAAACTCTATCTCTTTCTCCGCGTGCTCCGCGCCTCCGCGTGAAACCTTCTTTCCTCCCCGCCTCTCCTGGAGATGACGACCATGATGCAAAACCTCACCCCCTTCGGCGCCCTGCGCAATGCCGCCCGCTACGTCCGCTGTTTCCGTGACCGGATCTTCGTGATCAAGCTCGGCGGCGAGCTTCTGGTGGAGCCTGCGGTGCGCCGGGTCCTGGTGGAACAGGTGGCGGTCCTGGTGTCCTTCGGGATCAAGGTGGTCCTCGTCCATGGCGGTGGCAACCAGATGGACGACTACTGCAAGGCCCTCAACATCCCCACGGAATGGTCAGACCGAACCCGTGAAGGTGGACTTCGGCCTGGTGGGTGATCTGGACCAGGTCAACACGGGCCTGGTGACCCATCTCCTCGACGGCGGCTACGTGCCGGTGGTGGCGCCCCTCACCATGGATGCCTCGGGTCAGGTCCTCAACACCAACGCCGACACCCTGGCCTCCGCCCTGGCCACGGCCCTCCAGGCCGAGAAGCTCTTCTTCCTGCTGACGGTGCCCGGTCTCCTGGAGGACGCCTCCAATCCCAGCAGCCTGGTGACCTCCGCCACCCCCGCGGAACTGAAGGTTCTGGAGGACAAGGGCGCCATCAAGTCCGGCATGCGGCCCAAGCTCAAGGCCGCCCTGGAGGCCCTGCATGCGGGCGTCCACTCCTGCCATCTGGTGAGCGGCACCACCCAGGATGCCCTCCTCGCCGAAGTCTTCACCAACGAGGGCAGCGGCACCCTGCTGGTCCTCAAGCACGAGGGGGCTTGATGAGTCCCGAACAAATCCTTGAAAAGCTGGTGGCCATCCCCAGTCCCAGCGGCCAGGAGGCCCAGGTGGCGGATTTCGTCACCGCGCTTGCCGAGTCCTGGGGCTACCAGGTCCACCGCTTCCACAACAACGTCTGGTTCGAGGCGGGGCAGGGGGGGCCGAGGCTCCTCATGCTGGGCCACCTCGATACCGTTCCCCCTTGTGAAGGCTGGCAGGGGGACCCCTACAAGCCGGTCTGGCACGAGGGCCATCTGACGGCCCTGGGGGCCAACGACGCCAAGGGCCCCGTCTCCTGCATCCTGGCCGCCGCCAAGGCCCTGGTGGGGCAGCCCCTGGACGGCACGGTGGTCTTCACCCTCTCCGCCGAGGAGGAGACCGGCAACGACACTGGCATCGGACAGCTCCTGCCCATGCTGGGACCCCTGGATGCCGCCCTGGTGGCCGAGCCCACCAACCTGCAGCCCGCCATCGCCCAGCGGGGCCGCCTGGTCCTGGCCTGCAAGGCCCAGGGGCAGGGTGCCCATGTCGAACACGCCTTCCTGGCCAAGAACGCCATCCATAAGGCCAGCCTGGACATCGCCCGCTTGGCGGGCATGGTCTTCGAATCCCACCCCCTGCTGGGGGCCACCAAGCCCCAGGTCACCAAGATCACGGGCGGCGACGGTCACAGCCAGGTGCCGGATGTGTGCGAGTTCCTGGTGGACCTGCGCACCACCCCCAACCTGGAGCATGAGGAACTGGCGGAGCGCATCGCCCGGGAACTGGAGAGCGAGGTCAAGATCCACGCCAGCCGCTACCAGCCCAAGGCCACGGATGCCTTCGAGCCCATCGCCCAGGCCGCCCTTTCGGCGGGTCGGGGCAAGACCTTCGTGGGCAGCGCCTCCACCTCGGACTGGGCCTTCCTGGGGGATATCCCCACGGTCAAGGTCGGTCCCGGGGATACCCACCGGAGCCACCGCCCCAACGAGTTCATCACCGCCAAGGAACTCCAGGAGGGCGCGGTCTTCTACCAGCAGGTGGTCCGCAACTATTTCGCCATGATGAAGAAGGAGATCTCCCTTGGCCGCTGAAGGAAGCCAGCTCTGGGCAAAGGATCTGCCCCTGCACCAGGCCATCCACCGCTTCACGGTGGGCGAGGATCCCATCGATGACCTCAACCTGCTTCCCTGGGATGCGGTGGGCAGCGCCGCCCACGCCCGCACCCTGGCCTGGCACGGTCACCTGCCCCTGACGGAGGCCTTCACCCTGGTCCAGGCCCTCAAGGACCTCCACGCCGAAGCCCTGGCGGGCCGCATCGAGATCCGCCCCGAGCAGGAGGACGGCCACACCGCCCTGGAGGCGGCCCTGGTGGAGCGCACCGGCGAGTCCGGCAAGCGCATCCACATGGGACGCTCCCGCAACGACCAGGTGATCCTGGCCCAGCGCCTCTACACCCGTGACACCCTGCTGGGGATCGGCCACCAGGTGGCGGACACCGCCAAGGCCTTCCTGGCCCTGGCCGCCCGCTACCGGGATGTGGCCATGCCCGGCTACACCCACATGCGCCGGGGGATGCCCAGCTCCTGGGGCGGGCGTCCTGGAGCGAGCCTTCTGGGATCTGGCCCTCTTCTCCATGGAGGAACTGGGCTTCGTGGCCCTGCCGGACGCCTTCACCACCGGCAGCAGCATCATGCCCCAGAAGCGCAACCCCGACGTGGTGGAACTCAGCCGGGGCACCTGCCGCAAGCTGCGGGGCCAGGCGGCCCTGGTCCACGAGATCGCCGGGGGGCTGCCCTCCAGCTATCACCGGGACATCCAGCTCCTGAAGGGGGCCTTCATCGGCACTCTCAAGACCGCCTCGGGGATGTTCGCGGTGCTGCCCGCCCTGCTGGAGGGCATCACGGTCAACGCCGCCAAGTGCGCCGAGGCCTGCAGTGATGACCTCTGGGCCGCCCACGAGGCCACGGCCCTGGCCATGGAGGGCATGCCCTTCCGGGACGCCTACAAGATCGTAGGCAAGCAGGTTCTGGATGGCAGCTTCCATCCCGACCGCGCCAAGTTCGGCGTGTCCTCGACCCCCGATCTGGAGGCCCCCGCCTCCGAACTCCAGGCCCTGGCCGAGCAGCTCAGGAAGCGCCAGAATGCCTGGAATGCCGCCGTGGAGCTCCTCTGGACGGCTCCCATTGCGGTATCCTCCCCTTCCCAAACGAATTCGTCTTTCCCGGAGGTCCCATGACCCGCCATGCCCTTCTCGCCTTCAGCGGCGGTCTCGACACTTCCTTCTGCGTCCTCTGGCTGCGGGACCAGGGCTACAAGGTCAGCACGGTCACCGTGGACACCGGCGGCTTCCCTCCTGCGGAACTGAAGCGCATCGAGGAGCTCTCTGCCCAGCTCGGCGCCGAAAAGCACGTCACCATCGATGCCCAGGCCGAACTCTTCGACCGCTACCTGCGCTACCTCATCTATGGCAATGTCCTCCGGGGCGGGCTCTACCCCCTCAGCGTCAGCGCCGAGCGGGTCTGCCAGGCTGCCCGAGTGGTTTCGGTGGCCAAGGAGATCGGAGCCACCACCCTGGTCCACGGCTCCACGGGCGCCGGCAATGACCAGGTGCGCTTCGATGTGGCCTTCCGGGCCCTGGCCCCCGAGCTCAACATGCTGACCCCCATCCGGGAGCTGGCCCTGAGCCGGGACGAGGAGATGGCCTTCATCGCCTCCAAGGGCATCGTCATGCCCGAGAAGATCCGCTCCTACTCCATCAACGAAGGCCTCTGGGGCACCAGCATCGGCGGCAGCGAGACCCACAATCCCTGGTCCGAGCTCCCCGAGCAGGCCTACCCCGGCGGCGTCATCGATGACGCCCAGGCCCCCACGACCCTCACCATCGGCTTCACTCAGGGCGTGCCCACCAGCCTGGACGGCCAGGAGCTTGATCCCGTGGCCCTGATCACCCGTCTCAACGAGCTGGGCCGCCAGTACGGCATCGGCCGGGGCGTCCACCTGGGCGACACCATCCTGGGTATCAAGGGACGGGTGGGCTTCGAAGCCCCCGCCGCCCACCTGCTCATCACCGCCCACCGGGAGCTGGAGAAGCTGGTGCTCACCGGCAAGCAGCTCTTCTGGAAGGAGCAGATGGGCAACCTCTACGGCACCCTGCTCCACGAGGGCCACTTCTTCGATCCCCTCGCCCGGGACATCGAGGCCTTCCTGACCAGCAGCCAGCGCCCCGTCACCGGCGAGGCCCGCCTGCGTCTCCACCCCCGCACCTTCAGCGTCCTGGGCATCCAGAGCCCCCGGGCCCTCATGAATGCCAAGGTGGCCGCCTACGGTGAGGGCAGCCGCTTCTGGACCGGCGCCGAGGCCGCGGGCTTCGCCAAGATCCACGGTGTCTCCCAGCTGCTGGCCCTCCAGGCCGGCGGGAATCCCTTCGGAGAGCAGTAATGCGCATCCATCTCGACAAGATCGGGTCCGTCACCCGCAACCTGCGCCCCAGCGAAGTCGTGACCCTCACCCGGGAGATCAAGGCCGAGGCCGGGTCTGTCGTCGCCGGTCGCATCATCGGTGAGAAGAGCGTTTACAACCAGCTGGAGGACCTCCACGGCCGCCTCACCCGCCTCCACAGCGGGGATGTGATCCTGGGGGCCCTGGGCCACCGCAACGCCCTCCAGGGCTACGAAGGTGTGGTGCCGGAGCGGATCCACGCTGGCGACACCCTCCACGTCCTGAACACCGGGGGGGTCATCGGGCGTTGCACCAGCCAGAACCCGGACATCGGCCAGCCCTTCGAGATCGAGATCCTGGGCCAGCTCCTGGTCTACCCCGACTTCGGCAGCCGCGTGGGCCAGCCCGGCAGCATCCGCATGGGCGCCCTGCCCGCCGGGGATGCCCAGCTCGACTGCCCCGTGGTCTACATCGCCGGGACCTGCATGAACGCCGGGAAGACCCATGCGGCCTGCGCCCTGGTGCGGGGACTCACCCAGGCGGGCTTCAAGGTCGGCGGCGCCAAGCTGACCGGCGTCTCCCTCATGCGGGACAAGCTGGCCATGAAGGACTACGGCGCTGTGGCCGTGGCCGACTTCACGGATGCCGGGGTCACGGC